>JACNJF010000156.1:33045-39829 GCA_014382695.1 Gammaproteobacteria bacterium | reverse complement strand
TTATGCTCGCCTGATGCACCGGGGTAAACATCGCAGCGTGGTGGTCACGGCAATCGCCCGAGAAATGATCGCGTATATCTGGGCTATCTCGAGAGAAATTGTGTTAATCAAAGTTGATCCGAAACAGCGGATATCACGAGTACCAGCATAATGTTGAGAGTTAAACAATCATGACGAGTTCTGAGTTAATGCGTTGGATCAAGTCACGGGTGGGGTGCAACCACCGACGGCGTTAGGATGGCAATCGGATACATCGATTGAACCACGAACCTAGACTGAAGACAGGCACCCCGGCGGACTAAGTAAGGTAGGCAAGGCGACCGCAAGGTCGTAACCCACGAATACCAGCATGACAACCGACGAAATGTACCGACTTCATCTAGCGCGTTAACTCATCTTACAGATGGACTCTGCTCTGAAATAGGGGCAGAGTCTTTTTTTGGTTAAACTTGACAAAGGGAATCATACCAACGCTTACATAACCGGCAGGCAACTGCGGAGGCCTTGCTTTATAGGCCGTAGCGGTTGACTGTCGGCGTTGATGTGATTGTTAGCCATTTTTTTTAGGTGGCGGTGCAGGTGGTGGCGTTGGTCTTGTACTTGTGGGTGGAGGAGGATTTACATTTGCTCCTTCATTTATACCGCGGCGCCCAGTGCTAGGTGGTGGTGATAGCGGTGGTGGTGGATTTGAACCTTTTTTACCCATTTTCTTTCTCCCATGTTTTTTCTAAGAACTCTACCCATTTAACATCTTGAACATTTACTAAAATATTATTAACGCCTGTGATTCTTAACTCTTGCCCTTGTTCGTCAAGCCATGAAGGGTCAGCTATGACAAAGTGACCACTGGATGACTCAGAAGGCCACTCTATTGGCCAACCATAAAGTCTCCTTTCGTCTTTAAAATGCAAGACAACAAAAGTTACATTATTCAGAAATGAGCCGAACCACTCAGAAGGAAAGGAGGTTTCTCTTGTGATGCCTTTGTTTCTCAAAAGTTTATGAATTTTATCATTATTTGCAAAATTGGAAAAAGCGATACCAAATATAATGGCAATAATGATAGAAGCAATTACAGGTGATGACTCGCTCCATTGGCCTATGCTCCAATGGTTACCTATTTTTAACAAAACAAATTCTACGATGCTTACTAGCGCCTGAATGAACAGTGTAAATATTAAGGCTTGAATTACTCTCTCAAATTGCGATGGTTTTGAATAAGAAGTAAGGCTATAAAATATCCACGCAGCAACAAACCCTGGCAATAAGAATTGGAGTATTACAATAAGATCATTAGATATGCTGTCCATTATTTCCTTATTTGGCTAACAGTGATTTCTACAGTTTCTCGGTTAACGGCGTTAACCCGAAACTGTAAAACTCGGTTTGGGCTTGTTTTAATTTGATGAATATTGAACAGGCATGAAAAGCCAGCAAGCGAATAGAACAAATAATCTGTCTGCGGAAAAAAGCCGGAGCCCCTGCCTTATTAACCGGGATAAAGAGTCGTTTTTCCATGTGTTTTTATAGTTCCTTCTGAAAATTGATGATTTTTATAATTGTTCGAAGATTACCGCTTTATGCCAGAGCAGGTCAATAAGGTATCGAAGCTTGATAGATATTGAGTGATTATCGGGCTGTAAAATACGGAATTAATGACCCGCTTTTTGATCCATCCTGGTTCGCTTTTATCACCATACAATATACCTACATTCTATTACTGAAAATTTTTCCCCTTTAATCCGGGCTCGTGTCGGTTGATCCGGCCAGATTGAGCCATGCTGCTTCATCCAGATTACCAACAGGATCGGGGAATAAGCGTGGACCTGTCAGTATCGATATTGTGACTTACTGTCCAAAGCGGGAAATGCTACCCTTTAAGCCAACCCACTACCGAGACTTAAGCTGTGCTTTTCGAGTTGCTTCTGCTGTTCATCGCCGGTCTGCTCGGCGGCATTCTGAACTCTATCGCCGGTGGGGGCAGCTTCATCACCTTTCCGGCGCTGCTGTTTGTCGGTATTCCTCCGCTGAGTGCGAATGCGACGAATACCTTTGCCTCGCTATCCGGTTATCTCAGTGGAACCTATGCCTTTCGCAAAGATCTGATCGCGCACCGCCATGAACTGCCACGTTTTATTCTGGTCAGCCTGCTCGGTGGACTTATCGGTGCCTGGCTACTCACGCGGATGCCAGAGTGGGTGTTTCGGGAAGCCATTCCGTGGCTACTGTTATTCGCCACCCTGCTGTTTATGTTCGGTGCACCGTTAAACCGGACGCTGAAAAAACTGGCTTCAGGTCATCGACATGCTTCCTCGGCAGGACGCTATGCCCTGTTATTACTGCTGCTGGTAATCTGTGTGTATGGCGGTTTCTTTAATGCGGGCCTCGGGATTATCAGCCTCAGCTATCTGGTACTGGCCGGCTATCACAACATCCATACGATGAATGGCCTCAAGCTGCTGGTGTCGTCCTGTGTTTCGATCATCGCGCTGATCCTGTTTATCGTCGCAGACATGATCGCCTGGTACCAGGGCAGTATCGTGCTGGTCGGTACTTTGCTGGGCGGTTACCTGGCCGCGCATCTTTCGCGTAAGCTACCGCAGCCGCTAGTCAGAGGGTTCGTGATGTTGAGCGCAACCGGGATTACCCTGTATTATTTTTATGCGATCTATTTTTCCTGAATACACGCTGTTTTCAGGCTGAAATGCTGAACATTTAAAGCGCTACTGAAACCAACTAGCGGCTTTTGCTGTCATACAGCCGGCATTGTCGCATAATGAACTCCCCCCTTTTTTTGTTGCCAGAATAGTAATGGCAGGATACCCATGGAAACAACCAATTCCCCCTTAAGCCCACTCCGTGAACGACTCTCCAGCTGGATTTATCACCCCAGATCACAGGCCTTCATCATCACCCTGATACTCATCAATGCGGTGTTGCTGGGACTGGAAACCTGGCCGGATGCAATGGCGCTTGCCGGAGGTTTTATTCTCGCTCTGGATCACCTGATTCTGGCCATCTTTGTGGTTGAGATTCTGCTACGCCTGTATGCGCATGGGCGTAGCTTCTGGCGCGACCCCTGGAGTGTTTTTGATTTTCTGGTGGTGGGTATTGCACTGGTTCCAGCCTCGGGTCCGTTTGCAGTGTTGCGTGCATTACGGGTTTTGCGTGTGTTACGTCTGCTCACGGTCGTACCGTCGATGCGACGCGTGGTGGGCGCGTTGCTGGCAGCGATCCCCGGCCTCGGCTCGATCGCGCTGATGCTACTGGTGCTGTATTACGTGTTTGCGGTCATCGCGACCAATCTGTTTGCACAGGCATTCCCGGAATGGTTTGGTCATCTGGGTCGCTCACTGTACACCCTGTTTCAGATCATGACGCTGGAAAGCTGGTCGATGGGCATAGTGCGTCCGTTGATGGAGCAGTTTCCCTACGCCTGGATGTTCTTTATCCCGTTTATTCTGGTGGCGACCTTTACCATGCTGAATCTGTTTATTGCGATTATCGTCAGCGCCATGCAAAGCTATAGCGAGGCGGAGCAGAAACAGACCGTACAGGCAGTGCTACAGACGCAGGAACATATCGAGCAGGATTTGCATAAGGAAATGCGTATGTTGCGGAGTGAAATCAATGCATTAAAACAGCTGCTGCTGGCCAGTACGGATAAAACTTCCTGAGAGCCAATGGTTAGACGGATGCCGGCCTGGCGGCATCCGCTATGGCTAACTCAGCGACATAAACCGGGCAACGCGATCTGGCAGATCTTTGCCAGATCCATGGTCAGTATCAGTACATTGTCTTCGCGGGTCTGGATCGCATTTTGCTCCAGCGTTCCCAATCGGTGCAGAAACTTGATCGTAATCAGTTCATTCAGCAGGCTTCCTTTCAGGTACAGCGAATCGACAGCCTCACTATAAATATTGCGCCCTTTGGTTTCATACTGATAACCAAACCCCCAGGTCGGGAAAATAATATTATCGTTATGTCTGGTCAGACCGACAGAAAGACTCTGGTAATGATCGTTTGCAAACTCGCTGCCAAAGCGATGAAATCCCAGACTGAAATCGGTACTGATTTTTTTATGGGTTAATTCTTCCGGGCGGTAGTCCAGACTGAACACCTGATTGCGCTGTGTCATATTCAGACCGTAACTGAAACCAAAAGCACCGGCTATCGGCAGTGACCAGATTTCAGTATCGTGATGCGCCAGATAGGAATCGACTATCGGCTCCACCACGGATAATACTTCACCTATTTTCTGATTCGGAAGATGACTGTCACAGGAGGCACAGCTGGAAGACAGATACTGCATATGAATCAGATTAGCATAAATCTGTGAAGCCTTTTCCGCGGTATAGGATTTACCCTGATACAGAATCTTATACAGATCATCGGTTTTTTCAAGTTGCAGGCTTTGCTTAACTCTGGACAAATTATCCAGATAATCCGTATAACTGATCACATTCGATTTGGTCTTGTTGACACTGCCAAAAGCTTTCGCCAGCGCAATATATTTATTGCTTCGCTCGGCCTCAATTCGGAGCGATTTATTAAATTCGGAATTGTACAGATAACGGAAAAAATCGAGGGTGGGAAGACTGATCGTCGCATCCCGACTCACACCCTGCTCTACCCAGCTACGCACACCTTCACGCACACAGTTTTGATACACCGATTCAAAGCGGTTATTGGTTTTACTGAAATCCTCTGTTTTGCGATCACACTCGATCTGCGCAATGACATGCGCGCCATCATAGATCCCGACCAGATAATCGTGCATACGAAACTCTTTCGCATAAAAGGCGCCAAAGTGATAATGCAGATCGGCCAGCAGGTGATGATAACGGTTGGTCATATAAAAAGAACGATCATCCAGGCTCAGTACATTCGCCAACGCAAGGCGGTATTCCTGTTCCTGCGCGGTCAGAAAAGATTCACCGATATAGGCGCCGAAATCCCACAGCCCTTTTTTATTGCTGGTGACTACCTTTTTCACCACGCTGGTATCTTCGCTACGGTAGGAATCCGGGTTGATATAGATCAGCTTGATGTTCTTTAACTGGTGCATTTCATGCGCATTATTCTGTAATGCCACATCCCAGCTCACGCCGATCGGCGAATTATCAAACAGGCCACCATCACTGAACAGGGCGGTTTCAGCCTGACCACTGGTACACCGGTTCCCTCCCAGCAGATGAGGGAAACAGTAGGACAGCTCAACCGCTTCAAACGCCAGCGGAAAGGCACTCGACGCCATCGCCAGTTTCCATAAATCCTCAAAATCAATGTATCCGTCGCGTCCCTCTACCAGTCGCAGATAGGGACTCGGAATACCACTCGCAGCATCCTGCGCAGATCTTTTCATGTGATAGTTTTTAAAGCGTAATAGATTGCGACTATCGACCAGCACTTCGACCGGAATAATAAAGCGCTGCAGATTGATGGTTTCACCAATTTCCTTGATCGGGTGACGATAAGGCTCCAGCTTGGTGATCGACATGGTGATGATAATGGAACAGCCCTGCACCGCAGGGGTTGCCAGCATCGATTTCAGCAGTTGTTTTTTGGCATCAAAACCATCTCTCGAAAAGATACTCGCATACACGTTCGATTTGGTTTTTTTGAGTACTTTTTTGACCAGCTTTTTATCCCCATCCAGCGCAGCATTTGCGGCCTTATTCGCCCTCGCCTTGTCTCTGGAAACATCCGTCGGCACCAGATCATCGATGCCGATATCCCAGGCGTCACGCATAAAGTTATTCTCCAGCGTATCACTCAGCTTGCCCTTGTTTGCAATACAGGTATCCAGCGCTGACAGCACACTATTAATACTGCCTGCAGATGCGCCGGAAAACGCAATCAGGCGTGCCTCGCCGAGTGCCTTTTGTTGCTGGATATACTTCAGCATGGTGCGATTCAGTCCGGTTTCATAGCTACCCAGACTGATTCCGCCCTTGATCGCCAGATAATAGGAATCAGGGGCTGCGGCAGTTGCCTGAGTCATGATCAGACTTGCTGATAACATTAATCCGTAGATCGATAATTTCATAACCATTCCTTCTCGTATCGTCCATCGCTCATCCCCAGCGACTCCATCACTTCCAGCCACTGCTCATCGGCCAGCTGGCAGGCAATATTAATCTGTTCCAGGCTACAGCCGGTTTGCTCCCAGTTTGCCAGCGTGGTCAGCAGCGCCAGCAACTCTTCATCATCACTTTCAACCGGATAGCGACTCAGCAGATTGGCCAGAAATACGATGCTGGTATCCATTGCAAAAGGTCCCGCATGATCTTCCGAGTGGTGCTTCTGCACACATTGTGTAATCAGACTGGGCATCCCCCATTTCTTCATTAATGCCGCACCAACCTCGACATGGGTGACCCCGAGCAACTCCGTTTCAAGCTGTAGCACATCGCTATCCGGATCGTTTTTCCTGTCCGCAATCTGAGCCACCAGGTCGGGCGCCACCCGCGCAATCACCAGTAGCCCGAGATCGTGTAACAGGCCCGCGGTAAAGAACGCTTCATGATCGAGAATATGGACATTCTGCATCGCCAGATGACGCGCAATGATCGCAGTTTTGACACTGTGCTCCCAGAACTCACGCATCGGAAAATTAGCGATGCCGGCATTATTAAAGACACCGGCGACCACAGACCCCATTAAAAACTGACTTAACTGCTGACGTCCGAGCAGGGATACTGCCTGAGCAATGGATGTAACCTGGGTCGCCAGTCCATAGTAGGCGCTATTGATCATCTTCAGAATTCTGCCGGTTAGAATC
>JACNJF010000156.1:0-32594 GCA_014382695.1 Gammaproteobacteria bacterium | reverse complement strand
CAAGCACTTCCAGAGCTGGAAACATTTGCCTCAAATCGGCAATGTCTTCCCAGTGTGTCGTTACCCTGTGGGCCTGGATAAGCTGCGCCTTAGCCAGCAAAAACGCGCCGGTACATACGGAAGCCACGATAGATGCACTAGCGCCCTGCTGTGCAATCCAGTCGATCACCTGTGGTTTTTTCATCTCATCTGTGTGCACTCCACCAGCGACGATTAACACGTCGATTGGCGGATGATACTTAAAACCATAGTCGGGAAGCACCCGGAATCCGGCTCTTGCAGTCACGATATCGGTCGACTCAGCAACCAGAAAAACCGTTAACGGCAAATCGCCTGTACAAACCCGGGAAGCGGTGGAAATAACCTCATAGGGACCAGAGAAGTCAAGCACCTCTGCCTGATCATAAATATAGATCCCAACATTCATCTTTCACTACCTGAGTTCATATTGCCCCCAAACGCAGAAAATAATACTCACCACAATCAATACAATGAATCACATTGTAACCGATCAGCGATCATTAAAATTTCAACTGCCCGGGATCTACTCCCCACCACAGCTGTGTATATCGCGCTCGTGTTTTGTGTCCGGCGCAGAACCACAGCCAATATGGCTGGCACAGAAACTGGCACCTGTCGAGGTGGTGCAGTCCAGCGTGTAACTGAATCCATCGGGGATGTCGAGTGCGGCATCCAGTGCGAACAGAACCGGCAAGCGGGTTGGTTCGTGGGCTAGAATGTTCTCGCGTTGACAGCACAGGGCCCATGCCGATTTAATTCCGCTTTGCGCCCTGGTCGGTGACTCCATCGCTTCAGCCGGGATATGGTGTAGAAATCGACCCAGTGCTCTACGACAAAAATGCTCGTATTCCCGGGTAAACAGAATAAACTCATGCCAGGCCACATCGACAACCTGTGACGGCATTGACACCATTTTCATACCCGCACGATTGGATATATGGAAATAGGTTCTTAATCCATCCATCACCAGTGCGGCCTGATGCTCACTCAGATGCGGATATTTTTCCATCACCTTGCGCGCGATCGCCTCTGGAAACTGATAGCTATCAATCAAATGCTGGCGGCTGTTACGCATTTTCCTGCGATACAGGTGATACGCGATAAAACCAGCAACGACGATCAGGAACAGGACTTTTTGATAATCCATAGTTTACTCGCCGGACATGGATTGTATAAAGCTGTCCGCTTCCGCAATCGAACGGTTCATGTCTTTAATCAATGCCTGAATATCAACCTCTACCGATTGGCGCTGGTTCTTCAGCGATGCAATCGCGTTGGCATTCAGATTGTGCTTTAAAAACAGTACCCGGTCGTTAAACGCGGCGAGTACCGGCTCAATCTTCTTTTCCGCAGACTGCATCGCCAGCATTAACTTTGAGTAAGACTTTTTAGTTGAATTCAGCTGCTGTTGACTCGCACGGCGCAAATCAGCACTGGAATACAGCTTGATCTCTTCACTCCATTCTGTGAACAGTGCGCCAGCAACATCTTCCACCGACTGGATACGCTCACGAACCGCTTCGGCACGCGACTGACTCTCTTCGTATTCATCCTTGAGGATGCGGTACTGCTTCTCCAGTTCAGCACCGGAATAATTCGTCACCGCGATAAACTTATCCAGTGCCGAGCTGAATTGCTCTCTGGCTTCCTGTTGCGCTGCGCGTGCGTTATCCACTCGATCAACCATGATATCGCGTTTCTCGACACCGATTTTTTCCATCGCGCCGTAATACATGGTTTGACAGCCGGCCAGAGCCAGTACGGCTAATAGTGCGAATAGGGTCGGTACTTTATAACGGCTAAGAGGCTGAGTTCGAGTCATTGTTATCACGCTGGGTAAGGATTCAATAATGCCAGTCTGGCAGCAGGCTGGATTAGCGGCTGATTAAAATCAAAAAATAGTATCACAGGTGACACTCGCGGTAACAACTGCGCAATTGTTAAGAATTGTGTACTCGACGCGATTTGGGTACGGCCATCACAAAGTTCTGATGCAGGAATGCCGTAAGCCTCCCTTTGGGCCAGGGAGTAAACGCCCCCAGTCTTTACCTCTGGTGATGACCAAAGAGCTGGCAGCTCCTCGGGCGAAGACAAATCAGGTCAAAGATTTCTACCCATTACCGATGCGCCGATCGATGAAGCCACGTCTGTCGGTGTTGAATTCAGCTACGCCATTAGTGTAAATCAAGCTTGTAGCCTTTTTCACGGAACAACCTGAGGCAGGCATCGACTACTTCCGCCTGAAACGCGGTACCGCGATCCTTCTCCACGGTTTTGAGCGCAAAATCTATACCCAGTGCAGCCCGGTAAGGACGGTGTGAAGCGATGGCCTCGGTGACGTCAGCGACAGCGATGATTTTTGCTCCCTGGCTGATCCTGTCGCCTTTCAGCCCCTGCGGATAACCCGAACCGTCGATGCGCTCGTGATGCTGCCGCACCATGTCGGCTATCGGCCAGGGGAAGTCGATATTCTTCAGAATGTCATAACCCACCTGGCTATGCGTCTTGATCAGTTCAAACTCTATCGGTGTAATTCGCCCTGGCTTGCTCAGGATTTCCGAAGGCACGTAAATCTTGCCAAGGTCATGAATAGTGGCCGCGATCCTGATACCTTCAACCTCGTTGTCGGGTAGCCCCATCTCAATAGCGATAGCGCTCGATAGCTCGGCCACAGTACGCTGGTGGCCTGCGGTATAGGGATCACGCACTTCAACAGTGTCGGCCATCGCCTGCACCGTGCTGATCATATTGGTTTTGAGTTTCTCCAATATGATGTGTTGCTGCCGCTCGGCCTCGTCGCGTGCGATGTTCGTGCGCAGCGCTATTATGCCGTACGCCAGGTCATCCGCCAGCTCCTGCAGCAGTTCGACTTCCTCTGGCGAGAAATCCTCCAGACCTTTCGCGGTGATCGTCAGCGCCCCAAAACAGTCGTCACTACCCGTCAGTTTCAGCGGCATGCTGAGTATGGAATGGTAATCATATTTAGTCGCCATTTTGCGGCAGGTCTCACAGGGCTCGCTGCGCTGAGCATCGGTGACCAGCTGGCGACTGCATTCACGGATAGCCCTGGCGGCGGGCCCCTGGCCATGTTCTGTATTTGCCCAGGTGTTGCCCAGCCCCTCCAGCTCATTTGCTCCGATCAAGCCGGAATAGGCCGCCACCCGGTAATGCTGCCCCTCATCCTCGTCGGACAGCACCACCCACGCCAGCGGGTAAGTTTCCTCGGCAACGATCAGTTTAGAAATAGTATTCAGCAGGGTAGCTTCATCGCCGGCATGTATCAGAGCCGAGTTGCTGGCACTGATTACGCGCCGCGCACGGTTTTCTTGCCGCATTTTTTTTTCCATTTCAAAACGCTGGGTAATGTCACGTAAGAAAGCCACCGCAATCCATTCACCGTTAAGCCGCATGGCCGATATCGACAACTCGACCGGAAACTCGCTACCATCCCTACGCAAAGCTTCAAGATTCAAGATTCTGCCCAGTACAGCGCCTTCGCCCGTTTCCCTGAATTTTTCAAAACCTTTTCTGGCATCCGACCGATAACGTTCCGGCGTAATGACATCGTGTAAATTATGACCCAGTATTTCATCGGCACTGTAACCAAATATTTTTTCGGCGGCCGGATTAAAATAACTGATTTTCCCCTGGCTATCCATCATCAGGATGGCATCCTGCGCCGTTGCTGTCATCTTGCGGAATTTTTCTTCGTTTTCTTCCAGCATTCTTGCCGATTTCTTTCTCTCGCTGATATCCATGATAGTAAGAATTGCGCCCTGTGCAGGATCATGCTTATCGACCTGACTGCCCTTCACCCAAACATCCAGTGACTGCCCCTGTTTGTGCTTGAAACAGGTTTCCGTTTCGGCACTGCCTTTTTGCAACAGTTGCGGATACAGATCTTGTCCGACCCGCTCGAACTCGGCATCATCACAATAAAGCATGCGTGTACTGCTACCGACAAGCTCCTTGTACGCATAACCCGTTAACTCGCATAAAGCATCATTCACAAAGTGCGCGTTTCTGTCGATAACCAGCATAATACCTGCTTCCGATGCTCTTAAAATACTGTCGAGCATGGCCTCGTTTTCCTTCAGCACGCGCATGGCCATTCGCTCTGCTGTCACATTTTGCATGATGTGAATGGAATGCACGTAATTACCGCTATCGTCACGAATGGCGAAAGCCCGCGACAGAAATATCTCACCGCTGTCCAGCTCGATTTCCTCGTCTTCAAAAACCGAGTCATTGGCGACTAATTTCTTTTTACAGGAAGCCAGCGGCTCGTCATTTTCTGGAAAACAGTGATAATAATACTGCCCGATAACCTCCTCGTAAGTTTTTCCCGCCCGCGTTATATAAGCCTGGTTGGCGCGCACCACGCGAAACTCGGCATCGTGAATAAAGACAGGGTCAATCATCGCATCAAAAGCGTCCACCCATTCCCGCTTGGCATGCTCTATGGTCTGACGGCTTTCCTCAAGGTCTTCCAGCATACTCAGCATGGCGTGGCGTGACTGCTCGCGCTGCTGTTCGAGTTTATCGACGTTCTTCAGCGCTACTTTAAGGCGTTTGACTTCGAGCTGAAGGGCTCTTAAATCCTTTTCATGACTCATGCCGGTCTCCTGTCAGCTTCATATTACATTTTTCATTGAGCCGATTCTTCAGGGAAGACATCTCGTCCCTGAGCTCCTTGATACGCTTTTCCCTGCCAACGGAAACTTTCTCGAAGCGCTGCAACTCTTCCAGTTGCGTCCTCAGCCTTTTTTCCTGTGCCTTGCTGTAGGTGATATCTGTCAGTGTGAAAGTAACCCCCTGATCCAGGTCACTGCTGTCGATAGCGACCGAGCTGATCTTTACATCGATGATTTCACCATCCTTGCGCCGCAATCGGGTTTCGATCTCGCCAACCCCGATATCCCTTAGGGCTGCGTATTTTTCGCGCCCTACACGCTCGAACTCGTCATCATCGGCATACAGAATTCTGCTCGACTGGCCGATCAGCTCATCACGGGCATAACCCGTAATGGCACAAACGTTTTCATTTACATACTGAAATACACGCTGTTTCAGCAAGCCGACACCCACCGGTACGGCGCGCATGATACTGCCCAGTCTGGCGGCGCTATCACTCACCAGTTTTTCTCTTTCACGCTCCCGGGTAATATCCAGCATGATATGCACGGCGTGCATATAAGCACCGTTGCGATCTCGTGTGACATACGCACGCGATCGATAAACAGTGCCGTCAGGCAAGGTTATCTCGTGCTCCTCTTCATCATAAATATCGGATTGCAGACCGAGCACACACTCGGGCATGGGTTTGTCGCTGCGGGGGAAACAATGGTGATAGCGCAGACCGATGATAGCCTCCAGTTCCATACCGGCGCGTTCAGCATACGCCTGGTTGGCGCGCACAATGCGAAACTCGGCATCGTGGATGAATACAGGATCTTTAATCGCATTCAATGAGTCATTCCAGTATTGCACGCCCCGATCCAGCCGGGACCAGACTTGCTTCAGCTCTTCGTAACTTGAGATCAGTTTTTTCTCAGCCTGGCCGGTAATCCGATAGAGAAAAATAAACAAACCAGCCATAAGCAGGAGGCTGATAAGCGAGGTCTGTACAATTGAGTTTTGCAGATTCTGCTGTTGTTCAGTGATATCACGCAGGGTCAGGATAACACCCGCCTTCTCGCCATTCTCCAGCTTAATTGGCAGGCTGCCTAGCGCATACAGTCGGTTTCCATCTTTGATGATGTTACCCACTCCGATGTTATCCAGGGTGTCGCTTTCTATCCCGTGTAGCAAAGGCTCGGGGATATTAACCATGCTGTTGCTGAACAAAACCAGCGAAGGAAAACGCGCCATATCAATCGGGTGATATTCTTCATCGATGACTTCTGTCATCTTGTGCCGGGACAGGAAACCCTTGTCCAGCAGGGCGATATGCTTGACAGCAAAAGCCTCATCGAGATGCTGTAGTAACTTATCAAGAGTTTCACCCACGATGATATAACCCAGCAGCCTGTCCTGTTCATAAACAGGTGTGACCGAGCGGTTCAACAGCCTGTCTTGCATGCCGATGGCGATGCCGTTCGCCACGCCGCCGCTGGGGATTGCCATGTTGATAGTGGAATTATTGAGCGTGCCACTATGCGCCTCGAGTAAATGAAACCGCACCAGCACGCGGCTATCATGGCTGACTATGGCCATGGTATCTATCAAAAACTGTTTTTTATACGCCTCGTACAAAGGCAAACCAATCTGGAGCAACTGTGCGCGGTCGCCTGACTCGATTGCCTGGCGCATCCCGGCATTGCGCGCCAGCCCATGACCCAGCGCATTCAGCTTGATCTCGTGGTGAAACAGGTCGGTTTCCCACTTGGTCTTCATACTGGCGCTGTCATAATTCACTTCCAGCTGCGCATTATTCAGCACAAGGCGGATGAATATAAACAGTGAAATCGACACCAGCAACAGCAAGCCAACGAACACCGGCCACAGGATACGACGCATTAACCAGTATGGTTTGATCTTTTTTTCCACACTGACATCCCTAATCTCTGCGATCATATATCTCTAATGCTTGTTGCGAATAAGAACACCGTTCAAAAGGTGCGGACTCAACGTTGAAGTGCGACACATAAAACCCCAGACATGGCAAAGGATTTCTGCATCATCTGAAAGTGCCTCATATTATAAGCCATACTCAGGGTTTTGCTGGCCCGTTTTTTTAAACCATGAAGCTATCCACTCAAAATTAGTGGATATTGTTATTATCCGGACTACTTCCTGCACTATCAAATTTTTTAAACGCACTAATCCCTCTCAAGGACTGATTTTTGCACCTTTTTCGCTACCAGATTCTGTGCTGATAATCCATTCCTGAACAACCGAAATATTTTTGCATCCGACGCAAGCTGATCGGTTCGAAAACCCACAAGATACTGGCTAACCCCCCTGACTATTCCCGATTAGCAGCCGCGTTGATTTACATCAAAAAGCAGATGTTATACTTTCGTGATAACTGCGTGATCTTCTAACAACATCTGCAGCGCATGCTGTGTCCCTCGAATCCATCAACAATCAGGGAGCGCATCATACAAAAGACTTTACTGGCCCTCGCCATTTCCGCTGCCTCCATCGCCAATGCTGCGGCTCAGGATTTATCCATCTCGATGACCAACCAGACCCATGGCAGTCATTTCACTCCGAAGCGGGTACAGCGGCATCGGCTCATCTACAGGCGATGGCGGAAGGCGGTGAAACCAGCGGCATAAACGGTATTCATTGAGCATCTATAAAAACCCCAGTTAAAGATGGCCTCTTTACACAAGCTAACTTGCTCATTTCAGTTTTCGTTTTATACTGCGTGCTATTCCTTCTTTCACAGTCAGCCTTATGAATAATCGATTTAATCAGGATAAACTCGACAAGATCGTCGCCGATGCCCATGCCAACCGCGATAAACGCAGCCAGGGATACCGCGAGCAGGCGTTAAAGCTTTACCCCTGGATCTGCGGTCGCTGCACGCGCGAGTTTACCCGCACCAACCTGACTGAACTGACGGTACATCATCGCAATCATGACCACGACTGCAATCCTTCCGACGGCAGCAACTGGGAGCTGTTATGCATTTACTGTCATGACAATGAGCACTCGCGGTATGAAGATTACGTGAAGGGCGGGCAGTACGGGCATGGCAAGTCCAGCACCGCTGAAGCCACCCATAACCCGTTTGCCGAACTCAAGTCCCTGCTCAAAAAAGACTGATGCTTGCGCTTAAGCTGATCCCGCTTGCACTCATTGTGCTGGTGATCATTTATCTGGCCGGACTCTCCTTTCTAACCCGTCATGATCAGATCAAAACGGCTGATCAACGCCATCTGCAACCGTGTCCGCAGACACCTAACTGCGTCATCAGTAATGCAATTAAAAGTAAACAGTCGATTGCACCATTTGAATTAATTCAGGATACTCCAGCGCATAGCTGGCAGCTGTTAATTCAGGCGATTGAGCATCAAGGAGGCACCATTCTACTGGAAGACGAACATTATCTGCATGCGATTTTCAGCTCGACCCTGTTTCGTTTCAGGGATGATCTGGAAGCGGTATTGAAGGAAGACCGTATTGATGTGCGCAGTGCTTCGCGTGCTGGAAAATCAGATTTCGGGCAGAACCGTAAACGGCTGGAAAAGATCAGAGCACACTATATTTCAATCGGTCAGAGTTAACCGTCAATTTTTCTGGAAGGCAATAAAAAAGGAGGCATAGCGCCTCCTTTTTCTTTATCTGCGCTGCAGAATTTTTTAAACTTTACCCATTACCGAAAAGCTTTTAATGAACGGAGTGGCCATACGTGGATCTTTCACCATCGCCTTGAAATCGCCTTCGCTAAATTTCAGCTTGCCAGTAGTAACCGCCATACCCAGGCCCGTCATACCGAGCTCTTTCTGAAACCATTTCTGCCAGTTATCTGAATCTGCGCGCATATCCCAGTTCAGGGCTTCGCCATTGTAACCACCGGCTTCGGTGACTTTACCATTTTCTACTTTAATGAAACCGGATGCCTTGTCTGCGCCTTTAAAGCCATAACCGATCACGGAACTGAAATTAATCTTTTCTAATGCGCCGGAAAGCTCAGGCTCATTATTCCATTCCTGCTGAAATTTTTTCATCCACTCATCACTAAATAATTCGGTCATAGTTTTTTTCCTGTTGATTATTATATAAGCATATTATTTTTATTGAAATCGCGGCTGAATTCCAGAGATATAGCGCAATCAGTGCTTTAATTTTTTTATACCCTTATCGAATTAATCGCGGCATGCAGAAAAATAGCATCCCGCTTAAAGTCTTTTCGCAAAATAAACGATGTCGTGCTCAATCAGGCTACGCTGGACTTTTGAATACTCATTTTCAGTGAACGGACCCAGCTCAATACGGTAAAAAGTTGCACCTTTCACTTCTGCCGTTTTGATTACCGGCTCAAACCCTTTCAGGGTCAGCTCAACCTTATGCCGCTCCGCATCCTGTAATTTTTGAAACGATCCGGCCTGTACGATGAAATTACCTTTGACCGGATTTTTCTGCGCCCTGACACCAGATTCATTCGGGTTCGCCACGCTACTTTCCGGGATCTTCATTTCGCGTTCCGGTAGCACTTTATAAAAATCAAAAACCGGTTTGTTGCTAATCAATTTATCGCTGGCCACGGGTGTTTCCTGACGCCCGTTATTGACGATATTCTGATCCAGAAAAATGATAAACACGACAAACAGGCCAATGATCAGGCCGAGGGATATCCAGATCCACACAGAGGTTTTATTCGTTTCGCTCACTGTTGTTCTCTACATTTGCTGAGGTGCGCTAACACCCATTAATTGCAGCCCGTTTTTAAGCACCTGGCGGGTGGCAAACGCCAGCGCCACACGTGCATTCCTTAAGGCTTCATCTTCCACGATAAATTTATGCGCGTTGTACCAGGAGTGAAACTGCTGGGCCAGCTCGCGTAAATAATTGATTACAATATGTGGCTCTCTACGCTCGGCCGCACTCAGTACCCGATCCGGATACAGCGTGAGCTGCTTCAACAGTGCCTGCTCATGGCTATTCTCGAGTCGCTCCAGATCGAGCTGGTTTAAATCAATCGTGATCTGCTGTTCGGCACACTGCTTTTCCACACTGCAGATTCTGGCATGCGCGTATTGCACATAAAACACTGGATTATCGGAGGTCTGCTCACGCGCCAGATTGAGATCAAAATCCATATGCTGATCGGCCTTACGCATCACATAAAAAAAGCGCGCAGCATCGTTACCCACATCTTCACGCAGGGTGCGTAACGGCACAAAATCACCCGAGCGTGTCGACATCGAAATCATCTGACCGTTTTCATACAGATTGGCGAACTGTACGAGTACGATTTCGAGTTTATCCGCCGGATAATCCATCGCCTGTAAGGATGCCTTTACGCGTGGAATATAACCATGATGATCGGCACCCCAGATATTGATTACCTGCTCGAAACCCCGATCAAACTTGTTCATGTGATAGGCGATATCGGACGCGAAATAGGTGGTCTGCCCGTTATCACGCCGCACCACACGATCCTTTTCATCGCCATAGGCACTGGAACGGAACCACAGCGCGCCATCCTTTTCATACACCTTGTCTTTCTGCTGCAGCACCGTGATGGCGCGATCGACGACGCCTTCGTCGGTCAGCTGTCGCTCCGAAAACCATTCATCAAATTCGACTCCGAAATGCGACAGATCCTTACGGATCACGGCCACCAGGGTGTTGAGCGCCAGATCAAATACAAAGCGGTATTTTTCTGCGCCCAATAACTGTTTGGCATTACTGATCAGATCGTCGATATGCTTTTCCTTGTCGCCTTCTGGCGCGTCGGCAGTGACAGCGAGGAAAACCTCTGCCGCCGCGATGCGATAGTCATCGCCATGTTCACGATGCAGGTTCGCGGCAATATCCCAGATATAATCGCCCTGATAGGCATTCGACGGAAATACGATCTGCTCGCCGGCCAGATCCAGATAACGCAACCAGACCGAGGTGCCGAGTATATCCATCTGGCGGCCGGCGTCGTTGACGTAATATTCGCACTGCACATTATAGCCGGTCGCTTTCAGCAGGTTGGCCAGCGTCGCACCATAGGCTGCACCTCGGCCATGTCCGACATGCAGGGGGCCGGTCGGGTTGGCGGAGACAAACTCAATCTGGATTTTGCGGTTTTGGCCGCTCTCACTGCGCCCGAATTTTTCTCCCTGCTGCAGGATGGTCTGCACGACGGATTGATTGAAACCCGCGCGTAAAAAGAAATTGATAAAGCCTGGCCCGGCGATTTCGACTTTTTCCAGCCATTCTGGCGTGGCCAGTAACGGCAGCAGTTTCTCTGCCAGCTGACGCGGCGCCATCCCCAGCTGTTTCGCATTCACCAGACACAGGTTGGTGGCATAATCCCCCTGTGCGGCATCTTTGCCCGGGGCGAGTTGAATATTGGCATTAAAATCGGCCGCGAGCTGGCCGGATTTTATGAGCTGCTGGATAGACTGCTGGATATGTTGTTCGAGTTGCTGCTTCAATGGGTACCCGCCGCTTGCAAAAAAGAGGTGAATTTTACATGGATGTAGAGTCAGACTAAAGGGCAGCGGGCATCATTCCGCGTTAAATCACAGATCAAGCGGATCAACTTCGATGGTTAGACGTGATTTCTGGGTATTTTTCAAACTCTGCAGGCGCGGCATCAGACGCTGCAACAATTGCCGTAACGCCTGGAAATCGGACGCCATCACCGATAGCTGGGCCCGATAACGGCCGATGCGGCGGGTCATCAGCGCCGGAATCGGACCAATCACCTTGACCGTTAGCCCATCACTGACTTCCTGCACAAACTGTTTCAGCTGTTTAAGCTTTTGCAGCGCCAGCGCCAGCTCCAGCGCATCCACCTGAAACGTAACCACCCGTGCATACGGCGGAAAGCCGAGCAGTTTGCGCTCCTGCAGGATGGGCTCCATCAATTCGGAATAACTCTGCTGACACAGGCCCTGCATCAGTGGATGCGAGGGAAAGGCGGTCTGCAACAGCGCCTGCCCCTTTTTCCCTGCGCGCCCGGCCCGTCCGGAAACCTGGATCACAGTCTGGATCAGGCGCTCACTGGCACGGTAAAAACTGCTGTACAGGGCCTGATCCGCATCCAGAATACCAACCAGCGTGATATGTGGATAATCATGCCCCTTGGCCAGCATCTGGGTACCGATCAGAATACACGGCCGCCCCGCATTCACCGGCTCCATTCTGGTTTCGAAGTGCTGCATGCTGCTCACCGTATCGCGGTCGATGCGGATCACCTCGGCCTGCGCAAAGCGACTTTGCAGAAACTGCTCCAGTTGCTCGGTACCGACCCCGTAATGCTTGATATCAGCTGCACCGCAGTCCGGACATTTTTGCGGCAGCGGCATACTGAAGCCACAATGGTGACAGATCAGCCGGTTGATCGACTGATGCAGGGTCAGTCGTGCATCGCACTGATGACAGCCGGACTGCCAGCCGCATTCGTGACACATCACCATCGGCGCAAAGCCACGCCGGTTCAGAAACAGCAATACCTGCCCCTGTTCCGACAGATGCCTGTCGACGGCCTGTAACAGACGCGTAGAGCAGCCGGAGGTTAAGGGTAACTGGCTGCAATCCAGCAGTTCGATGGCCGGTGGCTGTGCCAGACTGACCCGTTGATCGAGGCGATACAGACGGAAATGGGATTTATGGATGTTATGTAATGACTCTGCCGAGGGTGTCGCCGAGCCCAGCACGACCGGGATATTCAGCATCTGTGCACGTTTGATCGCCACATCGCGCGCGTGGTAACGCACCCCGTCCTGCTGACGGTAGGATGCATCATGCTCTTCGTCGATAATGATCAGCCCGAGCGCTTCACTGGCGGAAAACAGCGCCGAACGCGTGCCACAGATCACCGGCACAACCCCGCTACGGAACTGATCCCAGCTCTGGTAGCGGTTAAAGTCGGTTAAACCGGAGTGGGAAGTCACCACCGCCTGTCCGAGACGGCTCTGCAGGCGCTGCAGTAACTGTGGGGTCAGGCCTATTTCAGGCACCAGATAAATCACCTGCCGGCCACGCGCAATCACCTGCTGCATCAGGGTCAGGTAGATTTCCGTCTTGCCACTGCCGGTCACGCCCTGAATCAGGTGTACCAGAAACTCATCTAATAAGGGTGCAATCGACTGGCAGATAGAGTGCTGATCAGCCGTCAGGGTGTAGCCGGGTATTTGCGGTGTGGCCGATTCCGCCAACAATGGCTTTAGTTCCGAGCTGACCAGTCCCTTACTTTGCAGGCTTTTGATAGGTTGATGCCAGTCGGTCTGTAGCTCACGCAGATCCGCGCCATGCAGCCCATGCTCACTGTTTAGCAAGGCCTGAATGATTACCAGCTGACGTGGCGCCCTGCGTCCGATCCGCTGCAACTCCTCATCATCCGGCGTACGCGTCAGTCGCCAGAACTGCTGGCGGGTTTCCGGTGCGCTGTGGGCCTTGCGCAACACACCCGGCAGAAACTGAAACACCACCTCACCAACCGGCTGGCAATAATAATCCGCAACCCATAGCGCCAGCTCGAGCAAATGCGCTGGCAGCAGCGGGCTTTCATCCAGCAGACTGGTCACTGGTTTTAACTTGTTTTCTTCAAGCTCTGCCGAAACACCAACAGCAATCAGCACACCGACCCTGTGACCAGATCCAAAAGGCAATACAAAGCGCATTCCGGGCTGCGGATTGAAAGCAGCATCCACCTGATAATCGAACCGATGATAAACAGGGAGGGCGAGAGCAAAGCTACAGATGGAGGAAGGGTTGACCATTCAGAGTCAGAAATACGGATAAATTGAACAGTATAACTATGCGCACAGCTAAAACAGAAAAACAACCTGAAAATGAGAATTCACCTGGTTCAGAGACAGATCATTTAGCACGACTTCCTCATGTATTTTCTAGCATTAGATCGGTAACTTATTGGCAAATCGAGGGATATTTTTTTATCCACATTTCCTGTGGATAAGTCTGTGGATAGATCGCCTATAACCGTATTAAAAGCGCATAAACATTACCTTTGAGTTAAAATGGTCAATTTACGAACAGTTTTTTTATCCTTATTATTCAATAAGTTATAGCATACTCGCTTTGACTAATATAGTATTTGATGGAACAGAAGTAAAATCTGAAATGGATTCTCAAATTGTGTATATCTTTCATCTGTCAAGACCCGAAAAGCAGATTTTTTAATTAATTTTACTTATCTATAGATCAGATATTACTATCTCGCTTGTGGCATGAAAATTTTCCATCAGTTTGCTGTTTGACATGTTTTGTCAATCTGACACACTTATTGCCCGCAAAACAACCCGACAACGATAATACGCATGAGTTCGCAAAAAACGGCCATAGTTCTGAGCAATCTGGGAACGCCTGAAACCAATACTCAGGCCGCAGTAAAATCCTTTCTAAAACAGTTTCTATCGGATACCCGGGTGGTTGAAATCCCACGTGTGATCTGGTGGTTTATCCTGAATTTGCTGATATTGCCGTTTCGCTCCAAAACGGCTCTCGAAGCCTATAACAAGATATGGACCAGCGAGGGCTCGCCGTTGATGGCCATCAGTCTGCGTCAGCAGGCCGCACTACAGCAGAAACTGGGGGATCAGGTCAGGGTGGAATTGATGATGCGCTATGGCCAGCCTTCATTTGCCAGCGTCATCAACGGCCTGTTAGCCGATGGCTATAGCAAACTGATCATCCTGCCACTGTATCCGCAGAACTCTGCCACCACCACGGCGACTACCTATGATCACATTGCTGACATCCTCAGACGCCAGCGTGCGATCCCGGACGTCCATTTCATCAGCGACTATCATGCGCATCCAGACTATATCCATGCCCTCGCCGACTCGGTGCGCGAACACTGGCAACAGCAGCAACGCCAGCGCTTTCTATTGATGTCGTTCCACGGGCTACCACAACGTAATATCGATCTGGGTGACCCTTATTACGATCAGTGCATGGGTACTGCGCATCTGCTCGCCACCATTCTAGGACTCGGGTCCGATCAATGGATGATGAGTTTTCAGTCGCGTTTCGGCAAGCAGACCTGGATTCAACCCTACACATCGGAGTCGCTGGAGGCGATGGCAGACAAGGGCCTGAAAGAAATCGATGTAATCTGCCCCGGTTTTTCGGTGGATTGCCTGGAAACCCTGGAGGAAATCCAGATGCAGAACCGCGAAATCTTTATCCAGCATGGTGGCGAACAGTATTATTACATTCCCTGCCTGAATCAGCGTCCGGATCATATCAATATGATGGCAGAGCTGGTACAACCTTATATCTGAGCAACTAATTTTTTAAGCGGGACTGTCACAGCGGCAAGCCCTGTCAACTTGGAAATTAACCGGGCTCACCGTTAAATGTGTCCGGTAAACTATAATAATCGCTGCTATCATCCTAATTGACCGCACCAGAGGAGACCATGATGGATAAAAAAACTAAAAACACCGAGGAACCGAAACCAGCTACAGTACCTGCCATGCCGGAGAATGCTGATCTGACCAATGTCGACAAGATTAGAGATATCCTGTTTGGCAACCAGATGCGCGACTACGATCGCAAGTTTAATCAACTGGAAGAACGCATCGCGAGTGATCTTTCCAACCTGCGTAAGGAAAACGCTTTGCAGATTGAGTCACTGCAAACCTTTCTCGAAAGTGAAATTGAAATTCTGGGCAGCAAACTGTCCAGTGAAGAAAAGACCCGCGTCAATGAAATGGACAACCTGGATGAGCTGATCAGTAAAAACGTTCGCCAGATCGATCAGAAAATCAGCGAGCTGGGAAGTACGCTGGATACACAGACACGCGAAACCAATCAGAAGATGCTTAAACAAAGTCAGGACTTTAATACTGAACTGGCCAGTCAGATCGAACAGACCCGCAAACGTCTGGATGATTACAAACAGGATCTATCCAGCGGCAAGGTCGACAAATCGGTGCTGGCAGAGATGCTGAATACGCTGGCGTTACAGATCAATTCGGAAGCGTAATTTCACCAGGTCATTTTGTCTCTAATGAATGAAACCCGCCCCACTGAGCTGAGTGAGTTCGATGAGTTGCGCCGCCTGCTGGTCGGCCCCAACATTGAAAAGCTGGAACAGCTTGCCGAAAAACTCGATAGCCCGGAAAAATTATCCCATGAAATAGGCGGGATTCTACCCCAGGCCATGAAGATCAGTGCGCAACAGGGCGACCGGCTATCGGAGGCGATGATACCGACGGTGGAAGAGATAGTGCGGCTGTCGATCAAGCGCGACATCAACAAGTTCGCGAATGCCCTGTTTCCGGTGATTGGTCCGGCAATCCGCAAGTCGATTTCCGAAACCTTCCGCCAGATGATGCAGTCGCTGAATCAGGTGCTGGAGTATGGCCTTTCCTGGCAGGGTATAAAATGGCGCCTCGAATCTATCCGTACCGGCATTCCGTTTGCACAGATCGTGCTTCTGCACAGCCTGCAGTTCCGCGTAGAACAGGCATTCCTGATTCACCGCAATACCGGACTGCTGTTGAGTCATCTGGAGCTACCGGAAAACCAGAGCCAGAATGCCGACATGGTGTCTTCCATGCTGAGCGCGATCGGTGATTTTGTCGGCGATTCGTTTGATGTAAAAAACCGTCAGGCACTGGACAGCATACAGGTGGGTGATTTCTCGATCTGGATAGAACAGAGCCCGGATGCCATCCTGGCGGTCGCGATACGTGGTGATGCACCGGCCAGTTTGCGCGCCAACCTTCAACAGGCGCTGGAGGATATCCAGTCACAGTTCGAACCGGAGCTGAACAGTTTCAGGTCCGACACAGCACCGTTTGAAGCCTGCCGGGATGTATTACAACCCTGTATGCAATCCGGTTACATCACCAAACAGGAAGGAATTCCTCTTAAGACCAAACTGATCTGGCTGGTAATATTCATTCTGCTGGCTTACTGGGCTATTTCTGAGCTCTACCTGAGCATGCAGCAACGGGATTACATTGCGTTACTGGAAAGGGAACCCGGTTATGTAATTACCCAGGTGAAATATAATGGCGACTCTATGACCATCAGGGGGCTCAGGGATCCTCTATCACGCAATCCGCAAAACTACATCGCGCTTACCACCTTAAACACCGACAATATCCAGCTACTGTTTGAACCTTATCATTCGCTGGATCGCCCCTTTATCGAGCAAAGAATGCAACAGATCCTTCAACCTCCACAATATGTGAAGCTGGAGATTAAAGGGTCGTTATTAAAAATCAGCGGCTATGCCAGCCCACAGCAGGTAACCCGGCTTCTTACTATGGCGCCTTTAATTTCCGGTATCGACCAGATTGACAGCAGTCAGCTCAGCGACCGGATTGATCTCTCCGAACTGAACCCGCCGCCCGGCGTAAAGCTGGCACTCGATTTAGACAAAGGCCATCTGCAGGCCACCGGTAGCGCCCTGCAGGACTGGATCGAACGGACAAGGGCAAAGGCGTTGAGTATTGAGGGCATCCGGTCCTATGATGACTCACAACTAACCAGTGCCTTTGACCTGACGCTGCTGAATGCCCCTGCTAGCGTTACCCTGAGCCTGCAGAATGGCATTCTGAGTGCGCGTGGACAGGCTAGTGATGGATGGATAAAAACACTGCAATCGTCTATCGCCAGCTATACCGCCATCCGGCAACTGGATACGACACAGTTAATCAACATTGACACTGAAAAACTGCAACAGCAGATTCAACTGCTGGAAAAAGAGATGGTTTTCTTCGATGCCGCAGCCTCCTATAACTATGATGCGAGCGATCTTTTTAACCATTTAGCGTCGCTTGCCAAAAAGATCGTCCTGCTGGCGGAGCAGTTAGAAAAACCCGTAGAGATCATGATACAGGGACACTCAGATTCGATGGGTAACTTTCAGAATAATGTGTTCCTCAGCATTGAACGTGCCGAGTATGTTGCTCAGCATCTGGTTAATAGTGGAATCAGCCCCAGACACCTGCAAATCAAGGGGCTGGAAGCCCCGGTTGAAAAAGAAAAATCTTTAGCAGAACAACGCTATAATCGAAGAGTATCCTTTTCCGTTTCTATCGGAAAACCTTTCCAAAACTAAAGGCGTTAAGATCATGATCAAGATGAAAGTTTGCATGCTGGGAGCCTTTGCCGTTGGAAAAACCTCACTCGTCCAGCAATATGTAAACAGTATTTTCAGTGAAAAATATCAGACCACTCTGGGTGTCAAGATTGACAAAAAGTCAGTCAGCATCAACGACCAGACGCTGGAACTGATTTTATGGGATCTGGCAGGAGAAGACGAATTCATCGAGGTGCGTAGCTCCTACCTGCGCGGCTCGTCCGGCGTCATTCTGGTAGCCGATGGCACCCGAGCGGAAACTCTCGATATCGCACTCATGCTGAAACAGAAAGTGGATCGCGAAGTGGGCGAAATTCCTTTTATCCTGCTGGTCAATAAAGCCGATCTTGCCGACAACTGGACGATTGATCAGACCCGTCTGGAACAGCTCAAACAGGATGGATGGTTCATCATGCTGACCAGTGCCAAAGATAGTGCCAATGTGGAAGATGCTTATCTGGCGCTGGCCACAAAACTGCAGCAAACCCTGTAACCTGCGATGAAAACCCAGTACCCCGACAATGTGATCAATAAAATACTGCAGATCACACTGGAGACACATACCTTTGCCTATCTCGCGATCGACCGGGATGGGGTACTGCTCAATCGTAGCGGAAATATCATCGACCTCGGTTTGCCAGACTGGAAAACCGCTGAAAACATACTCAACGAGGCGCTGTTTCTTTCTGGAATGCTACCGCTCGACAGCGGTTACGAGTTCATCCCTTCGTGGCATGTCAACGATAACAAAGTCGTCGATATTCACCTGTTTCAGGATAATGATACGACCTGGGCAGTACTGGTCGATAAAACTGAGGATCTTGAATGGCAAAGCCAGGCGCGCCAGAAAGCCAATGAACTGCGCCTGCTGCAACATGAAATGGAACAGCACAAACAGAGTCTGCAAACGCCAAAAGATTCCAGCTCCAAACTGCATTGCTCTTTCTTCGAAGCTCTCGACATGATGGCGTTGCATCAGAATAAAGATGGCTCATTTGAATTACTGCACCCCGTTTCCGATAACTTCCAGCAGATATTTCCGGAAGCCTTTGCCAACCAGAAAAAAGTTTATCCACAGGATAAATTTCTGTTTATCGAAAACTTCCTGATCGATGCTCAGCAGTTATGGGATCTAGCCATCAATCATCAACGCATCACCTCAGGTCCGTGGATCGAAACTCTGGCGCATGGTGATAATGTTGCACTCGAAGCTATTGCCATCAACTGGGACAAGCACAAGCTGCTATTCCTTGCGATTCAGGATGCCAGTTATCAGCAAAATCACGATTTCCTGCAACGTGGGCGCGATGAAGTACTGCTGAATAATATACTCGAAAAAGAAGTCCACAAACGTACCGAACTGATTCGAGCCCGAGAAGAAGAGATTGCGTTACGACTGGTGTGTGCGGCCGACAGTAAGGACAGTGGTGAGACCGGCGCGCACATTCGACGCCTGGGCCTGTATTGCGAACTGATGGCCACTCATCTGGGCTGGAAACAGGATAAAATTGATGAAATCCGAATCGCTGCGCCGATGCATGATATTGGCAAGATAGGCATCCCTGATGCGATACTCAAAAAACCCGGCAAACTCACCGATGATGAGTTTACGATCATGAAGACGCACACCGAGATTGGCGGCAAAATACTCTCCAACTCAAAATCATCTCTGGTGCAGATGGCGCGTGAAATTGCCCTTAATCATCATGAAAAATGGGATGGTAGCGGCTACCCACAGGGACTGGTCGGTGAACAGATTGCGATAGGCGCACGCATCGCTGCAATCATGGATGTGTTTGACGCACTGATCCATAAGAGAGCGTATAAAAGTGAAATGAGCATCGATGAAGCGATACAGATCATGACCAAAGGACGCGGCACACATTTCGACCCGGATCTGTTCGATTTATTTATTAATTTAAAAAAAGAAGTTACCGAAATTACCCGGCTGAATAACGACTCGATCTGTTAACACACCCACCTCGGCCACACTGTTTAGCCAGCAACTTTTATCACCATCGATGAGTGAATCGAGCTGACCGAATGCACTATCCCTGTGCCGAATGCTTCGCTCTGGATTTTTCACCACAGAGTCTCTATTCTTGATCACTGCAACGAATTAAATCGCTAAAGATGACGACCGCTCGATCAAAGTGGCCGTATTACTTCACAACACCCGGGGCTGCCCCGTTGACAACCTGTCAGGAGTTTTACCATGGATAAAATCGCCCGAATAATTCTCGAAGGAGTTGAGTATGAATTCCCTGTGGTGGTCGGCACCGAAGGCGAGAAAGCGATCGATATTTCTACCTTACGTAGTAAAACCGGCCATATCACTCTCGACCCTGGCTTCGGTAACACCGGCAGCTGCCGTAGCGCTATCACCTTTACCGATGGAGAAAAGGGGATTCTGCACTATCGCGGCATACCGATTGAATTGTTTGAATCGATTCCAAACTTTGTCCGCGTTGGCTGGTTCCTGATCTTCGGCAGGATGCCGGATGAAGAAAGCTATAGTCGCTTCAGTTACATCCTGACCAATAAGGCCAATATTGATGAGGATATGAAAAACCACTTTTCCGGCTTCCCGAAATCAGCCCCGCCGATGGCGGTTCTTTCGGCCATGCTGTCCACCCTGTCGTGTTTCTATCCAGAATTTAATGAACTCGACAACCGCGAAGAATTCGAGCAGGCGGCGGCCCGCCTGATCAGTAAGATTCGCACTCTGGCAGCCTATACCTATCGCCGCTCACTCGGATTGCCGTATATCTACCCGGATCCGAATCTGCCCTATGTTTCCAATTTTCTGCACATGATGTTTTCACAGCCCTATCAGCCTTATCAGGCCGACCCGATCGCGATCGAAGCGCTGAACCTGGTGCTGATTCTACATGCTGATCATGAACAGAATTGCAGTACCTCGACCGTACGTATGGTCGGTTCGAGTAAGGCCAACCTGTTTGCATCCTGCGCCGCCGGGGTGAACGCTCTATGGGGGTCACTGCATGGTGGTGCCAACGTCAAGGTGATTGAAATGCTGGAATCCATTCATGCTAACAACCTGACCCCCGAACAGTATGTTGCACAGGCCAAGGACAAGAAAAATTCGATCCGCCTGATGGGTTTCGGCCACCGGGTTTACAAGAATTTTGACCCGCGCGCGAAGTTACTGAAACGAGTCAGTGAGCGCTTCCTGAAACAGATGGGGATCAAGGATCCGTTGCTGGATATCGCGTTACGGCTGGAAGAAATTGCGCTCAATGACCCTTACTTCATCGAGCGTAATCTGTATCCAAACGTGGATTTCTACAGCGGTATCATCCTGCGCGCGATTGGTATACCGACCAACATGTTTACCGTGCTGTTTGCGATCGGCCGGTTGCCCGGCTGGATCGCGCACTGGTATGAACAAAATGGAGATCCCGATGTGCGCATTGCACGCCCACGCCAGGTTTACATCGGTACGCCACGCCAGAGCTAGCGCTGACGCCCTGCTGGCTCCGCCTCATTTAAAGCAAACCGCTCACGACAGTTTTGCGTGAGCTGTGTTGCCAGAGCGTCTATCGGCATTTCACGCAGCTGCGCCATAACCTGCAGATGATCCATGATAAAGGCCGGCTCGTTACGCTGACCCCGATGTGACTCACCCGCCTGATCGGGTGCATCGGACTCTATCAATAGCGCATTGATATCGATCAGGCGGGTGATTTCACGCAATTTTCTGGCGCGCTCATAGCCCACCGTCGCGGCAATGCTGATGCTAAACCCCAGCTCGACCAGTTGCTGCGCCTGCTGCAGGCTTCCGCTAAAGCTATGAATCACCCCGCTTCGCAGTCCACTTCGACGGATTTCATGCAGGATGATATCGAGCGCCTTTCTGGCATGGATGATCACCGGCAGCCGATGATTCAACGCAACGCTAAACTGCCCGCGCAGTAACTCCAGCTGTTGCTGTTGATCCTGATGTCCCTGATAAAAATCCAGTCCGCATTCACCGACCGCCACCGCAGCTTCCGCCGCCAGCCACTGATCAAGTTCCGCAACATGCTGCGGCCTATGATCGGACATAAACATCGGGTGCAGTCCGTAGCTGGCATACACCCCCGGATAAGCCTGCGCCATCTGTTTCACCTTATCCCAGCGACTGGCAATGGTGGCGGGGATAATCAGCTCACGGATACCCACATCTGCCGCACGCTGCATCACCTGATCACGGTCAGCATCGAAACGATCGTCATCCAGGTGACAGTGTGAATCGATTAGATCAACGCGCTTCTGGGCCAGACTCATAACGGCTTCTGGATCAAGATGTGCTGATAACCGAGTTTGATGTAATCATTGATCTGCGCCGGTGCACTGCCAGCCACATCGACGATCTCGATGTATTCGGATGGATCCACGTTTTTCCATGAAGAATGAGTTCCACAGACATGCAGATTAACCCCTTCACTCACCAGTTCGGCCAGTTGCGCAATCGCCTGTGGCTGCTCCTGCTGGCGCTGCCGGGTCAGCTGGAACTGCTCTCCACCATGCGACACAATGGCGACATCAATCGCAGGAAATTTATTTTTTAACTGCCGGTGCAGGCTACTGATCAAAGGCGCAGCCCATTGCCAGCTATTTTTATCCCAGCTGCTGATTTCAAATACCACGCCATCCGGTGTTTCCGGTGCCTGCAACAGGCGGTTGACTGCAGGGTGCTGATAGTCGGCGGCATACAGCGGATTTAGCCAGATAACAGCCAGTACGACTATCTGCACCATGCGAGTTATGATTTTCATGCTAAGGTTTTCTCCGGTTTTACAGGTCAGAGCCTGCATCTTCAGAAAAGTTGCAGGCATAAAAAAACCCGATCGCCAGATTAACAGCTTTCGGGTTTTTCTGCCTTAAGCGAACCCCACATTTAAAGCGGAATCCAGAAACACGTACTAGTCGCGTTTCTCTTCCAGCATACGATGAATGATTGGGGTCAGAATGACTTCCATGGCCAGTCCCATCTTGCCACCAGGAACTACGATGGTATTACGACGTGACATAAACGAGTCATGAATCACACTGATCAGGTACGGGAAGTCGATGTTAAATTTCTTCGGATCCTTGAAACGAATCACCACAAAGCTTTCATCAGGTGTTGGGATATCACGCGCGATAAACGGGTTCGAGGTATCGACCGTGGAGACGCGCTGAAAGTTGATATCGGTTTCCGAAAACTGGGGGGTGATGTACTTAATATAATCCGGCATACGACGCAGGATCGTTTCAATGATGACATCGGCACTATAACCGCGCTCGGCATTATCACGATGAATCTTCTGGATCCACTCCAGATTGACGATCGGTACCACACCCACTTTCAGGTCAACATTCGCCGTCATGTCGACTTCTGCATTTTTCACACAGCCATGCAGACCTTCATAGAACATCAGATCCGTGCCTTCTGGAATATCTTCCCAGGGGGTGAATTCACCAGGCTTTTTATCGGTACCCAGACGCAGGTTATGACCTTCCGCTTCCTCTCCATTATGCAGATAGTAACGTTTCTTGCCGGTACCGGTTTCTGAATAAGATTTGAACAGATCCGCCAGCAGGCCAAATTCATTCGCATCGGCACCAAAATGACTAAAATCTCGCCCCTGCTTAACCGCCTCATCCATCTTAATCTTCATGGCAGCCCGGTCATAACGGTGAAAGCTATCGCCCTCGACAATGACAGGACGAATTTCTTCACGAATAAAAATGGCTTCCAGAGCTTTCTTTACGGTAGATGTACCAGCCCCGGAGGAGCCCGTCACTACGACGATTGGATGTTTCTGAGACATATGGAGTTCCTCAATGTTTTATAGGTTTGGCCCTGAAAACAGGGCCGACAGGAAAATTTTGTGCGCCATTTTAACGATTAACGATTATTCGTGCGAACAGATTCTGTTAATAGGCCAATATCGATTATTTAATTCCTATTACACATCGGCATCAATGATTCAGGTCATTAGCGCTACAAAATAGACCACTAAGCAGGTATCCTGCGCATACTTTATGGCTTTCATAAATCGTTAGCACGATTGATCTTCGAGGATAAAATGGATACTCCACAGGCTGGCATACTTGCAGACATACCCCCTTTTTCACGCTTCCTGACCTTTTCACTGCAGGAGACGGATGAACTTCAGCCATGCCTGCAGGGTCTGGCCAAACTGGTTGACGGTGATAATCTGGTGATAGGACTGGGGCAGTCACTGCTGGACAGGTTGAATAGCACTATTCCCGGTATGCGCGTACTGACCGCCAGCAGCAACGGCGGTATCGAAATTCCCTCCACACCGCAGGCCCTGTGGTGCTGGATTCGCGGCAATGATCGCGGTGAAATCTTTCATCAAAGTCGACTGATCAGCTCGCTGCTGTCACCCACTTTCGTACTAACCGACTGTACGGACAGTTTTACCTTTGACCACAATCGCGATTTAAGCGGCTATGAAGACGGCACCGAAAACCCGCAGGGAGAGGATGCCTTGAATGCAGCCATCGTGCAGCATCAGGAATCAGGAATCAACGGTTCCAGCTTTGTTGCGGTTCAGAAATGGCAACACAATTTTGCCGCCTGGGACAATATGAATACGCAACAGCAGGACGACTCGATAGGGCGTCATGTGAGTGATAATGAAGAGTTTGATGAAGCCCCGGAGTCTGCGCATGTAAAACGTACCGCGCAGGAAAGTTTTCAGCCGCAAGCTTTTATGCTGAGACGCTCCATGCCCTGGGCCGAAGGGATGATCGGGGGACTGAATTTTGTCGCTTTCGGCCACTCTTTTAATGCTTTTGAAGCCATCCTGAACAGAATGTGTGGAGTTGAAGACGGTGTCCCCGATGCACTGTTTAATTTTACCCGGCCTGTCAGTGGCGCTTATTTCTGGTGCCCTCCGATGAAGGATGGCGTGCTGGATTTAACTGCAACTGGCTTTTAATTAACCGCTCCTGAGCAACCCATCGTTTAGCCCCTTCTTCTTTATCCTATTTTCATCTCGGTACAGCGCATATCTGCGTCAATTGCCACATCCCGTATTCATATAATTTTCATATACTGCTCCAGTTGAAATAACTTACCCGTCGATAAAAAGCTTATTGACTCTATCAGCAAGCCGGTCATAGACCGCTGCTATCCAGAGTTATTTTTTCTGGATGCTTGATTTTTAGGGTTTCGCATTAATCCATCACCCGTAAACGGGCCGGAGTATCCCGGCTTATAAAACAGGCACACCCTAAACTATAAAAAAATAAATAGAGAGATAAAATGAAACAATTAAATAACACACTTTCTGTGCTGCTACTGGCAGCTAGCTCACTGCTATTAAGCGCCTGCTCGGATGATGATTCCAGCACCGCGGGCACTGCCGCGAAGGATGTCGCCATCCAGTTCGCTGCCAGAATTAACGACGCAGACTTCAACTGTGGACAGACCTACACCGGCGTAGGGTCTGGCAGCAATGACTTCATAGCGAATGACTTCAGAATGTATCTACATGAAGCACATGTGCATGATGATGCCAGCGGCATTACCTATCCGATTGAACTGACCCAGGATGATCAATGGCAGCTGGATGACGTGGTCATGCTCGACTTTGAAGATGCCAGCGGCGGCTGTAGCGGTACACCTGAAATGAATACTCAGATTAAGGGGCAGGTCACTGTTCCTGATACGGTTGACCTGTCTGCGACCGAAGTTTGTTTTACGCTAGGTCTGCCGGCTGATAAAAACCATATCGACGAAGCCACCGCTGCGTCCCCTTTAAATGCCTCCGGCATGTTATGGGCATGGAAGATCGGGCGTAAATATATCCGTATCGATGGCATCGGCGACCCTGCTGGAGCAAATCAGCCTTTTAATCTCCATCTGGGTGCTCAGGGTTGCCCCGGCACTGTGAATACCGCTGCTCCGGATTCTGCCTGTACCGTACCCAATACTGTTGAAGTCTGTCTTGATAACTTTAACCTCGCCAGTAGTGTGATTGAGGTCAACCCCGGCCAGGTACTCGAAGGCAATGATGTGAGTGTTAATTTTACCGGCGGCGCATCAGCGATACCCGGCTGCCAGTCCTTTATAGATGACAATGACTGCGAAGAAATCATGCCCCGCCTGGGTCTGAGCTACGCTTATGGACGTGTATCAGGAACCCAATCGACCTATACAGCCGGACAGAAGCTGTTTAGCAAACAATAATCTTTATTATCGATGCTATCGTGATCAGGAATCATTTTTGAGATGTATGTATGAACCTTCTTTTTTCTAAACGCAGCATTGAATTACTCATCAGTATCCTGACCAGCCTCGTGCTGGCGGGATGCGCCGATTCTGGCAACGATGTTTCTCAGGTAGAGACGTCTTCCAAAAGTGCAGTGTTTGGTGAATGTGGTTCAACAGCCCCGTTACAACTACCCTGTGGCTTCCCACTTCCGCGCGAAGAAGATAACAACCGCCTCAGTATGGCCAAAGTTGAACTGGGCCGTTTTATGTTTTATGACCGTAACCTTTCCTTCAACAAAACTCAGTCCTGTGCAGACTGCCATCTACAGGAAAAGGCCTTTACCGATGGTCTGACTGTTTCAGTAGGTTCGGCCGGACACCCGCATTCGCGTAACGCGATGAGCATGACCAATGTGGTGTATAACGGCACCATGAACTGGGCCAATAACCAGGTCGTCAATCTGCAACAACAGGCGCTCGCAGTCATCACCAATGAAGCCCCCATTGAATTGGGCTGGTCAGGCCATGAAGTTGAAATGCTCGCACGCCTGAGCACGCCGTTAGCGCAGGATTATAGTACCGCCCCCCCTGACTATCCGACCCTGTTTGCGAACGCTTTTCCGGACGAAGCAGAAAAAATCACGCTATTCACGGTCACCAAAGCCTTTGCCGCTTTCGGCAGCATCATGATTTCAGGTGATTCGGATTTCGATAAAGAGCAGCGGTCAGAACCGAATACCATGACGGATGCCGCAAAACGTGGTCGCGAACTGTTTTTCAGCGAACAGCTGGAGTGCTTCCATTGCCATGCCGGCTTTAATTTCAGTGACTCGGTTGATCATGATGGCATTCGCTTTACTCAGAACAGCTTCCATAATAATGCGCTATATAACATCGGCGGAGTCGGACTCTACCCGTCCGATAATCATGGCCTCAGAGAGTTTACCCTGCGTCCCGAAGACGAAGGAAAATTTCGCGCCCCGACCCTGCGTAATATTGCATTGACCGCACCTTATATGCATGACGGCAGCATCGCCACACTGGATGAAGTGATCGACCATTACGCACGTGGTGGACGTGTGATTCTGCCGCCTGATCCGAATGCTGGTGATGGCGCCCTCAATCCAAACCGCAGCGGCCTGGTCAATGGCTTTGTGATTAGCACCAATGAACGACTCGATCTAATCGCTTTTTTTGAAAGTCTGACTGACTGGAAGTTTATCTGCCGTAATGACTTATCCGATCCTTTTGGTAACACTCAAAAACACACTCTGTGTCCTTAGGGAACTGATATGAACTATAAAACTCCAGTAATACTTCTGGCTTTATGCGCCTCACCGTCTGCCTTTGCCTGCTCAACCTGCATGGTTGGAGATCCGACCCAGTCTTTAATGGGGGCAGAGAAGCCTTTCGAAAATAGATTACGTTTCTCGCTGGATTATCTAACGCGTAGCGAAGAGCTCGGGCGCGAAGGATTCAATAAGAAAATAATCGATGAAAACCGGCTTTCACTAAGCCTCGCCTATGCACCAAACTCACGCTGGATGATCAGCGCAAACCTCCCCTTTATCAACCGCCAGCTGGAGTCTTTTAATCTGGCGGATCAGGAAGTCAGCATGTTGGGTGACACCACAATAACGGTAAAAAACTATCTGCAGGACAGTGAGTTTTTACAGTCGGATATGTATGGATTGCTGGCAGGAATCAAGCTGCCTACTGCATCCGAACAGAAAGATGACAATGGACTGGCACTCGACTTCGATGTACAGGCTGGACAGGGCGCAACGGTGGTTAATGTGGGGCTCTGGTATGCCCATTTTAGCTATCCATTTCTACTTTATACCAGTGCCAGTTACCACGTCGCGTCGGAAGGTTACCAGGACTTTCAGGCGGGTGACGCACTGGTATTTAATACCACGGCTCAATATGCCTCCAGCCACGGATTTTCCTACTATCTGGGGCTGGAAGGGCGCAGTAGCCAGAAGGATACTTTTGCTGGCGTTAGCGACCCCGACTCAGGTGGCACTATCATCTATCTGGTTCCCGGCATCATATACACCATTAAACCTGATCTTCTACTCAATCTGGCCTTCAAACATGCCGCTGCTGTTCAGCTCAACGGTGAGCATGAAGAAAGCGATATGATCTCTATCGGATTAACTTATGACTTCGAAATACATTAACGCTTTATACCTGGCATCTGCCACTGCAGCTGCATTACTGAGCGGCTGTAGCTCCAGTAGCGGCTCGGCCTCAGCAGGAACACAGCTGACCATCAACGCTGCTGCATCGCCTCAGATCAGCGCTGTCCAGCCAGCTGGCGCTAAAACTTTTGTTAACGATCTGGGTGACACGATCACCCTCACAAAAGCCTATCTAGTGATTGCGAGCACAACCATTGAAACAAGCTGCGACGCCAGCTTTAGTGTAAACGCCAGCGACTTCCTTAATTTCTTCATTCCGCAGGCACAGGCCCATACCAGCTCAACACCCACTTCAACTGGAACGCCCTATGTGATTAACCTGCTGGATGCCGACAATGTGCAAGCTTCTATTGGCGCTTTATCGCCGCCTGCTGCCAGCTATTGCGGTGCAGACATTGCGATACTTGCAGCAGACAATGACGCGATAAACCTCCCGACTGGTGCAGGTGAACCTGATCTAATCGGAAAATCAATCTATCTGGAAGGTAGTTATACACTCGCAGCTGGCGGCTCTGGAATCATTAATATAAGTACAGGGGCTGCTTTAAGAAACCGGGCACTACTATTAGCCACTCAGGTCACGCTGTCTGACAACAGTCGTAGCGCGGAAATTAATATCAATATCCATTACGACACCTGGTTTAACGCGGTGGATCTGGAAACTCTGGAAACGGAAACAGCAGTCGTTACCAGTCCGCTCGATAACAATGTCAATCAGGTTCTGGTTAACATCAGTAACTCACTGCATCAGAACTGAGAACGGGTGTTCGACTCACGTGCATTAAACACCCTGCTCCCACCTTGTGGCATGATTTAAGGAAGCTTTAACATCCTCAATAATTTGTTAAGCCCGCTAGAAAAGTCTCGCAAGTAATCCGCCAAACTGAAGAACCAGCCAATAGCTATGGGCTCAAAGTCCACAGCTTAATCAGCAATGACTAAAGATTCTTAGTGTAAAAACAACAGCTTCTTTTAAGAACTTTTTTAAATCCGTCATTGCTGAATCCTTTAATCAGGAATCCAGAAAAGCTCGGTTACTAAATTCCCAATAAAACCCCTCGGGAGTGGCAGCAATGCGTAGCAGTTAAAGAGTTGTACTAAAAGCGCATAGTTTAATTATGCATTGTTGGAGCAAGGAATTTATTCCGGGCATAAAAAAAGACACCCCGCCCTACACGGGGTGCCTTTAGGGTCGTCCCTGACAAAGCTAACTAATTAAAACCATAATCTTCCCGATTAGAGTTCATTACCATGACACATGTTACAGGTGACTGGTGTACCTTTGGCGACCAGACCACCGTTGTCCATACCTCTGAAATCACGATCCGCCGCAGTCCGGGACAGTACGGTACCCTGACCGTTCTGACCATGACAGGTACGACATGAGTTGCGATTCAGATTATCTTTGTGTCCACCATCCGCGAAGTTGGTTTCACCAACCACGTGCATACCATGAGGTCCACGCAGACTATTGGTAGAACCATTGGTACCCAGATTATTTAGATTCCCGGTATGACAGGTTGAACACTCGGTGATGGTTCCGGTATGACCCTGTAACTGCTGAGAAGCCACGTTGTCATTTGCAAACGGATTGGCATTCGGCCATTCCGCATGGGTTGCACCATGACAGGATTCACAGAACAGACCGCCATGACCGATACTTACCCGATACAGCTTCGGATTGCCATCCGCTGCAGTACCTTCGGCTACCACATTTTCAGCGAAACGCTTATTGGTAGGCACGATGGGTGTTGCTTTTGCATCGTTGGTACGGAAAGCCTGTGCCAGACGGATGCCATCATTATTACCACTGATGTCTGTGGGGTTAACCATTGCATTCGCTGTACCAGCCAGGTTACTGGTGGCATCACCGGTATGACAGGATCCACAGCCTGGCTCATTCGCCCAGGGCACACGTGGTGTAGCCGCATTCGTATAGTAATCAGCGGCCACATGGAAGGCGCCTACATTGGTTGGCGAAACATCTCTGGAGAAGTCATCACCGACCTGCTGCATATCACCATGGCAATCCTGACAAACCTGACCGCCGTTCGCCATCGCACCACGCATACACTCGGTATTTGTACCGGGGTGGCAGGCATAGCAGGTTTCACCCAGTATCTGTCTGGTGATTGCTGCGCTACGCTTGTTACCCTGTGCATCTACTGCTGGAGGCATTGGTGGGAACAGATCGGTAAACTGACCATGATGACTGTGCATGACATTCGACATGGTCTTGTTCTTGGCCTGGTCACGTCCGTTTGCCATTGAGGCTGCAACCGTCACACCATTGAGTATCAGCGGACCATCGTTCTCAGGTCCTAAAGGTCCAAGCTGAGCCAGATCGAGTGCAGGGGTATAGTGACAAACCTGACACACAACGGGCTGATTGGCTTTACCGGTAGTCAGGTCATAACCCTGATTCAACGTTGTACCATGCTTCAGATCATGCAGATTGATGATGTTGATATCAGATGCCCATTCGATACTGGCACCAGCCGTTACGTTATTAGCGGGATCTTGGCTCGCAAGTGCCAGCGTAATGCCGTTATCAAACAGAGTCTGTGTTGCTGCTCCATTACCACCATCTTCCGGATCCGCATGACAGCGTTGACATTCCGCTTCACCGGATATAGGTACCACTGTATCGACAGTAGCAACGGTGGCTCCACCTACTTCCGCCTGAACCCGCATCAGCGGATAAGGGTTCTGGCGACCGCCATCATCATACACGGAGATTGGAATACCGGCGGCTTCTGACCAGTTCACGTTCGAGGTATAACCGAACGCAAAATTAGTGAAGAAAGGCAGGGTTCCAATATGCTCTACAAAAACCTGTGGATCATTCGAGAATAAAGGACCATTCAGACCAGGCATTGCCTGTTGTCCTGCATGCAGATTACCATCTTCCAGATAAAGTCTTTCTACGTCCGGTACCGGCAGGCCAATATCGACGATATCGGTTCCCGCAGGATAGAACGCATCCAGAATTCCGGAGGGATAGAATGGCGCATAGGCCTGACGAGCGATATCCCAGAAATTCGTCTTGTACAGGCTGCCATCTTTGGCCAGATCAGGCGCAATCGACAAAATCGGATCACCCGCATTGGAAACCGCTGAATAAGTGATGATAGCTTCACCCTGATTCAGTATGCGCGGATTCGTATTGTTGGTACCACGTGCAATGACCTGCGCATGCAATACATTAAACGGAGGCAGAATACTGGAGATACGAGTATCCAGATCGCCACAATGCATTCCCAGATCGTTGATCGCTAACACCTGATACAGGGGGTTCGATACAAAGGGTTGCTCAGGAACAGGACCGGCCGCTACCGATACAGCACTACGACTGGTTGAGTTAATCGAGCTCGTAGCCGGTGGAGGAGGAGCAATCGCCGTTACCGTGATGGTAATCGTTTCGGCATCGGCCAGATTTCCATCAGTCACGGTAAAGGTCGTTAAAGTAATGCCTGCCGGACTCGCATTCTGCAAGGAGAAAGTACCTGTACCGTTACCATTGTTGATGAAACTTGCTCCATTAGGCAGATTAGTGGCCGTCAGAGTCAGTGTGCCGTTCGGCTGTCCATCATCAGTCGCAGTTACAGTAAAGGTCAGGTTATTTCCAACAGCAACGGTTTTGTTACCAATGGGAGCTAACACTGGCGCATTGTTGCCAGGAGGCGCAATCTGCGTAACCGTGACGGTTATAGTTTCTGCATCCGTCAGGCTACCATCACTGGCGGTAAAAGTGACTGTCGTGCTGCCAACCGGACTGGCATTCGGCCATGTGAAGGTACCACTACCGTTACCATTGTCGGCAAAGTTTGCACCATTTGGCAGGCCAGTAGCTGACACCGTCAACGTGCCATTCGGCTGACCATCATCAGTTGCAGACACAGTAAAGCTCAGATCATTTCCAAGACTAACAGTCTTGTTACCAATCGGTGCCAGAACGGGTGCATTGTTGGCTGGTGGAGGTGGTGGTGGAACACCCTGATCACAATCTCTAGGTGCATTTCTGACTCGCTGGTCATCCGAGCGTCCATCTGATTGAACCGCTTTAACGCGGCAGGGCACGATGGCAGGATTAGAGATACGCACTCGCCATTCCTTATCATCAACTTCAGTACTGCCTAAAAATTCGTTAGAGCCGTCATTCGAAACAATAACTGTTCTTCCGCTTCGACCCTTACCCTTAACCTCCAGACGGGATTTCTCACGATCCCATTTTGCTTCTTCTATTGAAAACCTGCGATCATCCGCCTGTGCAGCGGGCATCAGTATAAAGCCTGACAATACCCCCGCAAAAAGACTCACGATAAATCTTCGTTTATTATTTAGTGCCTGAACGGAAATCCATAAGCCCTTAAAATCTAAAGAAAAATCCGTCAGA
>JACNJF010000197.1 GCA_014382695.1 Gammaproteobacteria bacterium | reverse complement strand
CCCTGGGATCTGGCTGGGCGCAACTGGCAGGACTGGGCTGATTCGGTTAAACGGGGTTTTGATATTATCAGGGCCAGCAGCCGTGAAGTCCATATCATCGGGTTTTCCACCGGTGGTTTACTCGCCTTACATCAGGCAGTGGCGTACCCGGATGAAAAACTGGCTTCGGTCATCACGGTTTCTTCACCGGTCGAGTTTCAGAGTAAACAGATGAAGTTTGTGCCGATACTGCATCAGGCGAACAGAATTTCACGCCTGGTCAGCGCCGATGGACTGATCCCTTTTCGGCCGAATAACAGCGAACACCCCGATGTCAATTACGCGCATATTCCAATCCAGTCGCTGTATCAGTTACAGAAATTAATCGACAATTTTTTTCACCACCCGGCCGCGCTAAACTGCCCTGTCACCCTATTTCAATCCACTAATGACCCCGTAGTGGAACCTGAAAGTGTGCACAAACTGTATAATCATATTATTAGCGCAGACAAACAGATCGTGATGATTGAGGCCTCACGTCATGGTATTCTGTATGAAGATATTGATAATACGCAGCAAAAAATTATCGATCATGTTTTATCCCGACGCAGACCCGAGCCGCATGCCTCAGAAACTGAAACAACCAACATTACTAACTGACTTCATTAACTGACGTCAAGAATGATGCGGTGTGCAACCTGCCCATCGGGTTTCAACTGAATAATGAACGCCGGGAAAAAATCTGGACTCTGCATGAACAGCTAAACCGTTTTACTGGTCACCAGGAACTGCGCGGACTATTTCCTGAAGAACCCGCTCTGATCGCTACCCCCCCTACAGTCAACCCTGATTACGGTTTTAAGCCGGAATCAATCCAGTTTTCAATCAACTCAATCTCCAGTTCGGTCAGATACGGAGGGCCATTAAAGGGCATTCTGGGGTGAGCGTCGCCCTTGATGCGCCGCATCAGTTCGCTATTCTCTGGCTCACCGACAATCACAATGACACCATTTTCACTGCCCTTCAATAATTGCTGATAAGTCTCCATACTCAAGCCTAAGGGTGCCCCTGGATGATGGTGGCAAACCAGGCAGCGCTGCTCCAGAATCGGGTAAACATCGGCGAAATCCAGATGATCTGAATGGACTGGCAGGGAGATCGCAATCAGGACAAAGGTTAAAAAACGGATTCTATACATCGTTACCCCTCGCTATATATTCTATTCATTGTAGATAAAATGGGACCCAGATCGAGAGATTTAAGAGTTGTTATCCGAATAACTAGCAAACAATAGACTTAAGTCATACCATGTATCAATTCTAAGCCGCTTGTATTCTGATAAGTTGGTCACACTATTTCATCACGTGAAGACTATCATTAACCGAATAAGGAAAAATACGGGGGAGATAAAAATGATATTTGCAGAGAAAAGAAGCTCAGCCACCCAGTTTGAATTAGGTCAGCTTTTCCGCAAGGCCAACGACGACACCAGAGACTATGGCAAAGCCGCCAGCTGGTTTCAGCATTCCGCCAAGCAGGGGTATCGCAAAGCACAATATAAACTCGGGCTGATGTATGCACGAGGACTCGGTGTTTCCAGAGACTATATTCAGGCGTATGCCTGGTTAAAGGTCGCAGCCTCACAGGGTTCACATAAAGCCGCCTGTTGTCTGAAGAAATACGCGCCCAGAATACCCGAGTCACAACAGCTGGAAGCGCACGCTCTGTGCCGGGATTATTACCAGAAATACGTGGTTCCGTTTTCCAGTTAAAGGCGAATGCCTCCTGTCGTTAAGTAAGAACGACTCAGCGATTCACCCAGTCAACTTTACCATCGGCCTGTTTGATCGCTGTTGCGGTATACACGGCCGACCGCTTTGTATCTTTTTGCAGGTGCTCGATGTATAGCTGCAAACTTCGATTGATAACCGGGAAAGCCAGCTCACTCCAGGGAATGTCCGCGATATTGAACAGCCCTGTTTCGAGCGATTCTGTGCCCGCTGAAACCTGCTCATTCGCCAGCTCTCCATGAAACATCAGATACACCTGAGAAATATGCGGCAGACTGAATACCGCGAACAGATCCAGCTTTTTGGCCACCGCATTCGCTTCTTCCATGGATTCACGCGCAGCGGCTTCCATCACCGTTTCGCCATTTTCCATGAACCCTGCCGGCAGGGTCCATAAACCATAACGTGGTTCTATCGCGCGTCGGCATAGCAGGATTTTATCCTGCCAGGTGAGAATCGCACCACATACATTATTCGGGTTTGAGTAATGGATGGTTCCACAACCCGCACAAACGAAACGCAGACGGTTATCCCCCTGCGGTATGATTTGACGCACGGCCTGGCCGCACTGGCTACAGAACTTCATCACACAGTTGCAGAATACTGTCGACGGTCAGAAAAGGCTGTCCAGTTTTTTTCAATAACTGCTGAGAGGGATTATCCGCTTCCCCCAGTTGATCCAGCACCAGCAGCGCAGCGCTAAAATCGTCATCGCATGTATAGTCGTTGTAGGTGATAATGGTTTTCAGGTTTGCTGCGCGCGATGATCGAATGCCGTTTAAAGAGTCTTCAAAGGCGATGCAGTCAGCCGCCGTCAGCTGCATCTGCTGCAACACATAATCATAGATATCGGGAGCCGGTTTCTTCAACGGCACGATATCGCCCGCGCCAATCACTTCAAACCAGTTCAGACTCTCCTTTCCCAGCGCATTTTCCAGTAATGCGGTAACATTCTGTGGGGTTGTTGTAGTCGCAATGGCTAAACGAATATTGGCCGCCTGCGCTTCCTGTAACAGACGCTTAACGCCGGGGCGCAGTGGTATTGCATTTTGACTCAACAGTGCGACGTAGTTTTCAGTTTTACGCGCGTGTAGGAATTTAATCAGTTGCTCTAGATCCGCATGGTCTTTTTCCGGTTTGTTGTGGGTCTGCAGAAAAAACTTGATGCGTTCTTTTCCACCGGTAACCGCGAGTAATTCACCGTAGGTTTGCTCGCTCCAGAACCAGTCCAGTCCGGCCTGTTCAAAGGCCTGGTTGAAGGCGACCCTGTGTCCATCCCGTTCGGTATCGGCAAGGGTGCCGTCTACATCAAAAATAAAAGCTTTAATCATGATTTCAAATTATTGGGCTGCCGGGTTAAGCGCCTAGACGCACCGTTTCGGCAATCAGTTTATTGACCTTTTCCATCCCATGTTGCAGATGTAACTCGATCTGTTCCATGCTGAGCTCTTCTCCGGTGAGACCGGCAGCCCAGTTTGCGACAATCGCAATCGACGCGTATTGCATCGACAACTCTCTGGCCAGAGCCGCTTCCGGCATACCCGTCATTCCGATCAGATCGCAGCCATCACGTTGCAGCTTTTTGACTTCTGCGGCGGTTTCCAGTCGTGGACCCTGGGTACAGCCATAGGTAGCGCTTTGTAACAGCTGCAGGTCCATATTCTCACCTGCAGTTAGCAGGGTTTTGCGCAATTCAGGGGTATAGGGGTAGGTAAAATCGATATGTACGACGCGTTCCAGATCTTCTGCATAGAAGGTATGTTCGCGGCCATAGCTATAGTCAATGATCTGATCGGGTATCGCCAGTGATTCAGGTGGACACTGCGGATTGATGCCCCCCACCGCATTTACCGACAGAATTTTACTCACCTGGGCCTTTTTCAGCATCCAGATATTGGCGCGGTAATTGACCTGATGAGGAGGCAGCCGATGGGTAAAGCCATGGCGCGCGATAAACACTACTTCCCGCCCCTGCAGCGTACCAAACACCAGCGGACTGGATGCTTCACCGTAGGGGGTGCTGACGATTTCCTGGCGGGTCATTTCGAACCCATCCATCATCGAATACAGACCGGTGCCTCCAATAACCGCTATTAGCTCACTCATGCTAGCGACCTGAAAGCTCAGCAGGAATCGAAAATACGCCGGATAGATTCCTGAAATGGCTATGCAGGTCCATGCCCGATCCATACACATACAGATCATCGCACTCGAGCGCGACATAATCGGCTTCAATCTGCGCCTTTTTACGCTGATGATGTTTACGGATCAGGAACACACTGGTACATTTTCTGGCACCCTGACGTAAACAGTAAGCCTTCACTTCTTCCAGCGTATAGCCCTGATCAAAGATATCGTCGACGATAATAACATGCCGGTCTTTCAGACTGTTCTGCGGGTAAGCCTTCCATAATACATCCTGACCGAGGGTGGCCAGCCGATAGCGCGTGGCATGTACGTAATCGATGGTCATCGGGAAATCCCAGAAGCGCATCAACTGTCCGGTCATAAACAGGCCACCGTTCATCACACACAGCACCAGCGGAAATTCGTCCTGCACCTGTAGCGCGACTGTATCGGCTAACTCGGAGATGGCCCGTTCCACATCAGACACGTCGAATAATTGTTGTGCGCTTTTATGGACGTTGAGTGCTTCATCGATTTGCATAGGTTGAACTCATCAGTTTTTAGGTGGAAAAAATCGGATCTAAGCGGAAAATAAATCATCCGTCGCGGTCAGTGCCGAATCATGCATAAAATCGTGCAGGCTCACAATAGAATCTTTCCACAGCTGGGTGTCGAAAAGTTTTTTTATCTGTTTACCGGGTCGGCCATGCAGGCGTACCAGGCGTAGCTGCGAAACCGGATTGTTATAGCCCTGTAGATAATCCAGTACTTCATCGGCCCCCTCAGGATTGTTACACACTAGCAGCATGTCACAGCCTGCTTTGAGTGATAAACGCGCACGTTCGGCGTAGCTGCCAGCAAACTCAGCACCGCTCATACTCAGATCATCGCTGAACACAATGCCGTCAAAATTTAACTGGTCGCGTAACACCTGTTTAATCCAGTAGCTGGAAAAACCAGCAGGTAACTTATCCACCTGCTCATAAATCACATGCGCCATCATGATACCGGTCAGATGCGTATTAATAACCTGACGAAAAGGAATCAGATCATGCGATTCGATCGTAATCAAGGCTCGTTTATCGAACGGCATGACATGATGGGAATCACCCTCGACAGAGCCATGCCCGGGAAAATGCTTGCCTACCGCCTCCATCCCCGCATAATTCATCCCTCTAATGAGTGCATTCGCGAGGTGGACAATAATGTCTGGACTGGTATGGAACGCTCGATCTCCAATCACACTACTGATCTTATGCCCCAGATCCAGCACCGGAGAAAAGCTCAGATCAACCCCATAGAACAGCAGTTCAGATGCCGCGACCCAGCCTACCGTTTCCGCCATCGTCATCGCCTGTAATGGGCTGCGCTCATACAGATCACCTAACAGGCCCATCGCCGGCAAACGCTGAAACCCTGTTTTGAAACGCTGCACCCGTCCGCCTTCCTGATCCACGGCAACAATCAGGCGCGGTCTGCGGATGGCATGAATCTCATCCACCAGTGCTTTAAGTTGTGCTGGCGACTGGTAATTGCGCGCAAACAGGATGACACCGCCCGTTTGCGGATGCAGCAGGCGTTTACGATCGGCAGCGCTTAACTGCAAACCTTCGACATCCAGCATCACGGGGCCGAGACTCATGTTTGCTGCTCCAGTAAAACAACGGCATGGACCGCGATACCCTCTTCACGCCCGGCAAAACCCAGCTTTTCGGTAGTAGTCGCCTTGATATTTAGTCGAGAAATATCACAACTCAGTACTCTGCTCAGCTGTTCGCGCATGGCATTAATGTGCGGCGACATTCTGGGTGCCTGAGCAATAATGGTGATATCCGCATTACCCAGCGAAAACCCCTGTTCCATAATCATTCGATACACATCCTTTAGAAAAAAAGTACTGTCCGCATTTTTAAAACGAGCATCGGTATCCGGATAATGGTGGCCAATATCACCCAGTGCCAAAGCCCCTAACAGGGCATCACATAACGCATGAATCAGTACATCTCCATCCGAGTGCGCCTGAAAGGCCTTTGTATGTGGTATCGCAACGGCACCTAACATAATGGCATCCCCGCTACAGAATGCATGCACATCATAGCCGTGGCCTATTCGCATAATAGATGACATATAAAAGCTGACTTAACCTCAAGTCGTGACATAGTGATGACCAATTTAGAAAATCGTTTGTGCAATACTGATGTAAGCGACAGGCAGTATAGCTTTGTTTTAAAAACGCGGAAACCCTTACGCATAAGCCGCCACCGCGTTAATTAAAAAACTAATAATAAATCAACTTTTTCCACATTATTACGCTATATTTAAAGCAGCAATTCATATCAATGTGGGGACTAAAAACAATACCTTTCAGCGTTTAAGTCGTCCCTGATACTCAATAAAATTAAGCCCCCGTTCATTCAGACCCTAATTAACTTTAACAGGAACATCCGGAGTATGAGCAAGAGAAAAATCAACGCCCAGGACCTCCAGATAGGGTTGTATGTTGAACTGGAGAAATCCTGGTTTTCGCATGACTTTCTGAAAAGTGAATTTAAAATAACGACCCAGAAGCAACTCGATCAGTTACTGGGCATGAAGCTAAAACAGGTTATGGTCGATTATGACAAAAGTGATCTGTACGATACCGATGAAGAAGATCTGACGCTACTGGAACAGTTACCGCAAAGCAGAATGCCGATAGTAAAAGATCCTAAGTTCGCGGAAATTCCTGAACAATGGTCCTCGGATAAAGGAATTACAGACGACTTAAGAAATGTACTGGATGACAAGCTGATGTTGCCCAGAGACAAATCCGTCGCGGTTTATAAACACTCGGTGAGTATGATGGAAAAGTTACTCGATGCTCCCACCGCAGAAAACATCAAAGCCAGTAAACAGGCTATTTATCAACTTTCGGACATGGTTATGGCCGATGATGATACCGCCAAAAACATGCTGATGATCACCTCGCATGATTTCTATACCTATACCCACTCGGTCAATGTCGGAATCACCAGTGTACTGCTGAGTAAGGAAATTTTTAAACATTCCGACGCACATGACCTGCACGAACTGGCGGCCGGGTTTTTTCTGCATGATCTCGGCAAGGTCAATATCGACCCGAATGTGCTGAATAAGCCAGCCCGGCTGAATGACGCAGAAATGAAGCTGATCAAAACCCATCCCTATCAGGGCTATAAACTGTTACAGGCCGCCGATGCTTTATCGCCAGAGTGCAGCACCATCGTCATGCAGCACCACGAAGCCTTTAATGGGAATGGCTATCCACGCAAATTAAAGGGACAGGAAATCCATCTATATGGCCGGATATGCGCTATCGCAGACGTGTTCGATGCCCTCACTGCAGAACGCTCGTATAAAAAAGCACTCAAAACCTTTGATGCATTAAGTCTGATGAAACAGAATATGATCGAAAATTTCGATAAAGACCTGTTCAGAAGTTTCGTAAAAATCTACCAGTAAACGATTTTTATCGATTTATACCGTTTTGACTATAGAGGTCGATAAATCGGCTATGTCATAATCAGTCTTCAAATTTCGCAACCGCAGGAGATTTATATGAAACCGATTCCCTTCTATACCTCAGTTTTTGTAGCCAGTTTTGCCATCACCACTAGCGTGTTGGCGCAGGGCTCGTCAATGTCACCCTATCAGGGTATGCAAAACCCGACCTCCGCGACTCGACAGGCCATGCCGCGTCCCGACTTTATGCCACCCGAATTTAATCCTCAGGCCTTTGCTAACTTTCCGACACCGGAAGAACTGGCACGCATGACACCACCTGAGCCGATGACCGAAGAACGAATCCTCAAACGTTATGCGCAGTTGAAACAAGCCATGCAAAAGAATAATGAGCAGGATCGCAAGGAAGCCGAGAAATATGCCCAGGACTTTGCCAAATACCAGAAATATCAGGCAGAACAGTTGCATAAAATCATGGCCCAGGCAGAACAGCAACGCAACAACATGCTGACTAAAATTGCCCAGCAGGAACAACGTGCGCTGGAGCGTTTCCGCCAGCAGAAAAACCCAAAGTCAGTCGAACCTGCACAGTATTAATAATCATTAATAATCCGCACAGGCGGGATCCGAAACCGGGTTCTGCCTGTTCTTTGGCCCTTGCCGCGTAGCGTCATACCATCATGAAAATCTCACAGTCCACTTACAACACCCAGTCTGACAAGGAACTTCGCTCCCGGGTAAAACTGCTGGGCCAATTACTGGGTAACGTACTGATCAAAAATGAGCACCCCATGGTGTTTGAATCGGTCGAAAAACTGCGTAAGGGTTTTATCCAGTTACGCAAACAGGAAAATCCACACAAACGTAAACAGTTGATTGCACTGATTGAAAGCCTGCCACCGGACATTATCGAGCAGGTCATCCGGGCTTATTCGATCTACTTCAGCCTGGTCAATATTGTGGAAGAAGACTCACAGCACCGGCAGCGCAGACGACGTATTCGAAAACAGGGCTATGCCGACTGGAAGGGTTCTTTTTATCACACCATGCAGGAACTCAAACAGCAGGGTATCGATCAACAGGATTTACAGACCCTGCTCAACCAGTTGTCTTATCAACCGGTATTTACCGCCCACCCCACCGAATCCAAACGGCGTACGATCATGCAGTTACAGCGTCGTATCTTTGAAATTATCGATGATCTAACCGATTTACGTATCAGCGGCTATGAAAAGGATGACCTGATCAATCAGCTCGAGATTCAGATATCGGTGCTGTGGAAAACCAGTGAAGTCCGCGAAAACCGCCCGGAAGTGGCCGATGAAATCAAACTGGGCCTGTCGTATTTCCAGCGCAGCCTGTATGAAGCGATCACCATCGAATACCGTCATCTGGATAAAGCCATCTGCCGTATCTATGGTGAAGACGAGTATGGCAA
>JACNJF010000067.1 GCA_014382695.1 Gammaproteobacteria bacterium | reverse complement strand
CTGGTTCGTAGCCAGATACTCTATCCAACTGAGCTACCAGCGCTTAAGGAGCCGAGATTTTACGGATTTTAATCATGCTTTGCCAGCTCTTTTTAGTTTTTATTAATGAATTCTTTTCTGCCGTGACAACCTGCATGGCAGAACAGTTCGTAGGAGATGGTTTCACTCAGTCGGGCGATTTCATTGGCCAGCGGTGCATCGCCCCATAGTGTGACTTCATCTCCCGGCTTTGCCTGCAGGCCGCTGATATCGATGGTGATCATGTCCATCGAGACTCGACCGACGATGTTGGCCCTTTGTCCGTTGAGCATCACGTATCCACCCGTGAGATGACGCGGGTAGCCATCGGCATAACCGGCCGCGACGACGCCGATGGTCTGATCCTGCGCACAGGTATGCAGCCCACCATAGCCGATGCTCTGGCCTTTTTTGAGGGTGTTGATCGCCAGTATCTGCGATTTGAATTGCATCGCAGGCTGCAGCTTTGGCGTGGTGTCCCGGTCGAAAAAGGGGTCGCTGCCATACAGCGCGATTCCGGCCCTGACCCAGTTGACGCGGCTTTTGGGCCAGCCCAGTATCCCGGCTGAATTGGCGATACCCCATTCGTAATCTTGCAGGCTTAAGGCCTTGACTCGGGATAGTTGCTCGCTCGAACTAGGGTCGGAATCATCATCGGCGTTGGCCAGATGGGTCATCAGCCGAATGGTGCCGATATTGTTAGCCTGCTTGAGTTGAGCCAGTGCCTGTTTCAGATTCTGATCCGAAAACCCCAGTCGGCCCATCCCTGAATTATACTTAAGCCACGGCTCTATCTGAGCTTCAGTCGGCATCTGCTGCAGTAGTTCGACTTGCCAGAACTGGTGCATCACCGGGTCGAGCTGGTAGTCGAAACAGCTGCGCATCTCGACTGCATTCACCACCCCACCGAGAACGATAATCTTTTGCGTAATTCCGGCCTCGCGTAGCGGGATAGCTTCCAGCGAAGTGGCCACCGCAAACGCATCGGCGTCGGCCAGCGTGCGTGCCACCTGGATCGCACCATGGCCGTAGGCATCCGCCTTGATCACCGCGATCACCTTGCTATTCGGCGCGGTTGACTTTAACAGGCGATAGTTGGATCGAATCGCGGCCAGGTCGATAATGATCCGGGAGTGCCGTGTGTGTGGCGGCAGCGGTGGAAGCGGTTTAGTCATCCAGCCCGTAGTCATCGTAGGTCAGGTTTTCGAAGCGCGTGAACTGTCCCAGAAAGGCCAGGCGAACCTTGCCGATCGGGCCGTTACGCTGCTTTCGGATCAAAATTTCAGCGGTGCCCTTGTCCTGCGTGTCGGGGTTGTAGACTTCATCGCGGTAGATGAACAGAATCACGTCCGCATCCTGCTCGATACCGCCGGATTCACGTAGATCGGACATGACCGGACGTTTATCCGGACGCTGCTCCACACTACGATTGAGCTGGGATAACGCAATAATCGGCACCTGCAATTCTTTTGCCAGCGCTTTCAGTGAGCGACTTATTTCAGAGATTTCGGTCGCCCGGTTTTCCGTGGTGCCGGTGACCTGCATCAACTGCAGATAGTCGATGATAACCATATCGAGTCCATGCTCTCGCTTCAGACGACGCGTGCGCGCGCGTAATTCGGTCGGCGACAGAGCCGGCGTATCATCGATAAACAGGCGTGCCTTGGACAGCATCGCGACCGATGAGGTGAGCCGGGGCCAGTCATGATCCTGCAGCTTACCGGTACGCAGATTATGCTGATCGATACGTCCGAGGGATGACATCATACGCATCGCGAGCTGATCCCCGGGCATCTCCATACTGAACACGGCGACCGATTTTTCACCGCTGACCGCTGCGTTTTCAGCCAGATTCATCGCGAAACTGGTCTTACCCATCGACGGTCTACCGGCAACAATGATCAGATCGGAATTCTGCAGACCGGAAGTCATTTCATCGAACTTGCTGAATCCACTGCTGATACCGGTTAAAGGCTCATCGCTTTTGAACAGCTCTTCCACCTTTTCTACCGCTTTCGCCAGCAGGCTCTTGATATCTTCAAAGCCCTGACTGTTTCCGGCGCCTTGTTCGGCGATATGGAACACCAGTCGCTCGGCTTCATCGAGTAACTCTTTACTGCTACGACCATCGGCGTTATAGGCGGTATTGGTGATCTGATGACCAACCTGAATCAGGTTACGCAGAACCGAGTACTCGCGCACAATTTCGGCGTAGGCCTTGATGTTGACTGCGGTCGGGGTATCGTTTGCGAGGATGCCCAGGTAAGCCAGTCCGCCGATTCCGTCGAGCTCATTGCGTTGATCCAGCCAGTCCGAGATGGTCACTACATCATAAGGCTTGTCACTCTCTGACAGAGCCGCGATCGCACGAAAAATGAGCGCATGGTCATGCCGGTAGAAATCTTTTTCGTTGATCAGATCGGCAATCAGTTCCCATGACTGGTTGTCCAGCATCAGACCACCCAGTACCGACTGTTCGGCTTCCATGGAATGCGGGGGAACCTTCAGGTCTTCCACGCGTTGGGTTAATTCGGCGACTCGATTAGAAATTTCTGACACAGTTTTGGGTTTCGGGTAATGGTGATGAATGAGAAAGCAGATGGTTAATGCGTGGAGTTTAACAGGCTAGTGATCCAGTTGGGAGGATTTCGCACCGTTAAGTGTAGAGATTTTTCAACTTCGGTTTAGTCTGACTTGGCGCAGAAATTGCCACGCTAGCGCTCGCAAAGATGGCGTTCTCTAACATAGCCGGCATCTCGTCTGCGGGGTAACAGCACGTCCATACCAGGACCCTTCCTTGCCGACAGTAGCCTTCGGAGTATAAGCACATCCATAGCAAACACCCCTCTCGGCCGGCCGTGGCCCCCGAGGTATAAGCACACCCATATGCAAGCACCCTTCTCGGCCGTCCGTGGCCTTCAGGGTATAAGCACATCCATAGCAAACACCCTTCTCGGCCGTCCGTGGCCTTCAGGGTATAAGCACATCCATATGCAAAAAGGCTGTCAATGACAGCCTTTCTGGTATTTTAATCTGGCAATTTTAAGGTAACTGTAAACCGTTTCAAGCATGAGCCAGAAACGGTTTAGCGCAGCTAAACTTTTTATTCAGCGCCAGTGATATTAACGATGATGGTGACATCGACATCGGTATACAGATGGATATCGACTTCGTGTTCACCCGTCATGCGTAAAGAACCTTCCGGCAGTCTGATTTCACGCTTTTCAACCGCTCCACCCATGACTTCCAGTGCATCGGCGATATCGGCTGTACCGATAGAACCAAACAGCTTGCCTTCACTACCAATCTTGGCCGTGATCTGCACGGTACCGAGTGCTTCGATCGCTGCTTTGCGCGCTTCAGCAGCGGCTAAAGCTGCAGCAGCAATTTTTTCCAGCTCGGCTCTCTGCTTTTCGAACGCTTCCAGATTAGCGGCCGTTGCCGGCTTGCCTTTACCCTTAGGTAACAGATAGTTACGTGCGAATCCCGCTTTAACGTTAACCTTGTCGCCCAGAGCGCCCAAATTTTCAATATTTTCCAACAGAATAATTTCCACAGGATATTCCTCTCACTTATTCATCAATAGTCGATGGGATAGACTTCCATCTTTTTCTAAAGTCTATCCAGTTATCTAACACCCCCAGCATGGCTATTACGCCTAATACCTGAGGAAAAATTACCATCATCACGTACAACAAAACCAACCAGGCTTTTTTCCCGCTATGTCTGGACCAGCTATGCACCACCGCCAGACCCTGATACAGAAAGGTCGCCAGTAGCACCATCAGCATCGCAAAGATCATGTCCTGCTTTAGCGCAAGCCCGAGCAGGCCAAAAAGCAACGCGAAGATCGCTGCGCCCTTGCCCAGTTTGATCGCATAAAACTCTTCACGGAATCCTTCCGATCCAGCGATACGAGCCTGAAACCAGCGCGATGCCATCAGCGTACCGACAAAGGTACTGAACATCACCGCAACCAGCATCATCACCATCAGGTGTACCAGCTCCTGCATGGCAAGATTCATCTGATTCATATCCATTTCAGGCTGCTGAACTTCCTTAAACAGCAACTGCAGATACTCAGCCCATAACTGATCGATATCCGGCCAGAACTGGTACTGCACCACGACCACCACTAGCGACAGCCCCATCCCGATCAAGATAGTCAGGGACATAGAACGCGTGCGGCGTAACGTTTCCGCCAGTATCACCATCGGTACCCATTGCACCAGACCGATCGTAATGCCCAGTAACGTTGACTGCGTAACCAGATAACTGACGACCGTGATACCGGCAATCGAAATCAGTAACGCTCGGGCTCCTGAGAACAATCCCTGGGTCAGTATAATCAGCCCGACAAGGGCTCCGCTGAGTATCGAAATCAGCGGTACAAACAACGACAGTATGGCCAAAATGCCGACTACCGTTGACGCATGAAACGGGCTTTTCAGAGAATATCTAGCTATCGCTAACATCGATAAACCTGTATTTCAGTTTTGTTGTTGAACTGCGACTGCCCATTCAGCAAATATTGCTAAATCCTGAAAGAGCAGTGGCAGACAAAGGTTAGTGCTGATCGGTATAAGGCAGTAACGACAGAAAACGCGCACGCTTGATAGCGGTGGTTAACTGGCGCTGATACTTGGCCTTGGTACCCGTAACACGGCTAGGTACGATCTTACCGGTTTCGGTGATGTACTCTTTAAGTGTTTCCATATCTTTATAATCGATCTGATCAGTACCTTCGGCACTGAATTTGCAAAATCTTTTACGGCGAAAATAGCGTGACATTATTCATCTCCCTCTTTTTCATCTACTTCATCATCATCATCTTTGTCGTCATCTTTCGATGTAACAACAGGCTTACGCTCCGACTTGGCGGTCTCTTCTTTTTCAGCCGCAATCAGCATTGGTGATTTAGCTGTGATTGCGCCCTTCATGATCAGAGTCAAATGACGCAGCACGGCATCATTAAAACGGAAGATGGACTCAAGCTCGGTCAGAACTTCCTGTGAACACTCGATGTTCATCAGTACATAATGAGCTTTGTGGATTTTCTTGATTGGAAATTCAAGATGACGACGACCCCAGTCTTCTTCACGGTGAACATTTCCACCAGAAGCGGTGATCATATTGCGATAACGTTCCACCATAGCTGGAACCTGCTCGCTCTGGTCGGGATGGACCAGGAATACTATTTCGTAATGTCTCATAACATCCTCATGGAAGAAGCCCCTGCTTACGATGTGCATGGAGCGAGAAGTTTTAGGAGCGCGGAGTCTACATGAGCAACGCCCGGAATACAACTTGGCAAAGGTATAAATAACCTTATCTGACAACCGTTTGCTGTAGATTGAATACGCTAAATTGATTTTCTTCGAGTAACTACGGATCGCTGAGGCTGAAAGCCTGCATCAACGCAGATCAGTCTGGCTCCTGCTCAGGCCCCTGTATCAACCGATAGAACCAGAAATCCGGCTCAACTCATGCGCTGACGCACCACTTCGTACAGACAGATTCCAGTGGCCACCGAAACATTCAGACTTTCGACCCGACCTTTCATCGGCAGCTTGACCAGATAGTCACACTGCTCCGCAGTCAGCCTGCGCATGCCTTCGCCTTCGGCCCCCATCACCAGTGCAATCGGGCCTTTCAGCGTGAGCTGATACAGCGTCTGTTCGGCATCACCGCTGGTGCCGACCAGCCATACACCGGCATCCTTGAGTGCCTTTAAACTGCGTGACAGATTGGTAACGGTAATCAGTGGCACCGATTCTGCAGCACCGGCGGCAACCTTCTGTACCACCGCTGTCATCCCGACTGCGCGATCCTTCGGCACGATCACGGCACTCACACCGGCACCATCCGCACTGCGCAAACAGGCGCCCAGGTTGTGCGGATCCTGCACCCCGTCCAGCACCAGAAACAGACTGTCATCCGTCACCTGCTGCAATATTTCATCCAGACTGATGACCCGGCTACGCCCTTCCCGAACCTTTAGCACGCAGCCCTGATGCTTTTCACTGCCGGCCAGATCGCTCAACTCCTGTTTGGAGGAGAATGTGACTACCAGCTTTTTTTCTTTGGCCAGACTGATCACATCCTGCAGGCGCTGATTCTGACTCTGCAGGCATAGCAATTGCTCGCAGTCATCGATCGAAAACTGCAGCATTTTTTTTACTGGATGCAAACCATAGCTGTACTGGGCCATCAGGAATTTCCGGCGGGAGCCTTACTGGTAGCCGGTTTACGCGCAGCCCTTTTCTTCGTTGCCTTCTTTTTAGCCGCCGTTTTGTTGCGAGGCTTTTTCTGCTTTTCTGAAGGTTTAGCAGCCGCTTTTTCGGCCGCGGGTTTATCCTTTGAGCCTTTTCTTCTGCGTGATTTTTTAGCTTTCGGCCTGGCATCACCGGTTTCGACTTCAGCATCCCCAGCCACAAAATGCGCGGCCTCACTGCTAATAATATCGAAGTCGATCTTGCGTTCTTCCATATCCACGCGCGCCACTTCGACCGTAACCGAATCACCCAGCTGGTAAACCCGGCCGGTTTTTTCACCCACCAGACGATGATGCGCGGCATCGAAGCGATAGTAATCACGCTTCAGTGAAGTCACATGTACCAGTCCATCGATCAGTAGATCGTTGATCTGCACAAACATGCCGAAGCTGGTGACGGTGGCAACAATACCGCGATATTGCTTGCCGACGTGCTTTTGCAGGAACTCGCATTTCAACCAGTCACCGGCATCACGCGTTGCCAGATCGGCACGGCGCTCATATTGTGAACAGGTTTCACCAAGTACCGTCATCGCGTTCAGATCATAGCTAAAGGGCGTATTATTCGCGGTTTGCAGCACATGGCGGATACCACGATGCACCAGCAGATCCGGATAACGTCGAATCGGTGACGTGAAATGAGCGTAATCCTGCAGTGCCAGTCCGAAATGGCCCATTTTAGGATCCGGGCCATACACCGCCTGTAACAGCGAGCGCAGCATCACGGTCTGGATCATATCGAATTCAGGCAGGATTTTAATCTGTGCCAGTGCATCAGCGTACTGTTGCGGCGTCGGTTCTGTGCCGGTCATGCGTACACCATATACCGACAGAAATTCGATCATCGCCGGCACCTTGTCCGGATTCGGGCCTTCATGGATACGGTACAGAGTCGGAATCTTGTGTTTCTTCAGAAACTTCGCCGCGCACACATTGGCCGCGATCATGCATTCTTCGATCAGTAGATGAGCTTCGTTACGCTCATAGGGATGGATATTTTCGATCTTGCGTTGATCGTTGTATTCAAACACCACTTCCTTGGTATCAAACTCGATCGCATGACGCTTCTTGCGCGCTTTCGCGAGTGCCTGATACACCTGACTCAGATGCTCCAGATCCTGGCGCAGTGGTTCACACATCGGGTCGGAACCGCCGTTAAACAGAAACTCGGCAACCTGATCGTAGATCAAGCGCGCATGTGAATGAATAATGGCTTCATGAAACTGGAAGCTTTTGATGGCTCCGGCAGGGCCGACTTCCATCTCACACACCATCACCAGACGGTCGACCTTAGGGTTCAGCGAACACAGGCCGTTCGACAGTTTTTCCGGCAGCATCGGAATGACTTCACCTGGAAAATACACCGAGGTGCCACGGATCACCGCTTCACGGTCGATGGCAGAGTCTTTCTGTACATAATGGGATACATCGGCAATCGCCACGAACAGACGAAAACCGGTTGCGCTCGGTTCACAATAAACCGCATCATCAAAGTCGCGTGCATCCGAGCCGTCGATGGTCACAAACGCTTTCTGGCGCAGGTCAAGACGACCGACCTTATCTTTCTCTTCAACCTCGGGCGCTATGCGCTGTACTTCTTCCAATAGCTCAGCATTCCATTTATGTGGAATGTCATGCGTATTCAGGGCAATCGTAACTTCGATACCGGGAGCATTTTCCTCACCCAGGATCGTTTCGATCATACCGATCGCCTGATTGTGCGAATCCGGATACTCCAGAATGCGCACCAGTACGATATCACCCTGAAGTGCGCTGTGGTCATGATCCGAACTGAGCAAAATATCGCCATTGATGCGCTTGTCATCCGGAATCACCAGATGGATGCCTTTTTCGCGGTAGTAACGCCCGACGACCGACTGATGCGCTCGTTCCAGTACCGCAATCACATGGCCTTCCTTGCGTTCGCGTCGCGAGTCATAGCTGGCAATCTTGACCGCTGCGCGATCACCGTTCATCAGCTTGCGCATTTCACGCGCGGGTAAAAATATATCCTTGCCACCCGATTCGGGGGTTAGAAAGCCGAAGCCATCCGGATGCGCCTGCACCTTGCCCTTTTCCAGATCCATGTGGTTGAAACTCAGATAACCACCGCGCCGGTTGCGGAAGATCTGCCCATCGCGCACCATCGCATTCAAGCGACGGCGGATGCCTTCGATCTGTTCCTCGTCAGTGTATTGAATCAGTTCGATAATATGCTCAAGCGAGCTGGGGGCGGTTTGCTGATTGATCAGGTCGAGCAGAAATTCGCGGCTAGCGACAGGATTTTCGTAAACTTGCGCTTCGCGTTTTTGATAGGGGTCGTTATTCAATGTCTTTGTACTAATATTAAAAAAAAAGAGTATATAGAAAGCGACTGAAAGTCTCACCTCCTTATTGACTTATCAGATAGTTGATGTATATTTCGCGTCCTCATCTTTGCCCAGATGGCGGAATTGGTAGACGCGCTAGCTTCAGGTGCTAGTGGCCGTAAGGTCGTGGAGGTTCAAGTCCTCTTCTGGGCACCA
>JACNJF010000193.1 GCA_014382695.1 Gammaproteobacteria bacterium | reverse complement strand
ACAGTGTCAGAACGATCGTTCCCAGCATAAAAACAAGGCGACCGCGATGAAGCAGTTAAAGGCCAAGCTGTATGAACTGGAGCTGCAGCAGCGCAATGAAAATGCCCAGAATCTGGAAGATACCAAGTCGGATATCGGCTGGGGCAGTCAGATTCGATCCTATGTTCTGGATCAGTCACGCATTAAGGATTTACGTACCAATGTGGAAACCGGCAATACCCAGGCCGTACTGGATGGTTCCCTCGATCAATTTATAGAAGCCAGTTTGAAAAGTGGATTATGAACATGAAAGATAACAACGATACTCAGCAACAGGAAGAAGTTCTGGATGAAAACAAGCTGATCGCACTGCGGCGCGAAAAGCTCGGTGAGCTGCGTCGCGCCGGTAAAGCCTATCCGAATGATTTCAAACGAGATTTTCTGGCCGCCGAAGTGATCAGAAAATACAATGAAGAGAGTAAGGAATCACTCGAAGAAAAAGCTGTAACTGCCTGTATTGCCGGAAGAATGATGTTGAAACGCATCATGGGTAAAGCCAGTTTTGCGAAGCTGCAGGATATGTCCGGACAGCTCCAGATTTATGTTCACAAAGATACTATCGGTGAGCAGGAATACAATGATTTCAAGCATAGTGATATCGGCGATATCTACGGTGCCGTGGGTGAACTGTTCAAAACCAAAACCGGAGAGCTTTCGCTAAAGGTGACTCGTCTGCAGTTGTTGACCAAATCGCTGCGCCCGTTGCCAGAAAAATTCCACGGTCTGACCGATACCGAACAGAAATACCGTCAGCGTTATCTGGATCTGATCATGAATGCCGAATCACGTCGGGTATTCAAGATGCGTACCCAGACTATTAATTTTATCCGTCAGTACCTGACCGAAAAGGGTTTCATGGAAGTGGAAACGCCGATGATGCACATCATCCCGGGCGGTGCGACTGCACGTCCGTTCGTGACCCATCATAATGCGCTGGATATGGATCTGTTTCTACGTGTTGCGCCGGAGCTTTATCTGAAGCGACTGGTGGTCGGCGGGTTTGAGCAGGTATTCGAAATCAACCGGAATTTCCGTAACGAAGGTCTGTCGACCCGACATAATCCGGAATTCACCATGATCGAGTTTTATCAGGCCTACGCGGATTACCAGCAGTTGATGGACTTAACCGAAGACATGCTGCGTAATCTGGCGACTGAGGTTGTCGGTGATACGAAGCTGAGTTATCAGGGCGTGGAGTTTGATCTTGGGTTGCCGTTTACCCGGATGTCGGTGAAACAGGCGGTACTGCATTACAATCCCGAACTCACTGCCGAGTCGGTGGATGATCATGATAGCTGTGTCGCCTATGCCAGAAGTAAACGAATTGCGGTACAGGATAGCTGGGGACTGGGACGCTTACAGATTGAAATCTTCGATGAAACCGTCGAGCATCATCTGATTCAACCGACCTTTATCACCGCCTATCCCACCGAGGTTTCACCACTGGCACGCAAGAATGACAGCGACCCCTTTGTCACCGATCGCTTCGAGTTTTATCTGGGTGGACGTGAACTGGCGAACGGTTTTTCCGAGTTGAATGATCCGGAAGATCAGGCCGAGCGCTTTCAGCAGCAGGTTGAAGAAAAGGATGCCGGAGATCATGAAGCGATGCACTACGATGCGGATTATATTCGTGCAATGGAATATGGCCTGCCGCCAACGGCGGGCGAGGGCATAGGGATCGATCGTCTGGTGATGTTTCTGACCGATTCGGCGAGTATTCGTGATGTACTGTTATTCCCGCAGATGCGTCCGGAATAGGTATTAAATGAGCTCTGGCAGGCGGCTGAAAATAGTGCCCTGTCAGAGTTTTTAAGATCAGGTTAACGGATCACGGCTCTGACTTCTTCCACTCCGCCTGACATATCGATTTCCTCAATATTTTCCATGCCAATACGCTGAAAAGCTGGAATATCTTCCAGAATAATATGGCCGAGTGGATGGTTGGTACCGGAAACCGTTTCAATCAGTGCAATCTGAACGATATCGGTAAAGTCCGGACTGGCCGATTCATCACCATCGCGCCGCATAATATCCAGATGCTGTTCGGGAACCATGATCATAGCGGGGGAAAACCCCCAGTTTTTGAGGATTCTGGCACCGACCACAGGGTATATGTCATACAGAATCTGCTCCAGCTTGTCGGTATTGTTGAGCAGGGAAGGGTCGCTTTCGGCCTTAACCAGAATCGGGGAGACACCAATCGAGTGTGTAAGTCCGGCCAGTAACGCACTATCGGATGGCAGTCGGGTATAGTTTTTAGCCAGAATAGCGCTCAGTGCAGCGATGTCGGTGCTTTGTTTCCAGGTTTTTCTAAGGTACTTGTCCACCACCGGGTTTGTGGCCTGAAACAGTTGCTTCATAACCAGTGAAGTTGCCAGATTTCTGACCGTATTCAGACCCATGCGGGTCACCGCGTTATGCACATTATCGGCTGAGCTCAAACCCCGGTATAAGGCCGAGTTAGCGACCTGGATAATACGTGCGGATAAGGCGGCGTCGGTGATAATGATATCGCAGATATCGCGAATGGTGGCGTTATCATCGTCTACCGTTTCTCTTACCTTAATCGCAACTTCGGGTAAGGTCGGTAAGGGTAGACGATCGTTTTCCAGATCATCAAGGATGGATTCTTGGGTGATACTCATCAGGCAAATTCCAGTTTGTTTTTTTGTGCAAGGATTATAGACGGCATTTCCTTTGGCTACAGTTTAAAAAAGCAGCGTCCGACAATTTGCGCGTATGTTATCAACTATGCAGTCCTTTTTCACTGTTAAAGTGTGCTGTTCAGGCGGGGATGGCGTAAGGCAGCGGTAACAGTCTTAGATTACAGTTTGGTTGTTTGACCAGCACCAGTTCCCCCGCTTCAGTTTTTTCGATCTGTGCAATAAACAGCAGGATACAACGGCCGGGCTCCAGTTCGACTGCATCGACTATCTTACCGCTGCCATCGGGGTTAACAGCGCTGCGGCTGCTCAACTCATCACCGGCCGCAGGACAGTCAGTGCAGGCAGTCTCTGCCAGAAACATACGACGCTTCAGTTTTCCCAGGTATTGCATACGTGCGACCACTTCCTGTCCGGGGAAGCAGCCCTTTTTAAAGCTCACACCATCGATGATCTGCAGGTTACTCATCTGCAACACGAAAGCGCCGGCGGTTTCAGGATAAAGCGTCGGGATGCCCGCCAGAATCTCCTGTAGTCGCCAGCTGCGGGCATCATTGATGGCGAGGCTGGTGGCCAGTTTTTTCCAGCAATCGATCGCTTCCTGAGCATCATTGATCAGCATCAGGTAGCGAAATTGTTGCGCCGGGCCTGGCAGTCGGAGAGAAATTAATGAATCGGACTGATGTACCTGATTCAACTCATCAGGAAATATTTCTTCAGCAACCGTTTGCGCGTTGTCGGTGTTCAGCGCAAAGCAGGCGAAAGAGTCGGTGATATCGGCCAGCACCACGCGTGAGCGAATGATGAATTTCTGCAGTTCCTGTTGAATCGCAGGGAGAATGCTACGTGGTAACACCAGTAGATAACCGCCCTCTATCTGGATCACCCGCATAATCCCCAGCATGCGCCCCTTGGCATTCGAAAATGTGCTTAGCTGAGCCTGTTCGGGGCTGATTTTGCGGATATCATTACTCAGCTGGTTTTGCAGGAAATCACTGGCATCTTCACCACCGACATACAACAGGCCGGTTGCATCCAGTGCGCACAGAGTGTTGTTGTCGCGTAATGCTGAGATTTGTTGGGTGGCTAAAAATTCAGTCCAGATTTGCATAAGTTTCTCGTGTCAGATTAACACCCGGTATCAGGGCTTTTATTCAGTTGCTGATCTATTGACCAGTGCACATGCTCTATTAACAGACTGGATGCGTTGCTTAGTGCCTGTTTTAGTGATTCTACGATATGTGGGTTGTAGGCTGCGTTTCCAAGGGCGATGGCGATATTACTGCGCCATTTTTGGTAACCGATGCGGCGAATCGGTGAGCCCTGCAGTCGATCCAGAAACTGTTGCTCGGTCCAGTTAAAACAGGCCAGCAGATCGATATCGGCAAGTCCATGACGCGCTGAGAAATCGGTCTCATCGGTTTGTTGCTCGAATCGATTCCACGGGCAGTAGAGCTGGCAGTCATCACAACCATAGATTCGATTTCCCATCGCCTGACGGAACTCCAGCGGGATCACCGAGTGATGCTCGATCGTAAGGTAGGAAATGCAGCGGCGTGCATCGACCACATACGGACTGACGATGGCAGCGGTTGGACATTTATCGATGCAGGCAGTGCATTCGCCACAATGTGCCGACACCGGTTGATCTGACGGTAAGGCCAGATCGGTATAGATTTCGCCCAGGAAAAACCACGAACCCTGTGTGCGATCGAGCAGATTGCTGTGTTTACCGCGCCAGCCTAATCCTGCATTAAGCGCCAGCGCCTTTTCCAGCACCGGCGCACTATCGGTAAACACACGGTAACCGAAATCGCCGATCAGCAGAGCGATGTGATCGGCAAACTGCTGCAGGCGTTTACGTATCAACTTGTGATAGTCGCGCCCGAGCGCATACCTTGAGATGTACGCCTGTTGCGGATGATCGAGTAGATCGATGCAGTCCGTTGAACGCTGGGTGAAGTAATTCATGCGGACACAGATAACGGACAGGGTGCCAGGGTGCAATTGCTCCGGCTGTAAGCGTTTATCGATATTACGCTGCAGGTACGACATTTCACCGTGATAATGCTGTGCTATCCATTCCTGATAGCGCGCATGTTCCGTATCCAGCGTGACCGAGCTGATCCCGCTGGCCTGAAACCCCAACGAATGTCCGATGACTCTGATCTGTTGAAGCAGGTCGGCAGGCAGGCGTCTGTCCGATGCCTTCACGGTGGTAACTTTATTGTGCAGCCTGGTTCAGCGATGTATCAAAATTAAAATACATGGCATCCTTGTTCATACGGAAACTCCACGGTAATCCGGCGTTCTTCCAGCCATTGACCACGCGTTGTCCCTGATTGATGCCAGACTTGGCCTTGATCCCTTCAAAGCCCTGATACTGCGAATAAACTTTGCTAAAGCCGGCATCATGTAACTCTTCGGCGGCGGCCGGCACCCGGCTTCCAGATTGACACATCAGGATGATGGGGGTGTTTTTATCCATTTTTTTAAGCGTTAGCAGGTTTTCAACATCTTTTACAAAGTGATCGTTGTAACTGGTGCGGTAGTTTGCCGATTTACTGGACCATTCGAAGTCGGTGCCGAAAAAGCGCGCAGGGATGTTGGCATCGATCATGTCACTGGCCCCTACAAACTTAATTTCAGCTCTGGAGCGTACATCGATCAATAGCACCTTGTCGCCCTGTTGCTGTTTCATGTTATAGGCTTCAAAAGGGGTCAGATAAAGGCCAAATACCGTTTGCTGTTTTTCACCAACCTCTTTTTCATCGATAGCCTGTACCGACAGCGGTAAAATGAGTAGCGATAACAGGGGTAGCCAGTGCAGATTTTTCATTGTGTCTCCTTTGGTGGATGAAAGTTTTAACTTTGACCAGTACAATACCGTTTTTTCGACCGAATATAAAATGGTTCCTGTGCTTCGATGACTGTTTATCTTGCCATTGCGTTTGGCGGTGCTCTGGGTGCAATCTCGCGCTACTGGGTGTCTGCCAGAACCTATTTATGGCTCGGTAACGAGTTTCCATTCGGTACCCTGATGGTTAATATCAGCGGTTCTTTCATGATGGGGTTTCTAGCCCTGTTGCTGAGTGAAAAAATCAATCTTCCTGAGGAATTAAGGTTTGCCCTGCTGGTGGGTTTTCTCGGCTCTTACACAACCTTTTCTACCTTTGCGCTGGATGGCTTACAGGCATTACAGAATGGGGCCATGATGAAGGTGGCCATGTATGTGCTGGTGAGTGTTGGCGGAAGCCTGCTTGGCGTCTGGCTGGGTTATCTGGCCGCTCGGGTGTTATTAAAATAAATGTTATTGATGAGATGTTAATAGATGTTAGATCTTAAAATTTTGCGTAATGAGCTGGATCAAACAGCCACCAGGCTGGCACTTAAAAATTACCAGCTGGATAAGGCGCTTTTTGAGCGACTGGAAAATCAGCGCAAAACCCTGCAGATATCCACCGAAAATCTGCAAAGTGAACGCAACAGTAAATCAAAGTCTATCGGTAAGGCGAAAGCCTCCGGACAGGATATTCAGCCCTTAATGGCAGAAGTTTCTGAACTCGGCGACCAATTAAAACAGGCGCAGCAGTCGCTCGAAACATTGCTGCAGGAGATCGATGATCTGCTGCTGGGCATTCCAAACCTGCCACATGAGTCGGTACCCGCCGGTAGCAGTGAAGCGGATAATGAGCTGATCTCCAGCTGGGGGGAACCGGGAGTTTTTGATTTTACGGTGCGGGATCATATCGAGCTGGGTGCGTTACTCAAAGGGATTGATTTTGAGCGGGCCGCAAAGCTGTCCGGTTCCCGCTTTGTTACCATGACCGGTGCCATCGCTCAGTTACACCGGGCATTGATCCAGTTTATGCTGACCCAGCATACTGAGCAGAATGGTTATGTAGAAGCCTATGTACCTTATCTGGTTTCCGCAGCGGCATTGAGAGGCACCGGACAGTTGCCCAAGTTTGAAGCCGATCTGTTCAAGATCAGTAACGACAATCAAGACCTGTATCTAATACCTACCGCCGAAGTGCCGGTGACCAATTTTGTCAGTGATACGATACTGGAAGCACATGAGTTACCGCTCAAGTATGCCACCCATACCCCCTGTTTTCGTTCAGAAGCCGGTTCCTATGGACGCGATACGCGTGGACTGATTCGTCAGCATCAGTTTGAAAAGGTGGAGCTGGTGCAGATTGTACGCCCGGATCAATCCTGGCAGGCGCTGGAGCAGTTAACGGGGCATGCGGAAGGTATTTTACAGTGTCTGGGCCTGCCTTATCGTAAGGTTGCCTTATGCGGTGGTGACCTGGGTTTTTCAGCGGCAAAAACCTATGATCTGGAAGTCTGGTTGCCGGCTCAGAACTGTTACCGTGAGATTTCATCCTGCAGTAATATGGGTGATTTTCAGGCCCGCCGGATGAAAGCACGCTGGCGCAACCCGGACACCGGTAAACCTGAACTGGTGCATACTCTGAATGGTTCCGGTCTGGCAGTTGGTCGAACGCTGGTAGCGATAATGGAAAATTATCAGCTGGCGGATGGTAGTATTCGGATTCCTGAGGTATTACAACCGTTCATGCGTGGTAAAACGAAGATTGCGAGCGCTTCATAGGGGAACGGTTGGCTTAACTAACAATGTGAGGGAGGACAAAGGATGAGACTTTTTGGAAAATTTTTGATTGCAGTGCTGGTGATTGGGTTTCTGTTGCCGTTTACCCTGTTAAAAGGCAAAGACGGGCACCCGCTGATGAGTTTTGACAAAATCAAGGCTCCTTCGTTTTCGCTGCCGGATATTCCATTGCCAGAGCTGTCGAATAAAATGTCCGCTAGTGAAGCCGAAACGACGATGGGTAAAAGCAATGTTATTTATCAGTGGCGTGATGAAAAAGGCGAATTGAACTTTACCACCACAGCCCCACCTAAGGGTATAGTTTTTACCGAAAAGGCTTATGACCCAAATATGAATCTGATACAATCCGTAAGGGTAAAAACTGAGCAGGCTGAAGAGGTTTTAGAGCAGTCGGCGAAAAAAAAAGCAGCTGATATTGGCAACCCATATTCACCGGCCAAGGTTGAAAAGCTGATGGAAGATGCACAAAATATTGAAAAACTTTTAAACGATCGATTCAAAAAACAAGAGGCCATGCTAGGCCAGTAACTAAAGGAAACTTATGAAAACTTCAACACCATTATTATTACTTTCTTTCGCACTACTTTCTTTCAATGTACAGGCCGAGTTAAAAGCTGGTTTTATCAATAGTGCCTTAATCCTGCAACAGGCACCTCAGGCGATTAGTGCCGTTGAAAAAATGAAAAAAGAATTTCAGGGTCGTGAGAGCGAGCTTAGAGCTCTGGCGGAAGAAACTCAGGCTCAGGAAGATAACCTGAACAAGGATGGCGCCATCATGAGCGCTGAGCAGAGAAAGAAGATTGAAAGCAAGATTATGGAAAAAAAGCGTAAAATACGTTTTGATGCACAATCTCTGAAAGAAGATGTCGATTTACGTCGTAAGCAGGAAATTCAAAGCCTGAGAACTTCCATTACCACGGTCATCAACAAGTACGCTGTCGATCATAAGTTCGATCTGATCTTCACCGAAGGCGTGGCTTACGCGGCGGAAAAGGTCGACATCACCGATGAAATCCTGAAGGAATTGGGTAGGTAAACTCAATTCATTTAGTTAAAGCATTGCGTCGCTTTGGTGCTGACGCAACAGGCTTTCTGGAAGAGGCCGTATGGTTTGAATACGGTCTCTTTTTTTGTGCGCCGGTTTTGTCCTGAGCCGTCGTTTTGTCGGGTTGCCAGGCAGGTACCAGCTGGTCTTTTCCATTCCCGATTAAGTCTGAGCGACCCATGTTTTTCAGGGCTTCACGCAGCATTGGCCAGTTGTCGGCATCGTGATAGCGCAGAAAAGCCTTATGCAGGCTACGTTGCTCAGGCTTTTTGATGATACGTACTTTTTCCGAGCGATGGTTGACTCTTTTAAGCGGATTTTTTCCGGTATGGTACATCGCCGAAGCGATGGCCAGAGGGGTCGGAATAAAAGCCTGCACCTGATCCAGTCTAAAATCATTCTGTTTCAGCCACAGTGCCAGGTTGAGCATGTCGGAATCGCTGGTAC
>JACNJF010000110.1:30141-40025 GCA_014382695.1 Gammaproteobacteria bacterium | reverse complement strand
CGATCCTTCGATATTTCAAGGATACATTCGACTAAACCCTCAGGAAGGTCATCTCTTGATTCACGTTCCGCTATAATATTTAATGTAAAAGTTTTGGTATCTTTTTCTTCCATGCTGCCTTCTATACCTCTATCCTTTGCAGCATTTTCCAGTGTCTTGCCGATTACCTGCACTTCATTAAGTTGTGCTTCTGCCAGGCTTGGTTTTTTACCTTTATCTTTACTTTTGCTCGTATCTCTATGGTTTCGTTTGAAGATATAGTGTGGAAATATCTTTGCTTCACCATATTTTGTGATTACAGTGTATTGAATTGATGACTCATTAATTCCTTCGACTGCTCCAAATGATTTAATCTCGGCTTTAAACTTCAAACACACATAATCAAAATTATTTTTATCAATTTTCAGACCTGATTTGATCTGGTTATAAACATTGGAGAACTCTTCAAGTCCGTATTTATTCGTTGCTATAAATTTCAAAAACGCTTTTATAGTCGCAAAATACTGCTTATATCCTTTGTTTTTGTTAGTTATTGCTATAAATGCTGTTGCAATTTTCTCAGCTATTTCTAAAGCGTAGATTTTAACCAAGTCTTCAAAATCAAATACCCGTTTATGTCTTTCAGAATAAGGACATGCACCGTAATTAATATGGGGGCTTCCATAAACGTTAAATGTCTTTATGGTTTTTCCCTTTTTGTAACCAACCAGAATTTTTTGTTCTTCTTTTTCAATAATCTCTGTAAGTGATGCGGTTTTTCCCAACTTCTGATCTGTAATACCCAATTTTTTAGCCAAACCTGGGCGATTTATGCGAAAATTATCTTTATTTAGTTTGTAATTACCATTTTCAATCAGCTCTTTAAGCTCATTCTTAAACGCATCACCGCTATATCCTGTAACACCTCTTTCTTCAAGCTTCTTATCATATTCAGCAAACATTTCTTTAAGTTTTGGCGATCTACGGCAAAGAAGATCAACACTAATATTGTCTGCAATTCCAGCATATTCCATCATAAAGCTTAGCCGGTTTAGCTTACCTGCCTGATTAACAGGAAGTTCTTTTTTCACATCAAGCTCATCAAGGATTTTTTTTAGCTCTAGTACTTTTCTCTCCCAACTTGTACCAAGTGCGCCTGCTTCATACATTTCTTCATTAAACGTCTTCAGTAGCTTTCTATGGTTTTCCCAATATTTATTTTCAAGAAATGATTTTTTTGGCAAGTCGGTTAATTCGTATAAACCTAAGAGGTTTAGATGTCCTAAATTTCCATCGTGTACACCACTATCCTTTACTGGAATTTCATGCCAATTTCGCGGTTTTCTCCAGTGGTCTAATAACTTTTCAAGCTTATTAAGACTTCCGTATTCGTACCTCATTAACCGCAGTTGTCCGAACTCTTTTATTAGCTCTAACTCAATCTCATCTACTACTTCTTTCCACGAAACATAGGCTAATTTACTTGATGCACCGCTCAGTGATCCATACACAAACTTAAGGTCTTTCTCCAATTTACGCCTAGCAATTTCATTTTTTTCATACGCCAATGGAAGAATTTTTTCTTTAACTAGTTTCTTAAGAGCCTCTTTTAAATCCTTTTTGGTCTTTATTTCAGGGTTCTTAGATGGAGTTTCGTCAAATGTAGCCTTATCACCAATCTCATCGTTATATTCTTCTAGTATCTCTACAGCCCAAGCCCAATCATCTCTACCAATAAAGCTATGAGGCCATTTCCATTCTTTCCGAATTCGATCTAATGAAATATTGCTCATATTTTCTGGACCACAACCCACTTTCCGAGCAGGCAATTCATCGAATTTCTCTGACTCCAACAAGTCTTTAATGTGCTCCCTTAATTTTCTTGGGGTGCCGTGTTTGTATCCTATACACTTTATACCCCCTTCCTTCTGCTTCAATTCTTCCTCAAATACATCGACAGCTATTGTCCATTCCTTATGATATGTATTATCTGTTCTGCCCCAAAGCGAGCCATAAACAAACCCTAGCTTTCGCTCTAGCCAAACTCTTGATATACCTTCACCCAAAATATTGAGCGCACAGTTATCAGCAAGCTCCTGCATCTTAATTACAAGTTCTTCTGGTGTTGATATTTCAGGTGTTTTTGATGGCAATGACATATCTTAAACAGCTACGGGAGCCTTGATAACTGGATGAGGGTCATAACCATCTAAATCAAAATCATCGATCACATAATCAAATAATGAATCGCGTTTATTCTTAATAATTAACTTTGGGAAATCTTTAGGCTCACGACTGAGCTGTTCTTTTACCTGCTCAAGGTGATTTAAATAGACATGGACATCTAATCCGTACCAGACAATCTCACCTGGCTTATACCCAGTTTGCTCCGCTAACAATGTTGTTATAAATGCCAAATTACATACATTAAATGGCACCCCTAAAAATTCATCTCCACTACGTTGCACCACAGAGCCACTTAAAGTACCTTTTTCTTGATCTACAAAAAACTGGTAGTGCTTGTGACAGGGTGGTAGTGCCATATGATCTAGCTCACCTACGTTCCAGCCATCAAATATAATCCTTCTTGATGTAGGATTGTTTTTAATCTGATCTATGACTTCTGAAACCTGATCAATCTCTCTTCCATCTTCAGTTTTCCAAGCTCTCCATTGCTTTCCATAGACTGGCCCTAAGTCTCCCCATTTAGCCGCAAATTCATCATCGTATATAATTCGTTCTTCAAACTCTTTGAGTTCTATCTTGTCACCAGTAAAGTCTACATATTTCTTATGAGGCCACTCGCTCCAAATATGAACATTTTGCTCTAGCAAGTCTCTGATGTTTGGATTGCCAGAACCCCATTCCGATTTACCTTGTAGCATCCAAATCATTTCTTTAAATGCCGTTTTCCAATAAACACGCTTAGTTGTGAAAGCAGGGAAGCCATCAGCTAAGTCAAACCGAAGCACCTCACCGAACAAAGCTTTTGTACCAACTCCTGTGCGATCAACTCGCTCACTGCCTTCAGCTACAATTTTTTCTAGTAAGTTCAAATATTGATATTCAGGATGTATGTTTGTCATAATTAATCTGCGTTTAAATTTCTGTATAAAGTATTTCGCCCAACCCCAAGCATTTCAGCCACACCTTTGACCGTTTGATCAGGGTCTAGAAGTAATTTTTTTGCCATCTTAATTTTTTCAGCGTTCAGCTTTTTAGGTCTGCCACCTTTTCTACCTCTCTTTCTTGCGGCTTCTAACCCTTCTTTTGTTCGTTCACTGATTAGGTCACGCTCGAACTCAGCTAGGGCAGCGAATACGTTGAAAACTAACTTTCCGCCTGAACTTGAAGTGTCCAGGTTCTCAGTCAGGCTTTTGAATTCAACGCCATTCTTATTTAATTCCTGAACGGTCTCGATCAAGTTCTTTACAGATCGCCCAAGCCTATCCAGTTTCCACACAACTAACTCATCACCTTCCCTTAATGCTTTTATGCATTCTTTAAGCTGCGACCTTTCAAAATCCCGTCCTGATGCCTTGTCTTTATAAATGCGCTCACAACCTGCCTTTTTGAGAGCGTCTATCTGCATATCCAATGACTGATCTACAGTTGAGACTCTTGCGTAACCAATTATCATTTATCGCACCCTTTTTGGTGCGTAGTTTTCGGAACATAGTTTTCTAACAAAAATAAGGGTGAATTTCTTCATTTTTTTACTTATCCTTAAAGTGTTCCAAAAACGGTGGTTAATGATTCATGCTTGATAGATAGACCTGAAAAAGGTCATTTGTCACTCTTTCTAGAGCCATATTTATCATGTCAATAACGCTATCCACATTTATTATAATAGAGTATAGATAACTTTTCTTTTAATACCAACCATTTGCATAGTTCGTTCGTTCGTGCATAACACTTCCTACAATATAAAAGAACGCCACCACGCCGAGGAAAATATCGGCACTGCGCTGATACAGCTGGCACGACAGGCGCCCATCGGCAACATAAAACTGAAAAAAGGCATAACAGGGTGGCAGCGCCATTTTATCGATTTCACCGACATTCCAGGCACTCACAATCATGCGTCTTGAATCCGGTGTTTGCCGGATCTGCTGTAATAACTGCGTAATCTGATCGATATGACGCCCGTCCGCTGTCGGCCAGGAGCGCCATTGCGAGCCATACACCGGCCCCAGATCTCCATCAGCATCGGCCCACTCATCCCAGATGCGTACCCCATTCTGCTGTAGATAGGCGATATTGGTATCCCCTTTCAGAAACCATAGCAGCTCATGAATGATGGAGCGCAGATGTAGCTTCTTGGTGGTCACCAGTGGAAAACCCTGTGCCAGATCAAAACGCATCTGATAACCAAAAACAGAGCGCGTACCGGTACCGGTGCGATCTGATTTAATTACACCGTGGTCACGTACATGACGCATCAAGTCGAGATACTGTTGCATTAAGCTTCTCTTTTATAGGCTATTTTAAGAATAATCAGTCCCAGCAATAGCATCGGAACAGACAGCAGCATCCCCATCGTCAACCACTGCGTATTCAGCAGATAGCCAAGATGCACGTCCGGCAGGCGGATCAGCTCGACCAGCGACCGGAACAGGCCATAGCCTGCTAGAAACAATCCTGAAGCGGCCATCAACGGGCGCGGCTGACGGGTATAAATCCAGATCAGGACGAATAACACGAAACCTTCCAGCAGCATTTCATACAGCATCGACGGATGCCGGGGGGATGCACACAGGGCACCGGCGAAATCCTGAAACCGATGTGGCGGAAAAGCTTCACAGGACAGCTGCATCGCCCAGGGTAGCTCAGACGGACCGCCCCACAGTTCACCATTTATAAAATTACCGAACCGGCCGGCAGCCAGACCAATTGGTGCCAGCGGTGCAATAAAGTCGGTTAACTGATAAAAACCACAGCCCAGTTTGCGCCGATACAGCTCCATCGCCACCAGCACCCCGAGAAACCCGCCATGAAAAGACATACCACCCTGCCAGATCTTGAACAGGTAAAGCGGGTTGTCCAGAAAGCTGGAAAAGTTGTAGAACAGCACGGAACCAATACGTCCGCCGACCACAACGCCAATCGCACCATAAAAAATCAGATCATCGATCTGCGCCGTTGTAATCAACCCATTCGAGTTCACTGCCCTTTTTCGCCCCAGCCACCAGGCACTGGCAAAAGCGATCAGATACATCAGACCATACCAGTGAATTTTCAGCGGGCCGAGCTCAAGCAGGACGGGGTCGATTGAGGGATAAGTTATCATTTAGGTTGAAGCAGAATAAGAAATGAAAAATCAGAATCAAAGTACACAGCAATTTATTATGCCTGATTAGAAACTACTTCTCATCACTAAAAAATAATCACCAGCAACCATGTTGTAGCAACCAGAGTGAGCGCAAGAAACACCGCCGAAGATCCCATATCTTTCGCACGCCCGGATAACTCATGCAGGTCTGTACCGAAACGGTCGACCACGGCCTCTATCGCAGAGTTTAATATCTCAACCAGTAGCAGCAGCAACACACTACCAACCAGCAGAGCCTTTTCTACACCATCCTCACCGAGCCAGATTCCGAGCGGAAACAGTACCACTGCAAGCATTAACTCCTGACGGAATGCCTCTTCATGATGATACGCCGATTTAAAGCCCTGCCATGAATACCCGGTTGCCTTGATGATGCGGGTTAAACCTTTGTTGCCGCTATATGCCATTGTTAATCCTGAAATTTAGTATGCGTTTGTAAATGCTGGATCATTTAAATTACCAGCCTATCCAGTTGTGCCCGGGGTAAATAATGCGGCAGCGAATCCTGCTTCATAAAGTAATCGTCTTACCAGCATGCTGCAGCCAGCATCATTTGACCGCAGGACTATCTGATAAAACCTTTCCACCACGAAGCTCACGATGGACACGAAGACGATCATTTAAATAAAACCTTCGTCTGCTTCGTGCCCTTCAAACTCTTCGTGACACGCTTTTATCGGACAATAACGATGCTACAGCGAAATCCTGATTCATACAGAAACCGTCTTACCAGCATGCTGCAGCCAGCATCATTTGACCGCAGGACTATCTGATAAAACCTTTTCACCACGAAGCTCACGATGGACACGAAGACGATCATTTAAATAAAACCTTTGTCTGCTTCGTGCCCTTCAAACTCTTCGTGACACGCTTTTATCGGACAGTGTCGAGCAACTCTTAGCCAGTGGCCTCAACTCAACACCTTACTTACATACCAGTCGTGGAGCCCGATCCTCTTCCTCATCGTCTTCGTCGTCATCGCGCAGGGCCAGCTTCACTTTTTTATCCGTCAGCTTAATGGACTCAACCACCTTGTCGTAATTCAGCCCATCATTCTCAAACAGATCCTGCAGTAGTTTTGATGCATCATCATTGGATTTTTTAATCACAGAATCAACAGGTTCAACAGGTTCAACAGGTTCAGGGTTTACCGAGATCAACCCGTTTGCACCCAGGGTGAAATTAAGTCCGGTCGGAATGGTCGCCTGATCGAATCGTCCGGCGAAACTATTGAACTTTAATGGTGAAAAACTTTGATCGATCAGACTGGCTAGCTGTACGATTTTAGTCGGGTCGATTACCCGAAAATCGATAATGCCACCCGCTGTCAGCAGACCTGTTACATCCAGCACGTCATTATTCAGCAGGCCCTGCACCGTCGAATCGAGCTTGACCACCAAGGTACCGGTCGCACTCTGCGAATAATTACCATTAATCGTTAAAGTTCCAATTTCATTAATGGTCTGATCCGCCTTACCGGGTGTCACTACACCTGCAGAGTTGATTACGTTGCCGACAAAGGTACCAAAGCCCTGCAGCCGATCTGTCGTTTGATCCAGTGTTAAGGTGGTGGTGCCAAGGCTAAACGATGAACCTGCGTCGATTCCGATCAAACCACCATCGTTATTAAACGTCAGGTCAAATACGACCGCATCATTGCCGCTGACCAGTAAACGGCCCTGATTGATAAAGCTGGCACTATTCGAAGCGGTGAAGTTTTTCAGCGCTACATTTTCGGCTGGTTTTACACCCGTCCCCAGACTGCTACTGACGAGGAATGTACCCTGGTTGGTAATAGTGGCATTGTTAATCACCAGTAAATCATTATTAGAGCCTACCCAGTCCACAGTAGAGGTAGGACTAATCAACCAGTCCGTATTCAAGTCACCACGATTAAGATTAACCTGGGCAGCCGTGGTGAAACCGGGGCCGGTGCCATTGATTGAACCATCGAACCAGTTAAACAGACCACCGACACTCAGATTCTGCGCATTGATAAAACTTCCAGAGACCAGGTTTAGGGTCATAGTCGCAGGCAGGGTTGTCGCGGCTGTAATATCCAGTGCACCGCCGTTCACGGTCAAATCACCACTGCCACTAAAACTGCCGGCGCTAAACAGGGTAGCTGCAGTTTCAGAGATCAGCGTAGTACCCGCTGCCAGCGTTAATAAGCCATTGTTCTGAAAATCACTTAATAGACTTAGCGAGGTCGTAGCCGCTAACTGAAAAGTACCGTTATTGACGAAAGCCGAACCATCCTGTACTTCCAGATTCAAACTGGTAACGCCACTCTGAATAACGAATGTGCCATTATTTATCACAGCAAAGCTCGGCAGAATATCTCTCGTATCAAAATAGTTAAAGGTTGTGGTTGATGGAATTGTTATCGCGGAATTTTCAATAACGTTAAACTGATTCGCGTTAACCACGCCAGGGAAAGTGAGTAACTCAACATTAGTTATCTGGCCGCCATTCAAATCCAGCGTCATTGTTACTGCCATCTCCGGATCGATATTAATGATCCAGTCTGAACCTGTTTGCAGATCCAGCGTTCCAGCACCGCTCATTGTTGCTGAACTCCCCCTACTGGTCATAACGGTATCTTCGATGCGTAAACGATCCGTGCCAGCGGTAATCTCGATATCACCCTCATGCAGCACGCTGGTATTAGCAAATCGACTAAGACCCTGCGCAATAACCTGCGGAGCGACCACTTCAAACCAGCCATCCACCGTACTGTTAACCAGCATCAGACTGGTAACGGCATCGAAATCACCCGTGCCTTTGAGCAGTGAGCTATTGCTTGCGCTCACCGTATCTGCGATCAGATTACCGTTTACAGTTAAGGTCGCGTTATCCAGACTCAGCCCACCCAACATATTGATATCAGCGGCAGTCAGTTCACTGCCCGCGACCAAACTGAGATTGCTGGATAGGCCGCCGGTTAGAGTATTGATCGTGCTATCCGGACTGGTGCCCACTGTGTTGTAGCTAACCGTCAGGGGCCCGTTATCGACGATAACATCATGCCCCAAGGTTGGAACCACATTGCGGCTCCAGTTACCCGCTATTTCCCAGTTGCCATTTCCAGCCAAAGTCCAGAAATTCGTCAGCCCGGTTACGGCCAGAGTCAGGTCGCCCGGTGCCAGCGAGGTATAGGCTGGCGTCACGCTGAAATTCAGATCCTGAATGATGCTGTCAAAGCTGCCCGTGAGTGTAGACGTAGAAGTTATCGCACTGAAACTGTCGTTGAGTACGCCGTCATATCCCGCGAAACCAATGACCGACAGTGCGGCACCATTACTGATATCGACAAAACCGGTGACAATCAGTGCATCCGCGCCAGTGCCATCAAACTCAACCACGTAGCTACTGCCACTGTCAAAAGTCACATCACCGTTAATCGACAGCGTGCCGGGGCCAGCAATACCCGGAGCGATACTACTTCCCGTGTCGGCAAACACATTACCAGTTAAGGATCCGTTACCGGTTAAAACACCTCCACCTAATGTCAATGGGCTTCCATTCAATGATAAAGCACTCGCTACAGACTCTATAGAGACTGTGCCTGCAATATTGTTAAACGCCAGATTACTGATAATCGTATTAGCGCCACTGTTCAACGTGAACACGCCGGTATTATCAAATCTCTCTGTAGCACCCGCACTGGTATCGGTAATACCAGCCGTACTGTTCAGGGTGAAGTTGCCTGCATTGAGAAACTGCGTGCCACTGTTTAAGCGGATGGCATTGTTGACCGTTCCATCCACTACCCAGCTACCCTGGTTATTCACCGCCAGACCGCTCATCGTAAAGGTCTGACCAGCTCCACTTTGTGTCACTGTACCCAGATTCACCAGTCCACCGGTGCCACCGCCATTGATCGTCGCGGTACCTGTCCAGTTCAGCGCACTATTGATCGTCAGGTCGGTGCCTAATCCCAGCGTATCCACATTTAAGGTGCCACCACTCAGGGTCAGCGTATCCAGCGCCAATGTCGATTGGATATTGACTGTACTACCGCTCAGAGTCAGGGCATTGTTGGTCACAAAACTGCTGCCGCTGCTGATCAGGTAGCTACCGCTATTCAGGTTAACCGCTGCACCCGGCTGAGTAATCACACCGATAAAGGCACCTCCACCATTCAGTTGCAGGTTGCCACTCTGAATATTGAGTGTTGAGGTGGTATTGTTAAACGCCAGATTACTGATAATCGTATTAGCGCCACTGTTCAGCGTGAACACGCCGGTATTATCAAATCTCTCTGTAGCACCCGCACTGGTATCGGTAATACCAGCCGTACTGTTCAGGGTGAAGTTGCCTGCATTGAGAAACTGCGTGCCACTGTTTAAGCGGATGGCATTGTTGACCGTTCCATCCACTACCCAGCTACCCTGGTTATTCACCGCCAGACCGCTCATCGTAAAGGTCTGACCAGCTCCACTTTGTGTCACTGTACCCAGATTCACCAGTCCACCGGTGCCACCGCCATTGATCGTCGCGGTACCTGTCCAGTTCAGCGCACTATTGATCGTCAGGTCGGTGCCTAATCCCAGCGTATCCACATTTAAGG
>JACNJF010000110.1:0-29519 GCA_014382695.1 Gammaproteobacteria bacterium | reverse complement strand
TGATCGTCAGGTCGGTGCCTAATCCCAGCGTATCCACATTTAAGGTGCCGCCACTTAAGGTCAGATTATTCAACGTCAGCGCACCTTCTATATTGACGACACCTCCGCTAACACCCAAGTCACCCAAAAAGGTCATCCCATCCACAAAGGTATGAGTACCACCATTGAGTCCAAGGACCGAACCGACATTCACATTAATCAAACCATTCAGATTGGACGTTGTGGTGTTCAGATTGACATTACCTTCAGTTATATTGATCTCAGCACCGATATCGTTACTAAAGGTACCCGTAAGATTCAGTGGATTCGTCGTGCTTGCCTGAAAATAACCGCGATTGGTAAAGCCTCCCGTTAGACTGACATTGTTTGACGTTGAAGAAGGGGTGATAAAAAGCGTACTACCCCAGTTATTAAATACACTGCCAAGGGTTAAATTCGCCGCCACCGGGGTTAGTTGCGCCCAGTAGAGTGCCGCATAGTTATCGATATTACTGATGGAAATATTGTGGTTACTTCCAAACATCGCGGCAAAACCCAGGTTATGCCAGGCACCTGAACCGGTAATGGTACCAGTGCCATTGATTAACAGGTCAGTCGCGCTCAGAAAGTCTCCATTGACGTTTAAAATACCGCCCGTATTGATACGAAATTCATCGCCGGTGACTTGAATGCCTAGCAGGGAATCTGCAAACGAATTTAGATTCACCGGTAATATGCCATCAACCACCACATAGACATTCGTTGTGCCATTGCCAATACTTCCAGGCGCCAAATTTCCGCTCCAGTTCGCATCACTTTCCCAGTTAACCCCATCACCGGAACCAGTCCAGTAAATGGTTGGATTGACACTATCAACGGACTCTACTGTATAGGTTAGAGAGGTAAGCGTTGTTGAAAGCGGTGACACCGTCGAAGATATGGAAACAGGCTCAATCACATTGCCAAAAGTACCTGTTAGTGATGTAGCACTGATTAATGTAAACGGATTCGACGCCACCACGCCATTAGTCCCGTAGTCATGCCACCCGACAAACAAACTGGTCGCTGGATCAATGGTCACTCCACCATTGACAAATAAGGAGCTAAATCCACTACTGATATTATTAATCGCAAATGCAGCGTATGAACCTGCATCAAACAACACATTGCCGTTGATGGTTAAAGTTTCACCGATTGTTGAGAAAAACTCGGTTGAGTGGATACCTCCACCTGACCCAACGGTCACCGTCCCTGTGCCAGCACCAACAGTCAAGATGCCACTGCCACTAATCCGCCCACCATCTTGAATAGTGACATTATTGAGTAATGACAATTGTGAAGAAGGGCCACCTAAAATATCGATATTGCCACGCACCTGCGTCAATGGAACATCAATACTGGTGTTTACGGGTGCGAAAGTTTCCAGATAAGCATCTGACGCCACAATGATTTCACTGCTTGTGTCAAATCCATTAGGCAAAATGCTGGCCGCAGCGGAGCCATTATTGATCGTGAGTCTATCCTCAATTATCAATGCAGAATCAAGCATAATAATGTTGCCGGTTGCAGCACTCGCATTCCAGTTAAAGTTAATGCCCCCCATAAACATGGTGAGGTTATTGATCTCTAATGAACCACTTCCCGTAAAATTGATCACGGCATTATCGCCACTGATTAATGGGTGAACAAAGGCATTTACACCATCGCCGTTTAACACACTCACTGCGGGAGATGTGCCTGAAATATTGAACGTGTTGGGTATAGACAGGTTATGGAAGTTATTGATCGTGCCGCCCTCCAACGCAAGAATCAGGCTCGGCTCAAACACGGTAGGCACGTTCACATTCAGCACACCGCCAGGGTCGATCACAAACTCACCTGCACCAATGACTGCGGCATTGCCCGCCATGGTGTAGGTGGCTGGAGTAAACAAGCTGAAACTGAAAATCGCATTCAGATCAATATCTATCAGGCCACTGTTGATATTGCTTGGGTTATCGAGGATCAACTCACCATCACGAACCTTGATGTAACCGGATAACTCGTTGGTCAGGGCACCGAATACCTGTATATCCTGAAAGGGCGCTCCCCAGGAGATCAGATTGCCTGCATTGCTCATGCCCACAGCCAGGGACACCGTATTGACGGAACTCGAATTATTAACGAATTCCGCGCCGCCGAAGTTGTCAAGAATGCCGCTGAAGGTCAGAGAGTTGCCCGCTGTTCCGAACGGTCTCCAGTTGATATAACCGTGATTGTGTATTCTATTGATGCCCAGGGTGGTCACATCCTGATTAATGAAAAGCGCACCAAAGTTATGCAGGGTACCGGTACCGTTGATGGTGCCGCCGTTCAAGTCGATATCGGTTCCAGGCAGGCTGTACAAGTTTCCTGATACTGAGAGGTTTGAAGCTACATCGATAAAATCAAGATCTAGCTGTAAACTCCCAAGAAGGGCCGTACCGGTAGTATTCAAATTGACAAACGCGGTTTCAATAACAACGACCTGACCGACCGTAGGTACAGCATTGGTAAACCAGTTGGCGGCAGAATTCCACTGGTTATCTCCGGCACCACCATCCCAGAAGTTGGTAATGGCAACCCCGGATGGGCTGTAGGTATAACTAGAAGCAAGCGGAGTTGCTACTCCCGTCGTAGTTCCAATCGCATCATGCACCACCAGGAAGTCACCGGTTAAGGTGCCAGAGGCTGTAATCAATTCAAACGGCGATATGGGCAGTGTTGGGGTCAAGCTGACACTCACACCATCCCAGGCCGTCAATAACTCAGGACTATTCAACGAAACATTACCGGTCACGTTCAGGTTATCTGAGGTAAGACTGGTCCACCCCAGATCTGCCAATAACATTGAGCTTTGTTCGAAAGTGACATCACCCACGATATTCAGCGTGCCAATATTGGCGCCCAAACCACTCGCCAGACCTGGTGCCACAACACCACCCGACAGCACATTCACATCACCGATGTAGGTTCCGATTCCACCCAGTCCGCCACCATTCCCCAGTACCAGTCCATTAATATCCGTAATCGACAGGGACGCGGCCGCATCGGTTAAGGAGATAAACCCAGACACCTTGGTAGGCACCTGAATCGTGGTTAGCGCATTACCCGTTATACTGACAAATCCATCATTCCAGACCTCCAGCGCTCCATTGATGATATTACTAACTGCAGTTCCGAGACTGGTATTATTGATAAAGAAGTTTTCTGCTATCGAGAGCGTGGAATTATTCAGGTTAATACTGTTGCCAGAAGACGTTCTATTCCAGAAAAGATCGCGATCGATATACCATTCCAGCCCAACGATTGTGAGCGCTCCGGGGCCATTGATATTAATTGAGGAGCCGTCACTGAAAGGCGTATTCCAGAATCCATTACCGGTAATACTGCCGCCCGTTATGTTAAAGGTATCGGGAAGGGTGAGGTTTTGAGCGTTATTAATAATCGATCCACTCAACGCCAAAGTCATCGTGGGGTCGATAATTGCTCCAGGACTAGCGGTTAATGTGCCTCCAAAAATATCCAGTGTCCCCAGCCCATTGATTATCGTACCAGAAGGCAACGCTAGATCTGCGCCTACGCCAACCGCCAATACGGCTCCGGATGAAACATTAATCTGCCCTACAGGAGCCAGGCCCTGAGATAAGGTCAGGATTCCCTGATCCACATTAATCTTGCCATCAACACCATGCGTAGTGAGATCGATAGAAGCATTGGCTTCTGAAATAATAAACCCATTATTATTAAACTGCGCGGTTGTCAGTAACTGAACATCACCAGCCGAAGTCGGCTCGATTTCAAAAGCACCAATGTTGTTAAAAAGAGTGCCATCAAAAACCAGATTGGTGGTACCTGCTTTCGACAGCACGCCGATTTGATCCCAGGTATTGATAGTGATATTGGTATCTGAGTCAAATATGTTATAGGTACCCGGTAAAGTGGTTAGAACACCAGTGCCCGTCACGGTGGAGCCTGGACCGGCTATAAGCAGCCCTGATGGTGGAGTCGCTGTATTAGGTATATAAGTTGAGGAAACAATTGCCTGCCCACTGATGGATAAAGAACCTCCTAAAAACGCGAATAACGCATCGGTCTGCAAGTTGGTTATGGAGACAGGGCCCACAATACCTACGGGTGCTACGACCCCGTTCCCATCAATAATCGCTGAATCTAAAGGTCCGGGGGCAATACCGCCCAACCAGTTAGTTCCTGTCGTCCAAATCGTATCACCTAACCCGGTCCACTCAAAAACAGTGCCTGTTTTAGTGCCCAGAGTGTATTGCAGGGAGTTCTGATCGGTTACTGGTGATATTACTGCTAAAGGTGTTGCGGCAGGAGTTACATTCAACGGATCATGTACCGTTAACGGGGAATTCACCGTCATGCAAGGTGCCAAACTCAAGGAGCAGTCGATTAAATTAAACGTTCCTCCATCTGAGACATTAGTAAACCCACTGGCCCCTGCAGGACCTTCCCATAAAGCATACAGCTCACCCCCATTGATGGTGACTGTATTACCAAAAGAGACAACAATTCTGTCCGCAACCGGAGCCAACGTATTGCTTTCAAGATCAAACATTAATTGAGCGCCGGGATTGATGACCAGATTGCCTGTGATATTTATTGTGCCATCGTCATTTTGCCCCGGAGCAATGCCACCACCATTCCCAACAGTCAATGTGCCCGTGCCAGAACTCAGGTTAAGAGTTCCCTCACCCATCAGCAAAGCGCCATTCTCGAGGATTAAATTATTTGAAATATTCAAGGTATCTGTAGCTAGTGCTATATTAAGAACGCCTGAATTTTCGAAAGGTACATTAAAGTTTACAGCACCGACACTAATCACACCGATCCCCAGCGCTGCACCAACACCATTGATGATCTGGGCATTAGTACCAGACACCTGCCCCCCGGCAGTCAACGAAATATAGAACTCACCGTCATTGAAAATCGATGCATTGGTCAGGGTGATATCGGGTATACCAATGCTAGACCAGAGAATCGTGCCATCGTTAAACCAGTCCAGTGGCTGGAGAGCGCTCAAGCCCTGCAAGGTACTTCCAAGCACCTGGCCACCCTGAATCGTCGTAGTACTGGTAACCGGCGTAATGAATGCACCATTCCCTGAAACGATGCCTCCTGCCCAGTTAAAGGTATCTGGAATAGTGAGATTCTGGGCGTTGTCGATGATCCCTTCTTGCAGTGTAAGTTCCAGCAAAGGATTGAATACCGTCGGGCTCAGCACATCCAGTGTACCGAGGCTGAGTATCCGCATCTTACCTGCGGACACACCAATGACGGAGGATCCGGCATTCAATTCCAGCAAGCCACTAGCAAGGCTTCCAACATATATACCGCTAAGAGGATCTACTGCATCTGCTATATCAAGAGTACCGCTGTTCCTGAAGATCCCATCAATACTGGTTATACCGCCAAGTGAACGAAAAGTGCCAGCATTGGTAAACTGATTTCCAATGGAAATAGTTGTGCAGCCATCAGAACATTGTCCATTAGTAATAAACGTTCCATCATTAATGATTTCCTGACCAGAAAGCGTTAAGGTAGGAGCGCCAGAAGCAGCTCCAACTGAAAGCGACCCAGCAGAATTAATCGTCAAAGGGGCGTTGATAATGAACGACCCTTGCGTCTTAATTATCGCAGCATTTCCATTTACCTGTATAAAGTCACCTGTCATAGTAAATGGAGCTGTAGCCAAATTAGTTCCTGTAGCTATGACCGTATTGTTCAATATAACTCCCCCGCCACCCGTTGCATCCAGGTTGGCATTTAGAGACACCGTCATCGGAGAGCTTGAGGTTATATCAGCATTGACGATGATGTCGTTATGAGCATTGAGATTGAATACCCCGGGTGTGGTACCGGTTACATTGACTGGCGCGTTTAAGGTGATATCGCCTAAACCAGTGCCGCCCAACCCCCCAGTACTAATAGTGACATTAGTGCCAACATCTAGCGCAGCAGTAATTAAACTTACATTTAACAGGGTGCTATCAACAGAGGACGTAAAAGCATTTGAATATTCATTTAAAGGCCCCGCACCATCAGGGTCAACCGGATCATTTCCACCTGTAACATTGATAATGATATCGAACGGGTCTATCAACCACTCTCCATTGGCTCCCAATGAAGCCGAGGCGTCGGGTATTGAAGTGATATCGAGTACACGCAGGCCAGACGTTTCAACAAAACCACCATCGCCGCCATTCGCACCACCTTTTGCGGTCACTTCGCCATGAACATGCACGTCATTACTGGCAAACACGATGACCTTTCCGCCATCGCCATTATCGGTCGCATCCGCATGCACCTGGGCGCCAGCCGCGACAGTGGTAGAGGTCGCGTTCTGTAGCGCGGGATTGAGTCCCTGCTGATCGCCACCGATCAGGATTTCACCACCGCCAAGTGTGCCGGAGGCATTGATAACTGCACCATCCTGAATCTCCACCACATCGCCGAGAATCTTGACTGAACCGCCCTGCTCTCCACTCGCTTCGACACTGCCACTGATGCGGTTGCTGCCGGTGGCGACTAGACTGATACTGCCATCGGCATTCTGAACCAGACCGTTGGCACGGATCGATCCGCTATGTTGCAGGCTGCCGGCGAACAGACTGGCGGCGCCACGGTTGGCGATAATCTGACCCAGATTGGTGATTTTATTTTCGCTGGCAGAAACTTCAAACTGGATCGAGGAATTCTGCAGGCTACTGATGGTAATCGACTTGCCAGCCGCCAGAATGATATTGCCGTCTTCGACTTCGATCACACCGCCGTTTTCGATGTTCGGCGCGATCAGTACGATGTTGCCGTCGCCGCCGGCATGGATGTAGCCCTGATTCTCCAGATCACCCTGACCGCCGCCATTAAACTTGAGCTTGCCATTGAGGAAATCTTGATCGGTAATATTCAGCGTAGAGCCGAAGAAGCCATTGGTGTTGATATGCGCGCCAGCTCCGACCAGGATGCCATGCTGGTTGATCAGGAAGACTCTACCGTTGGAATTCAGATTACCCAGAATCTGACTGGGGTTGGCGCTGGTGACCCGATTGAGTACCGAGCTGGCCGCCGAGGGCTGGATAAAATTAGTGGTCTGCCCCGCATTGATATTGAATGACTGCCAGTTGATGATCGCGTTGTTGCTATTGGTGACATTCAGCACATTGGCGGAGGGGTTGGCAAAGCTTGCCGTCCCGCGCACAACCTGAGCACCATTCGGGTTCGCCAGTAGCACCTGGCTGCCCAGCAACAATACGATGGATAGGGTTAACTGTGTTTGTCTCATTACTCTCACTCCCGATGTCTGCAATGACATTATTGCAGCCGGCATTCAAATTCCTGTTTTTCCTGCCCCTTGTCACCAAACAGATCGATCATCTGCTGCATTTTGGGGGTTACCTGTGCAGGGTTGGGGATCTTGTCGAACTTCTGGAATGGCGGCACAAAACTGAGGCGTACGGTCGCCCCATCCAGTACTGAAAGCGAAGCTTCGCCTTTACCCAGATTGATGGTATTACCATCATTGCCCAGCACCGCGACATCACCATCGCGTACATTCACATACAGTCCCGGTTTCATCTCTTCCTGATCGACTCCGCCGAACAGATCATCATTGACTTCGACACCATCCGGTCTTGGCGCGCCGCCCATCTGTCTGAGATGAACGGGAAAATCAGGGATGATCACCGGTCGGGTAAAACCATTGCGAAGGAAAGCCGCTTTACCATTTTCCAGCAACAGCTTGCCACCCTGAAACTGGAACTCGATCGCGCCATCCCACACCCGTGCATACATGCCGCTGCCGGTCTGCGCATAGGCCGGCCGAAGGAAATAATTAAACAGGGCTGAAATCGCGGTATCACGTAATGGATTGAAACGGGCTGTGGTATCCACGCAGTCGTTTTCGCAGGCCAGGTCAAAGCCGGTGCCACGAATACCGATAGTCGCCGTCGGCGTGCCGATACGGAACGACTTTTGATTGAGCTTGCCGATCAGGCCTGTCACCAGACGCAGACCGCCGCGCACGAAGCTGAAAAAAGCATTGTTTTCATCCGGCTGTTCCGGCTTGTATTGATGTTCTTCGATGCGGAAAACGGTGCCGGCACTCATGGTGATACGGCTTTTATCGTTAAACGCAATCACTGCAAACGATTTGATTCCAGTGGTTAGTTCGTCACGTTCGTACACCGCTGCACCGGTAGTGATCGGGCGCGACTTTTCATCGGCACCGGTAGCACTGCCGACACCACGTAACAGGGCTACCCGACCAACAACCCGGGATTCATTCTGTGCCTTTTTACCGGTGGCGCGGTTTTCCTTATCGCATTCGGCGCCTTCACACAGGCGCGCATCAAACTCGGTACCGCGGATGCCGATGGTGGCCACCGAAGTACTGACCCGAAAGGCATCCGCACTGGCCTTACTGATGGCCCCGGTAATCGCACGAAAACCGCCGCGTAACAGGCTCATGAAGGCATTTTCAGAACCTTTACGGCTATCGACATTGACAATCTTAAAGGTGGTATTAGGGCGCAGGGTCATGCGTGAACCATCATCCAGCTTGATCACGGCAAAGCCTCTGGAGCTGGTATTCAGGGTTTCACCATTATGCAACGGCAGGCCTTTACCAAGGATTCGTGGCGGTTCATTGCCCAGCTGACCGGTAATCACGCCACGTGCAAAACTGACCTCGCCGACCTGAGTGGCTGCGATGGCCGAGCTATTGATTAGCAGCAGTCCTGCAATCATCAGGCCACGATAAAACTGTGTTTTCCTATCCATATCTCTGCCTCATCAAAAGCGGTAAATCAGATTAAAGTGCACTTTATCGTCACCATCTTGATTGATCGTGGTATCGACCCCGCCACCTTTATTGATTACTGCATAATCCAGCGCAATACTTAGCTGCTGTTTCCAGGCCCAGCGCAGACCCAGGCCGGAGGATGAAAGATCAAAGCTGGCGCCATCGTTGATTGTGGGCCCATCATTCAGCTTAACACTGGCCTGATCGATAAATACCAGAAATCGGGTGCTATACCAGGCGGGTGTCCACACCTCCAGAGAAAGCTGATTGCCGGAATCACCTGTGACCGAACGCTCTTCAAAACCGCGCAGGGTACTGCTGCCACCAACCCCGAACTGTTCACCGGAAATCAGCAGATCGCTACTTTTCTGCCCGCTCAGCCCCGCGTGGAACAGCCAGTTCTGGGCGAATCCACGGTCATAAGACAGATTGTACCGCAGTGCCGACCAGCCATTATCGGCACCTGTTCTGGAAGCCGCATAATCGGCATCGGTATTGTTGTCACCGGCATCCAGATTCATCGCGTACTTCACGCCCCCGTTCACTACACCGGCTTTAGAGCTGTAGTTAAAGCCGTATCCCAGTTCCAGCGGAAAGCTGAGCACGTCAAAATTCTGCACCAGACCGCCGCCCAGATCGATCTCGTTATCGAAGGCTTTATACTGACTACCGACGGACCACTGGTGATTCAGATTGGTACCCGGTAAGAACGGGCGCGCATAACTGGCACCAAACACCGAACCCTTACCATTGATGGCGACGTTACTGGCGACATCACCGGTATTAACTTCAGAATCTGATAACAGAAAATCCAGGTTTCCACCATTTTCATACAGCGGAATATGGTAACTCAGGCCTATCTGGGTGGTAGCATCGATATCTTCCGGCGCGACCGTCAGGGTTGCTGTTAACGCGTGATCGCGATTAAACAGGTTGCCATGCTGATAGCCCAGGGTGGTGCGGAACTCTTCCGAGTCGGCACTGCCGGTATTATCCAGCGTCACAAAAAACAGCTGCGGATTTTGATCTCGAACGGTGAGTTCGGCATCGATCGTATCACCGGCCTCACCCTCCTTGAAGCGCAGCAGAATATTCTTTGCGGCATGATTATTGGCCTGCTTCAGCGAGCTGGAAAGCGCTTTGGTATTCGGGGTTGAGCCGGGCTTGAGTGTGGGCAGGGAGCGTTCGATGTTTTGCTGATCAAAAAACTGATTGCCGGAGATTTTGATGGCCCCGATGCTGAAGCGAACTATTTTAAAATCGACACTACCCGAGGTCAGTTGCTGCGGCGGAAGGGACACCCGGTGGAAGCTGAAACCGGCAGTAATCAGCGCCTGCTCCAGTGCATCGGCAGCGGCAGATATCCCATCCAGACCAGACTGTTCGCCCAGATAAGGCTGTAAAACCTTCTGCGCATTATTAGCCCCGATCGGGTTATCACCACTGATATTGAAGCTACTGACGGTAAACTTGACGGGTTCATAACCCACCTGAGCGGAGGCCGAGTTTTCTACTAAAGAAATAAAAATTAGCCCAAAGAGAATTCCTTCGCGAAGTCGCATGACTTTATTATATTTTTTGCTTGCAGGAAATTAAGCATAATCACTGCTCAGTGGCATGTCCAATTTATTTTGGAAGACCTGTTTGTGCTATTTTTGTTATGCCATGTTCTGCATAGCACTGTTTAAAACCAGCCTTTTTAACAGTATATTTTGTTCAACTGCCATCATACCCAGATCTCTGAATTTACTGAACAGCGGCGAAGGCTGACCATAGATCAGTTTAAGCGCGGAAAACAGATGGGTGGCGGTTACAGCTTCCGCCTTACGCTGACGTTCAAACTGGCGCAGCAGTCGGGTCTGAAAAATAGCCTGCCCGACGCTGATTTTGTGTGACAGCAAGGCCACATCCGCAAACCCCAGATTCACGCCCTGACCGGCCAGGGGATGCACGCCATGCGCCGCATCACCGATTAGCAACACGCGGCCCTGCAACCAGCGCTCGGCCGTATGCCAGCCAAGCGGAAACCCGGCACGCGGACCGATTTCAATAATTTTCCCCAGTCGATTTTCAAACGCCTGCGCCAGCTGCAGGCAAAATTCGTCATCGCTCAGACTTAACAGTTCTTCGGCTCTGTCACTATCGGCTGACCAGACGATAGAGCTTTGCCCGTTGGACAGGGGTAGAAAAGCCAGCGGGCCGGTGGATAGGAAGCGTTGCCAGGCGGTATTTTGATGGCTTTTTTCCGTACTGACATTCGCCACGATGGCCGTCTGCTGATAGCTGCCTCTGGTGACTGGCAGGTGCAATAGTTTGCGCGCACTCGAAGCGCGCCCATCGGCAGCAATCAGTAGTTCACCCGGCAAGGTGATCCCGGCCGAAGTCGTCAGCTGCACCGCAGTGTCATTCTGTTCGATTGCCGTGACTTGCTGTTGATCGAAAAGCTGTACATTCGGCAGCTGCGATAGCTGATGGATCAGCACCGATTGCAGCAATTCGTTTTCAATGATGGTGCCGAGATGACTGCGCCCGACCTGCTCACAGGCAAACTGCATCTGCGCCGAACCGTTTTCGTGCCAGACCGTCATTTTATGGTAATCACAGCTTCTGAGCCGGCTCGCCTGTTTCCACACACCCAGCTCATGCAGTAACTGCTGAGAAGCGGGACTGATCGCCGATACGCGTTGATCCACCTCCGCCGGCAAGGATGTTGCACTGAATTTATCTTCCATCAGCTGTAACGCCTGCCTTTCAATCAGCGCAACGCTAAAGCCCTTGCGCGCCAGCATCAGTGCAGCCGTGGCACCGACCATGCCGGCACCCAGTATCAGCGCATCAAACTTTGTCTTCATCGCGGCACACCTCGCATCAAAGATGAATATCCTGCACCAAATCCCATGCCCTGCCAGCTAAACTCCTGTTTCAGCAGCGGGCAGACATCGAGTGCGACCAGCGCGCCGGCGCGTAGATGATTGATTAGCGGCAGATCATTCGAGAACAGACTGACCAGCGCATCGCCCAGCTGCACGGTGCGCTGCTGATCTTTTTTACGCGCGGACTCATACTCCGTCAGCCCGACGCTTAGCCCGGATGATGCCAGATCGAGCGCTTCGATAGCATCATACAACTGCCCGACATCGCGTAATGCCAGATTAAAGCCCTGTCCAGCCACCGGATGCAGGGTATTCGCGGCATTGCCGATCAGTACACAGCGTCCGTCCGCCAACCGCTCGGAACGGGTGCGCGTCAACCCGAACTGCACGCGTTTGCCGACCGCGCTGAAATACCCCAGGCGATAACCAAATTGCCGATGGAGTTCATCGATAAACGGCTGATCGGATAGCCGCATCAACAGCTCGGACCGTTGCGGTGGATTGGTCCACACCAGCGCATAGCGCTGATCGGGCAGAGGCAATAAAGCCAGTGGCCCATTCACGGTAAAGCGCTCATAGGCATAACCGTTAAAAGCGTGGGTTGTTTTTACATTCGCCACGATGGCACTCTGATGATAATCGTCTGTGTGTGCGGCTATTCCCAGCATTTCCCTGATCGATGAATGAGCCCCATCGGCGACCACCAGTAACGAGGTTTCGAGCCGGACCGTTTTATTTTCGCGTTGATAGTGGAGCGTTACCTTGTGTTCAGTCTGCTGCAGGTCGAGTAGCCGGGCTGGAGTAATCAACTCAATCGCCGAGTCCCTGCTGACTGCTTCCAGTAGATAGCGCAGCAGCACATGATACTCAACCACGAACCCCATGGCTTCGCGCTGCAAATCGCTGGCATGCAGGCGGCTAACGCCGAAATGTCCGGCACTGGAAACATGCACATGACGGATTGCGGCGGTTTGCTGCTGCAACTGTGGCCACACACCAAGGGCGTTAAAAATTTGAATCGTGGATAAAGAAAGGGCGATAGAGCGTGCATCCATCTGCGCCGGCTGTTCCAGCGCAGGATCTCTGGCTTCCAGTACACAGACAGAATGCCCCTGGCGGCTAAACGCCAGCGCAGCAACCAGACCGACCAGCCCACCGCCTGCAATACAGATCTGAACAGACTTCATTTCATGACGCCATCAAGGCCTCGACCTCGTCAATGGCGGAAGGTAACCCGGCGGTTAACACTTCATGTCCGTCCCGCGTGACCAGTACATCATCCTCGATGCGGATGCCGATATTCCACCATTTACGGTGGACACCCTTACTATCCCCAGCAATATAGATTCCCGGCTCCACCGTTAACACCATGCCCGGCTCCAGCAGACGCCACTGATCGCCGACCTTGTAATCGCCCACATCATGCACATCCAGCCCCAGCCAGTGCCCCGTTCTATGCATATAAAAACGCCGATAGGCACCATCTTTTACCAGCTTCGCCAATGTGCCTTTCAGGATCTTCAGCTCGAGCAGCCCTTTTGTGATGGTACGTACGGCAGCATCATGTGGATCATTCCAGTGATTACCCGGCCGCACCTTACTGATCGCAGCCTTCTGTGCCTGCAGTACAACTTCATAAATATCACGCTGGGCAGCGCTATAACGACCATTTACCGGAAAGGTGCGGGTAATATCCGAAGCATAGCCCTCCACCTCACAACCCGCATCGATGAGCAGTAAATCACCGTCCTTAAGCTGATCTGAATTCTCGGTGTAATGCAGGATGCAGCCATTTTCACCCGCACCAACAATCGGCGGATAGGCATGCTGGGCGTTATTCAGGCTGAATTCGTGGTTATACTCCGCTGCAATCATGTACTCATATTTACCCGGCTGACATTGCTGCATCGCCCTTTTATGTGCCGTGATGGAAATCTTTGCGGCCTTTTTCATCAACCGAATCTCTGCCTTGCTCTTATACAGGCGCATATCGTGAACCAGGTGATCCAGTGACACGTATTCGTAGGGCACATGCGCACCAGAGCGTGACTGCGCCTTGATCTGGCTGACCCAACTCATTAGATGCTGATCAAACTCGGGGTAACGCCCCATAAAATGAAACACTTTCTGGCGCCCTTCCAGCAGGCCGGGCAGAATGTCATCGATATCATCAATCGGAAAGGAGTCGTCGGCACCATAGTGCTCGATAGCGCCCTGCTGACCAGCACGCCGGCCATGCCAGGTTTCCTGTTCCGGATCTTTTTCCCGGCAGAATAGAATATATTCGCCATGCTTACGCCCCGGAACCAGTACCAGCAGAGCATCCGGTTCGTTGAATCCGGTGAGGTATAGAAAATCACTATCCTGACGGAATGGATAATCTACATCGCGGTTACGCACCTGCTGTGAGGAAGAAGAAACCAGTGCGATACTGCCCTTGCCGACCATTTTCATCAGCTGCTGACGACGACGTTTAAACTCTGCCTGATTCACCGAAAAACCTCTTTAATGCAACTTTGATGACGACAGCAATGGATTAATCTCATCATTCATATAGATGACCGATAATCTAACATGCTCAATAACTTCACTGTAAACGACTTCGGTTTCATTCGTTTCCTCTTCGTCATGTCCAAGCTGACTGATTTCGAGTAAATCGTTCATACACTCCAATCCCTGCTCTGACAACGCTTTTAAGATTTTTTCACCATTCGCTGCCAGTCCATACAGGAACCCGCGACACCAGGATGCAAGACCGATCAAGCGGATCGCAAACTCATGCGAATCATCCGGTAATAACAGCTCCAGCGACATATCATCTGCATTCAACTGTACCTTGGTCTGCTCGAATAACAGCTCCAGCAGTTGCAAGTTTTCCCGCGCCAGCAGATCGCCCTTATCCGGCTCATTGTCCAGGGTCAAGTTCAGCCATTGCGACAAATCCTTGTGCCCCAGCAGTAATCCGCACAGGGTACCATGCGCTTCGGCAGCATCGGTAATCGCGTGCAATCTATCCAGTGCATTCTGGACATCATCGAATTCGGGTAAGCTTTGATCTATCATCTATATCGTTAAACAGTGGTTCAGGGCCTTTACAGGGAAACGGGTATTCAATCCTCGCAGGATAGACAGCACAATTCTGCAAATGCGCAGTTTACACAGTCTAGAGTTTCATTTTAAGGCAATTTTTCAGCACCCGCCCGGATACGAAGATGTAACGTGCAAAGCATTCATTTTGTGATATAACATAACAGCCTTATAATTTAACCGTCAGTTGACAGATTATCATCTATCACCAAAAATATGCCATGGACTCCAACAATAAAAATTTCTCCGAATCAGACCTGCAAAAGCTTGAAAACCAGATCGACGAACTAATCGATACCCTGAATCAGCTCAAGAATGAAAACACCAGCTTACGACACCAGCAGGACAACCTGATGTCTGAACGTTCGCAATTAATCGAAAAAACAGAGCTGGCGAGAACCCGCGTTGAAGCCATGATTACACGATTAAGATCACTGGAAATAAGTTCATGAGTAAAGCACTACCGATAAACATTTCGATTCTCGATAAGGAATATAAAATCGCCTGCCCGGCGGGTGAGCAAACCGCACTGCTGGCGTCAGCCGAGTACCTGGATACTAAAATGCGTGAAGTCAGAGCCAGTGGCAGCATTATCGGTTCTGAACGAATTGCTGTTATTACCGCCCTCAACATCACTCATGAACTGCTGAATTCAACCCAGCAGAAAGACTCTCTGCACGGTGCGCTGCCACCGCGCCTGAAAAATCTGGAACTTAAAATTAGCGCAGCGCTGCAGAAAGCGCGCCAGATAGAAATTTAATTAACCTTAAACGTCCATAAAAAAAATTGACTCTCTCAGTCGTGCATTGCTGGAAAAACTGGCGTATAGTCTTTATTACCAACTGCGGTGTTTGTTAGCACCTTCATAATCCTTGAGCCTATTCATCAACTTAGGGATTTTTGAGTCGCCCTGGTGTGCATGCCCGAGATTTATCGGGAAGCCTGAAGGACGCCCGCTTATCCCACCTGAACCTTCGGTTCAAGGTTGATAGAACGCGACGGCACCGTGGTTGGTATTACCTAATAAAATATGACTGTTCAACTTATTCGTCAGCATTACCGCAAGACACGACAGGCCCTGTCCAGTGACGAACTGAATCAAAACGCCCTGCTATTAAAACACCGAATCGACTCCTATCTTGGTCGGATCAGAGCGCAGAAAATCGCTGCATATCTTTCGGTGCAAGGCGAGATTTCACTAAACCCCTGGATAGCTGGCAATCAAAAACACAAGATTTACCTACCAAAACTTTACGAAGTAACCACCACAAAACTCAGGTTTGCCGCACTTAGCGAGAAAACGGTATGGACCCACAACCGATTCAAAATACTCGAACCGGATTGTGGATGGGGAGAGACCCTGGAAGCCAACCAGCTTGACATCATCCTGATGCCGCTGGTAGCTTTTGATAGCAGCGGTAACCGACTTGGAATGGGCGGTGGCTATTATGATCGCAGCCTCGCCTTCCGCCGCAGCCGTACACACTGGCTCAAACCACGCCTTGTCGGTGTCGCCCATAGCTGCCAGCAGCATCCTCAACTCCCGCAACAGGCATGGGATATACCGCTCGACTGCATCATTACCGAGAATGAAATAATTTATCCTGCCGGCTGACTTTTACGCCCCGCAGAATTATTTTAGAAATAGCCGGTAAGCCCTGTTATCGGTTTCTTCCCAATAAGGAAATTTGAGCCCCTTTAGAAACTGCCTGAACACCTTATGCTCTGCCGCATCGACCTGTATGCCCATCAATATCCGCCCATAATCTGCACCATGATTACGGTAGTGGAAAAGACTGATATTCCAGCGCTGCCCAATCTCGCTTAAAAATTTTAACAGCGCACCTGGCTTTTCCGGAAACTGGAAGCGGAACAACAACTCATTCATCACGCCGTTACCGGGGCAACCACCCACCATATAGCGGGTGTGCAGCTTAGCCACTTCGTTATCGGTCATATCCGACACGGTATAATGCTTACTTTCAAGCAGACTAATAATCTGCTCTTTCTCTTCGGAGCCGTGACTCAGCTGAATTCCAGCAAACACCATCGCCCTTTTTGTATCCGAGTAACGATAGTTAAACTCGGTGATCTGGCGCTTTCCGATCAACTGACAGAACGTCTTGAAGCTACCGGGCTTTTCTGCGATTTCAACCGCCAGCAATGCCTCTCGTCGCTCACCAATTTCTGCACGCTCGGCAACATGACGTAACCGGTCAAAGTTCATGTTTGCACCACTATTAATGGCAATCAGCGTTTTTCCTTTCAGCCCATGCAGCTCGACATACTTCTTCAGCCCGGCCAGCGAAACCGCTCCGGCAGGCTCACAGATCGCACGCGTATCATCGTAGGTATCCTTGATTGCCGCACAGATCTGATCGGTCGAAACTGTAATCACATCATCGATGCGCTTCTGAATCATTTTAAAGGTATTCTGACCGATCTGCCTGACCGCTACGCCATCAGCAAAAATCCCTACCTCTTTCAGTTTCACTCTGCGTTTTGCCTGCATAGCCGCCGCCAGACAGGCCGCATCCTCAGGCTCTACGCCAATAATCTTGATCGATGGTTTAACGATCTTAAGAAAACCCAGAATACCGGCGAGTAGACCGCCGCCACCAACTGGAACAAAAATCGCGTCGATGTCATTCGGATGCTGGCGGATGATCTCCAGCGCGATGGTGCCCTGGCCAGCCATTACATCGATATCGTCATAGGGGTGAATAAATGCGAGCTTTTCCTGTGCCGCCAGCTCAAGCGAGTATTTATAAGCTTCATCGAAGTTATCCCCCTTCAGTACCACTTTGGCACCATAAGACTTAACCGCATTAACCTTAATCAACGGGGTAGTCAAAGGCATCACAATAATGGCACTAATCTGTAACTTTTTGGCCGCCAGTGAAACACCCTGCGCATGATTCCCTGCCGATGCCGTTATTACGCCTTTAAGTGCAGGATTATCCCTGACCACCTGAAAGACTTTATTAAAGGCTCCGCGCAGTTTGAAAGAAAATACTGACTGCAGATCCTCTCTTTTTAGTAACACACGATTTTCCAGACGTTGGGAAATTCCCGGCAGTGGATCCAGTGGTGACACGATAGCCACATCATAAACACGGGCTGTTAATACTTTTTCCAGAAAATTGGATGTCGACATGCCTGACCCTCAATATTGAGGCGCCATTATCGGGAATGGCGGTCGGTTAAGCAATAGCACATTGCGGCACGGAGTTTTAACCTTATACCTCAAATCTATATAATGCGGTGACTTTTGCCCGTTCAATCGTTAGAATCCGGCGATCAATAAATTTCTGGAAAAATCATGACCTCAGACGATAAGAAAAAAATGGCTGCTTATGCAGCTCTGGACTATGTGGAAAAAGGTTCCATTATCGGTGTTGGCACCGGTTCGACGGTTAACCATTTCATTGATGCCATCGCAGAAAAAATGAAAGGTGCTATCGATGCGGCCGTCTCCAGTTCAGAAGCCTCATCCGAGCGCATGAAAAAACATGGAATCCGCGTTATTGACCTGAATAGCGCAGGAGAATTATCCATCTATGTGGATGGTGCAGACGAATCCAACCGTCACTTACAGCTGATAAAAGGTGGTGGCGGCGCATTAACACGCGAAAAAATCGTGGCCGCTGCCAGTAAAACATTTGTCTGCATCGCGGATGATACCAAGCTGGTTCCATTTCTGGGAAAGTTCCCACTGCCTGTTGAAGTCATTCCTATGGCCCGAAGCCTGGTCGCGCGCGAACTGGTTAAGCTTGGCGGAAAGCCGGTATGGAGAGAACATTTTATCACCGACAATGGCAATCAGATTCTCGATGTTCACAATCTGGAAATCATGGAACCGATGAAAATGGAAACTTTTATCAATCAGATTGCAGGGGTTGTCACCGTGGGTCTCTTCGCCCACCGTCCAGCGGATGTCCTGCTACTGGGATCTGAAAAAGGCGTTCAGGTGATCAAGCCTTAACCCAGTCTAGCAGCAAAAAAAGAGCCCCGGTCAGGGCTCTTTTTTTATTTTAAATTTTTTTTTCTGGTTCAATCTTCAGGAACAATAACCGTCAGCCCTAGTGATTGCCAGGCCTGCATTCCGCCTCGATAATATAGTATATTATCTGCCGGATAACCCAGCTCCAGCAGCCCACGGATAGCGCGCGGCGATTGCCCACACCACATTCCGTTACACCATAACAGTATTTTTTTGGCCGTGGTAAAATCCCACTCATCGTTTTTCTGTGAGCCACCCATCAGACCAAACTGCTCGATAGCCCTCGACAAGCCACTCACTTTCCCACGACGTTTTGCCCCCAGCGTCTTCATAACCTCTATCAGCTGAGGGTCGTTTACTTCAAGAGAGAATGTCGTAAAAGGAATATTAATCGAACCCGGAATCGTCCCCCTTTTCCACCAGGACGGCGTTCTTGAATCCACAATAACCCCGGTGCCATCCAGCAGCTCTTTTTCCATAAATTCGAAGATTTCGAGCTGCCCCACGGTTCTGACACCTTCGCCTGCACTCATCGGCTGAATACAGAATGGGGGACACTTTCGGGAGGTTTTAGCAAATCCACCCTCCAGCACATGATCCTGATCCTGAATTCGCTGAATCCTGACCAGTTTATTATCATGAATAACCTCTACATACTCCTTGTCAGCCGTTAACTTGACATCCAGAGCCTGCGCAGTACTAAAACAGATTAATAGAAAAGGGAAGAGTACCCTCAAGAACATATGCCGCCTCATTCAGATTTAGTGACCTGCAAAATTTTTTCCCTTACTTTTTGCGGGTCAGGATTGTTTTGATAGTAGCCAAACACTTCTGCCTTCTGCTGATCATTTAAACGCTTATAGAACAGATAGCTTCCAATATAGTTATTTTTCAGCACATCCTCAAACCGCTCCAGGCTAAACCCCTGTTTCAGATCGGAAATCGCTCCACCCTTAGCCTTGTCAAAATTCTCATTCAGGGCCGCCTCTTTCTGCGGCTGAACCCTGGTCTGGGTATCAAGCTTCAAACCTGAGGCTTCCCCCTCCAGAGTCTCCATATATTTTGAACTCACCTGAGCATAACTTTTTTGGCCAGGCCACAGAAAAAGCAGCGCCACTGAAAACAGCAAGGCACCCATATGCACTTGATTATTCCGAACGAAATACATCAATGCAGTAGTTGAGAAAAGGATTCTGAAAAAAGCATCTCGATATAATAATAGTAATTGCTGGATGTCTTTTATAAGTTTTTATTTAGCTAAAAGATTAGTCGCGCTCCCACTCGGTGTCAAGGATCTATATTAATAAATATCTCTAATATACACAGACTTACAGTATTTTTTTAAAAAAAATATCAATTCACTTTAATTTATAACAGGCAAAAAAAAACCTGCCTGAGCAGGTTTTTTTGAACTGAATAAAATTAACGCTTGGAGAACTGTGTCGCTCTACGTGCTTTACGTAGGCCAACCTTTTTACGTTCAACTTCACGTGCATCACGTGTCACGAAACCTTCTTTTCTTAATGCAGGACGAAATGTTTCATCATACTGTAACAGGGCGCGTGTGATACCTAATCTGATTGCTCCAGCCTGACCGCTTGGGCCACCACCAGCAACATTCACATTAATGTCAAATTTCTCCAGTAGATCTACAGTTTCTAATGGCTGACGAACCACCATACGAGAAGTTTCACGACCGAAGTAATCATCGATAGACTTTTTATTGATCGTGATACTGCCGCTGCCCGATTTTAAATAAACACGAGCAGAAGAACTCTTGCGACGACCTGTTCCATAATACTGTTCTGTAGTCATAGCTTTCTCTTAAATATCTAATACTTGGGGTTGCTGAGCAGTATGCTGGTGGTTTTCACCTGCATAAACTTTAAGCTTCTTAAACATAGCTCGTCCGAGCGAATTTTTTGGAAGCATTCCTTTGACCGCTGTTTTCAAAATACGATCAGGATGCGATGCACGAAGCTTTGCCAGATTTATAGATTTAAGATGCCCCACATAACCAGTCACATGGTGATACATCTTATCCTGTTCCTTATTACCCGTAACCTTCACCTTCTCTGCATTAATGACTACGATGTAGTCACCCGTATCCACGTGAGGGGTATATTCCGGTTTATGTTTGCCACGTAATCTACGAGCTATCTCTGTTGACAGACGTCCCAAAGTTTTGTCAGTCGCGTCAACAATGAACCAGTCACGCTTTACTGATTCTGGTTTTGCACTAAAGGTTTTCATAAATATTCCTAACTCGCTTTCGAGCGATTGTCTTCATATAGAAAGGGCGCGAATACTAACGGATTCAGAGCATGTTGACAATACCCCCTCCATTGTTATTTTATATATTACCTGTTTAATTTTATTATTCATTATAAGAATATAAAAAACATTGAAGAGTGAGTAAAAAATTGTTAAAAAAGGGCGTGGCAAAATGCCACGCCAAAACCACCAAAGGAGGATGGAGGAGTTATGCTGAGGAAGACGAGGGGCGCCTTCAATATTCAGCATATAAGAATTATCTAATATAGATACTTCCTTGTCAACCTGACTCCTCCATTTTTCTTTCAAACTGATTCACATAATGAAAACTTTCTCCTTCATCGACCGGATTCTGATAGAGCTCGAACATAACTTGCGCACATGCCATGTCAAGCCTGCTCGAGGAGCTCGTCCCTATCCTGCCGAAATACTGCCTTTTCCAGACTTAACTGACACTGAAAACAGGCATGTTTCCGGTTTAATGAGAGTGAATAATGCTGGTGAAGTCGCTGCACAGGGACTCTATCGAGGACAGGCATTTAGCGCTTCACAACCCGCAATAAAAAAAAATATGCTGCAGGCAGCCATTGAAGAAAATGAACATCTGGATTGGTGCCAGACTCGCCTGTCTGAACTGGGTGCTCAACGCAGTATGCTCGATCCCGTCTGGTACTGGGGTTCATTTAGCCTGGGTCTGAGCGCAGGTTTAGCCGGTGACAAGTGGAGCCTGGGGTTTGTTGAGGAAACTGAAAAGCAAGTCACTCGACATCTGCAACAACATCTACAGCAGTTGCCCGAACAGGATACTCGCACGCGCGAAATATTAAACTTAATGAAGCAGGATGAAATGCGTCATGCCAGGCAGGCGCATCTGGCTGGCGCCGCTAAATTGCCAGAGTTCATCAAACAGGCGATGACCCTGGTCAGTAAAATAATGACATTCAGCGCCTATCGAGTTTAAGTGCGACAGCCTTAAACAACTGACTCTCTTACTTCAAAGTCATGCGTTATCTCTGCCATCTTGCCCAGCATTATGGATGCTGAACAGTATTTTTCTGCAGATAATGAAATTGCTTTTTGCACCTTGGTCGGATCCAGGCCTTTACCCGTCACAATAAAATGTAGATGAATCCGGGTAAATACCTTGGGCAACTCTTCGGCACGATCATAATCCAGCTCAACCTCACAATGCGCAACCTGTTGACGGGATTTATTCAATATCAGCATAACATCAAAGCAACTACAGCCCCCCAATCCAAGGATTAGCATCTCCATTGGTCGCACGCCCAGATTTTGCCCTCCAAACTCAGCAGGCCCATCCATCACCACTGCATGACCACTCGCAGACTCCCCGATAAAGGTCATATTATCCAGCCATTTAACTTTTGATTTCATCTCTAACCCAGTTTGTGAATAGTAATAATTATGGTATGTTAACCTGAATTATATAATTATAAACAGGAAAATCCGTGAGCTTGGAACCTATACAAAAATTACAGCCACAAAGCAATCCAGCGCTTGAAAACTTCTTAAAACATTGCCATAAAAAAATCCTGCCGACCAAGCAGACCATCATCCATGCCAGAGATGAGTCTCATACGCTTTACTATATTGTCAGCGGTTCCGTCAGTGTTGTGATCGAAGACGAAGAGTGTAATGAAATTGTTCTGGCCTATCTAAATGCCGGTGATTTTTTTGGGGAAATGGGCCTGTTTGAGAAAAACATGAAGCGTAGCGCCTGGGTCATTACTCGCAGCCAATGTGAAATTGCCGAGATACACTACACCCAGTTTATGCATCTGGCACGCGAAAACCCCGAGATTCTGTTCCAGCTTTCCGCTCAACTGGCCGACCGCCTACGCAATACCAGCCGCAAGGTCAGCAACCTTGCATTTATGGATGTTACCGGACGCGTGGCCAGAGCATTGCTCGATCTTGCCAAACAACCGGATTCCATCACGCACCCTGACGGCATGCAGATCAAGGTAACCCGTCAGGAAATAGCCAAAATCGTCGGCTGTTCGCGTGAAATGGCCGGACGTGTCATCAAGAATCTGGAAGAAGACAACCTGATCTCGGCTCACGGCAAGACCATTGTAGTGTTTGGCACTCGCTAACAGTTCCAGAGTAAACAGACTAAATGAATATGATTAAGGCCTGAATATCTCAGACAAGGATTGACCGGGATTATCGGCCCGCATAAAAGCTTCTCCCACCAGAAAAGCATTCACCTGATGGTCGCGCATAAACTGCACATCTTGCCGACTGTGGATACCACTCTCAGTAACCACAAAACAGCTTGCAGGCACCATATGCAGCATTTTTAAGGTCGTATGCAGGCTGGTTTCAAAGGTTCTTAGATTGCGGTTATTGATACCTACCATTGGCAGATCGAGCTTAAGCGCGCGTTGCATTTCCTGCTCATCATGTACCTCAACCAGTACATCCATGCCCAGTTCGACGGCCTGATGATACAAAAGATCCAGCTGCACATCATCCAGTGCCGCCACGATCAACAGGATACAGTCAGCTCCCATCACTCTGGCTTCGATAACCTGGTAGGGGTCGATAATAAAGTCTTTGCGGATTACCGGTAATTCACAGGCCCGACGGGCAGCGATCAGATACTCATCGGCACCCTGAAAAAAATCCACATCGGTCAATACCGACAGGCAGGCGGCACCACCCTGTTGATACTGACGTGCAATCTCTGCCGGATTAAAATTCTCCCGGATAACCCCCTTACTGGGTGACGCCTTCTTGATTTCGGCGATCACAGCAGACTGCTGTTGATCCATTTTGGATTTTAGCGCGCTTACAAAACCACGTACCGGTGAGGCAGTAGACAATAACCGCTCAAGCTCCGGCTGCGAGACTTGTGCTTTTCGTGCACTGATTTCCTCTCGCTTACGGGCCACAATCCGGTTTAATATATCGGCTTTATGCGTCATCGTATCAGTCATTTGTTTTAGCAATCAGATGGGCAAGTACTTTCTGCGCGCGGCCATCGGCAATTGCCTGCTGCGCCATCTCGACACCGGCCTGATGCGACTCGGCCAGGCCTGAAACATAGATCGCAGCCCCTGCATTCAGACACACAATATTTAGCGCAGGCCCTGTCTGGTTGCTCAATACAGATCGGATCATCGCCAGGCTTTGCTCGACGCCATCCACCCGGATGGTGGAGAGTTCAGCCGTTTCAAAGCCGAAATCCTGTGGGCTGATTTGATAACAGCTCACTTCACCATTTTTCAACTCGGCAACAAAGGTGCAGGTCGAGATACTGATTTCATCCATCCCATCATCGGCATGTACCACCATCACATGACGGCTTCCCAGTTTCTGCAATACCCTGGCGACAGGCTCCACCAGATCTTTATCAAACACCCCGATTACCTGATTCGGAGCGCCAGCGGGATTGGTTAAAGGCCCGAGTACATTAAACACGGTGCGAACCGCCATTTCACGCCGCGGTCCAATCGCATGGCGCATGGCGCTGTGATGATTCTGTGCAAACAGAAAACCCACGCCGACTTCATCGATGCAGGCCCCCACCTTTACTACATCAATATCGAGTTTGACGCCGGCCGCCTCCAGCACATCAGCACTACCCGACTTGCTGGAAACCGAACGATTGCCATGTTTGGCAACATGCGCACCTGCTGCGGCTGCGACGATTGCACTCGCGGTCGAGATATTAAAACTACCGGATGAATCGCCGCCAGTACCACAGGTATCGACCAGATTCTTCGAATGTGTTTCCACCGGCGTCGCCAGCTTACGCATCACGCTGGCAGCAGCGCTAATTTCATCCACTGTTTCGCCCTTCATGCGCAAACCGACCAGAAAACCACCGATCTGGGATGCCGTTGCTTCTCCGGTCATTATCTGCCGCATGACATCCGTCATTTGCTGTTGCGACAGATCCTGGCGGGCGATCACGGCTTTAATAGCCTGCTGTATATCCATTCCTATTCCCCGTAAATGTTCATGTTCAGGAAGTTTTGCAATAATTCATGTCCGAACTCCGTCAGTATCGATTCCGGATGGAACTGGACACCTTCAATCGGCAGGACTTTATGACGAACCCCCATAATCTCATCCACACTGCCATCCTCATTCTGCGTCCAGGCGGTAATCTCCAGACAATCCGGCAGGCTCGCTTTCTCGATCACCAGTGAATGATAACGTGTGGCTTCAAACGGATTTCTGAGACCACTGAATACCCCGCTATTGAGATGATAAATCATCGAGGTTTTACCATGCATAATCTCTCTGGCATGCACAATTCTGCCACCGAAAACCTGTCCGATACTCTGATGCCCTAGACATACCCCGAGCAACGGTTTTACACCGGCCATCGCATCGATCACCGCCATCGAAATACCTGCTTCGTTGGGCGTACAGGGGCCGGGTGAAAGCATGATATGCGAAGCTTCATTTTGCCTTACCTGCTCTACCGTATATTGATCGTTACGTACGACTTCAACATCGACATTCAATTCACCCAGATATTGCACCAGGTTGTAGGTAAAGGAGTCATAGTTATCGATCATCAATACTTTCATGATTCGTGCTCCTCAGGCAGCTGACAGGGATCACGCGGTAACAGGCCAGACTCGGCCAACGCCACGGCTCTGAAAATGGCGCGCCCCTTGTTCATGGTTTCATCCCATTCCTTTTCAGGAACCGAGTCATATACAATTCCCGCACCCGCCTGAATGTACAATTTATTATCTTTGATCACTGCGGTACGAATAGCTATTGCGGTATCCATATTACCACTCCATGACAGGTAACCAACGGCGCCAGAATAGATGCCACGCTTAACCGGCTCAAGCTCATCGATGATCTCCATCGCTCTAATTTTAGGCGCACCGGAAACCGTCCCGGCTGGAAAGGTAGCACGTAGAACATCCATCGCAGACAGATCGGGCTTAAGTTCGCCTTCCACGTTTGAAACAATGTGCATGACATGCGAATAACGCTCCACGATCATCTTGTCGGTCAGTCTTACCGTCCCGGTTTTGCTGACCCGACCGGCATCGTTACGCCCCAGATCGATTAACATCAGATGCTCAGCCAGCTCCTTCGGATCATTCAGTAAATCATGCTCAAGCTGATTATCTTCCGCCTCCGTCCGACCTCGGGGCCGGGTGCCAGCGATCGGCCTGACCGTGACCTGACCCTGCTCCAGACGAACCAGAATTTCCGGTGAAGATCCCACCACATAATGATCGCCCAGATTCATGAAATACATGTAGGGAGATGGATTCAGGCCGCGTAACGCCCGATACAGATTGAGTGGATTGGAGCTAAACGGAATAGAAAGACGCTGCGACAGAACGATCTGCATCGCATCACCATCGATAATATACTGACGCGCTTTCTGCACAGCCTGCATATAACCTTGCTGGGTAAACTCTGACTCAAAATCATTTTCCAGCACCTGGCTATTAGCTCCTTGCTGAGGCAGATCAATCTGAGTTTGCTGAATTTTTTCAACCAGTTGATCGAGCTGCTGTTGTCCCTGCTGAAAAGAGTTATCGCGATTGGGATCGACCAGCACGATGATATACAGGCGCGAAGCCAGGTTATCAAACACCACCAATTGCTCACTCAGCATCAGCAGAATATCAGGGGTTAAATGCTTATCCGGATTTGGATTATTTTTAAGTCTGGGTTCGATATAGCGAATGGTGTCATAGCCAAAATAACCTACCAGCCCCCCGTTGAAGCGGGGTAGACAATCGAGTTCGGCGACCCGGAATGACTGCAGATAGTCATCGATATACTGGAGCGGGTCTGCGACCGTCTGCTGATCGATTATACGCTCATCGGTTTCCAGCGTAACCTCATGCCCGAACACCTTCAGCCGGGTTTTACAACCCAGACCAATGATGGAGTATCGCCCCCACTTTTCACCACCCTGAACGGATTCAAACAGGTAGCTATATGGGTTATTGGCAAGCTTGAGATAAACACTGAGTGGCGTATCGAGATCGGCAAAAACTTCTCGTGCCAGAGGGATCAGATTATAGGTTGATTTTAATTGTTCAAATTGTTCCAGCTTCATGATAACGACTCAACAGGTAATTAACGTGCAATAAAAGAGAAAACGAGAGATGTATTACCACCTTCGCCAACTGTTTTCTGCTCGTACAATCATTACGTGTCGGGGCGCCATCTTGAAAACCGGTTTAAATAAACTGTTGCAATTCGGTAAAAGAATCTATCACAGCGTCAGGGTCAAAGCTACGGATATCTTCCCCGTGATTGTAGCCATAACTCATACAGATAACCTGAAAACCGGCCGCTCTTGCTGCCTTTACATCACTCTGCGAATCACCCAGCATCAATGACTTTTCTGGCTTGACCGACATTCTTTCGGCAGCCGTTAACAGGGGTAGAGGGTCTGGCTTTTTACGCGCCGTATCGTCTCCACAGATGATCTCTTCAAAATAATCCTGCACTCCAAGATCACGCAAAATCGGCAGCGTAAACTCTCTCGCCTTATTGGTCACACAGCCCAGCCGGTAACCACTTTGCTTCATGTAGTCCAGACCCTGCTGAACCCCTTCATACAGGTGACTGCGTTTGGAAGTGTTCTCCGCATACAGCGCACGAAAGATTGGCAAAGCCTTTTCATACAGGGCCTGATCCGGCTCGCCATCCAGTTGATTCAATAACGCACGCTTGACCAGTCGTTCGACTCCGTTGCCAACCCAGTGCCTGACAGCCGGTTCACCACGTGGTGGTAAGCCCAGTTGCAGCATCGTTTCATCCACGCAATAGGCCAGATCAGGCACGCTGTCTACCAGCGTGCCGTCGACGTCGATCAAAATCATTTCTGGTTTAGATATAGCCATCTGCTTAGCGCTTAGACTTTAGCCAGTTCGGCACGCATCTTGTTTACGATGGTATCGTAAACATGTGGATCTGTGGCCTTCGCACCGCCAAAGATACCCGAGCCTGATACAAACATGTCTGCACCGGCAGCCGCGATTTCAGCGATATTATCAACCTTGACGCCACCATCGATTTCGAGACGGATATCGAAACCCGAATCATCAATCATTTTTCGTGCTTCACGCAGTTTGTCCAGAGTAGCAGGAATAAAGCTTTGTCCGCCAAATCCGGGGTTAACCGACATTAATAGCACGACATCCACCTTATCCATTACATACTTCAGATAGTCCAGAGGTGTGGCCGGATTAAACACCAGACCAGACTTACAGCCACATTCACGGATCAATGACAGGCTACGATCGATATGCTCGGAAGCTTCCGGATGGAAGGTGATGTAACTGGCGCCGGCCTTGGCAAAATCAGGAATGATCCGATCTACCGGTTTGACCATCAGATGGACATCGATAGGAGCGGTAACACCATGCTTACGTAATGCTTCGCACACCAGCGGCCCGATGGTCAGGTTAGGCACATAGTGGTTATCCATTACATCGAAATGTACGACATCGGCTCCCGATGCGAGAACATTATCTACTTCTTCACCCAAACGAGCGAAATCTGCCGACAGAATTGAAGGCGCAATCAGAAAATCAGTCATAATCAAAACCTATAAGCTTAAAAAAATTCAGACGAGAATGTACACGATCTGGAGTTAAATTTCAGCCAGTATCGATCAAATACTGAAGTCCGTTCATAAAAACATTAGAATATAGCGATTTAATCGCACAGGAATAATATATGGGAATCTATCTGGCACTACATGTACTTTCTATCATCATCTGGGTTGGCGGAATGTTTTTTGCCTACATGATACTACGCCCGGCAGCCGCAAGCCTGCTGGAGCCCGCCGTTCGACTTAACCTGTGGCGACAGGTTTTCAGCCGCTTTTTCCCCTGGGTATGGGCCTCTATCGTGCTCGTACCGTTGACAGGCATCGCACTGACGACTCCCTACGGTGGCTTTGCCCACACCCCTCCACATATTCATATCATGACCACACTAGGCGTCATCATGATGTTGATTTTTATGCATGTGTATTTTGCGCCATTCAAACGCATCAAGAAATGCCTCGATGCGGCAGATATTCCAGGCGCGGCCAAACAGTTGAATACGCTCAGGATACTGGTAGGCATCAACACCATCATCGGTCTCATCACGGTGATTGTTGCCACAGCAGGAAAATACTTTTTACTATAGGAATTTCAGGCAAAAAAAAGCCGGGGAGACTATCCCCGGCTTTTCAGTCGATCTTTACCGCTTAGTCTTATAAAGAACCGATGTAAGCAGCCAGATTTTCGATATCCGCATCATTCAGGCCTGCAGACATCGCATTCATGGTAGCGCTTACGCGCGCGCCACTGCGAAAATTAGTTAAATTCTCTTTTACGAAAGCTGCATCTTTACCTTTCAGTGTAGGATAAGCAGGAACAACGCTAACACCACCAGCGCCATGGCAACCAATACAGCCCTTTGCAGCAAAAGCTGATTGGCC
>JACNJF010000192.1 GCA_014382695.1 Gammaproteobacteria bacterium | reverse complement strand
TTATGTATTAATAAATAAACTAGCTAGATGACCGACTTGTCCGTGGATTCTGTTATTGACTATAGGCTGCAAGGAATGACTATAATTGGTAAAATTTGCTTCATCGCAACATAACATCCCTGTAAACCCCAAATGACTCCTTTTGCCGTAGCTGACCATCGTGAGCAACTTTCTGAACAACTGAAGTTAGCAAGCCAGAGATCTACACGCATTAACCGGCAGGCAATCACTTCGAAGACAAAATACTGTCATTCAATAACAACTTCTTTGCCCACTGCTTCTAAACCTCAAAACAGAACCCTGGTCGCTGAAGGTGAAAAACGTGTACAAATGGATGTTATGAGATGATTCTGAAAAAATGAGGGGCAATAATCTGTTAAGACTTATTGAATAATGGTGAGATAACGGCATCAAAAAATCACCTCCCTTTTTTGATTGCCATCTATGATGGTTATGGCTGGTTTGTATCGCTATAAAATACCATCAGCTAACCCTGATAAGCTCGCTCCTCATTGGAAACTTGCCGCTTCAACCTGTAAAAAAACGCCAGAAATATCGCGTTTTACTTTTTCTTCCAGGCCTGGGTAATGTGGCTCGAACTGAGCCAGTGCTGCGGTTACATCGCCCACCATTTCAAAATCAGATTGGCCTTCATCATAGCCTTTTTTAACGGCATCCCAGAAGGATTGCAACAGAGTTTTTAGACGCATGACACCCTGTATATCGGTTACTTTGCCATGCCCAGGAATCACAACCTTTGGCTGTAAGGCATTTAATTCACCCAGTAACAAAACCCATTGTCTGAGATCAGCGTCCAGCGTCGATGGCATTCTATCTGAATAAATCACATCGCCTGAAATAAGTACTTTTTCATCCTCCAGCCACATCAGGATATCCCCGGGTGAATGACTGTTACCGGATAAAAATAATACTCCCTCCCTGTCTCCAAAACGAATGGTTGTGCGTTGATCGATAATGTTTTTTGGCACTAAAATCTCGGACTGCCCCGTTGCTCCTTCGGTCATTTGCATAAAACGGTTTACCCAGCCCTGACCATCCTCGATGATTTTCGTTTTAACCTGCTCTGTAGCGTATATTGCTTCAACCGTATCCTTAAAAACCGCATTTCCCAACCAGTGATCACCATGAGCATGAGAGTTAATAATCCAGCGCACCGGCTGATCGGTTATCTGGGCAATGACCTTTTTAATGGATTCACCAATCGCACTCGAACTTCCAGTATCAAATAGCAGCACACCTGAGTTTGTAACAACAAAAGCTGAGTTTGAATTCCAGCCTTTATTTTCTGGATTGGGCAAATTACGAGTGGGGGTAATCAACGCATAAATATCAGGAGCAACCTGTTGCGGATGCATTGGAAAAGTCAGATCAGCAAAAACCTGCGAAGCTGAGAATAGAAAGCTTGTGAATAAAATCGCGTTAATATATCGCATAATGTCCAGCTTGAGTTTCCCCGATTAATTCCGACAAACATTAGCGTGTTCTTGAGTAGAAATCACGCATTATAATATCGGCAGCTAGATACCCCTGACACGAAATTTTATATATTTAAATCTGCCCCTTTTTTGTTGGATTAAAAATTTGAGTCTGCATCGATGCGGGTTAACAGGGATTCCCTGTCAGGCATGGTCGGAGTGTGTGAAGTGAAAGTCTATGACGCCTTTATTGGCGGGGTGGTTCTGCTGAGTGTGATGGCGATAGCCTGAACGACTAGCGGGTGTGAACAGGAATGCTGCCAAACTGCTGGCTATAGCTGTACAGGTCGTTCTGCTCCTTCTGGCTGCAGGAGCAGCCACTGGAGCAAACTGCAGACGCGGGTGTATGGCGGATGATGCCTTTTTTCACCCAGAATTCGAGCATGCCCTTGAGGGCGTCTGCGTCGATATCAAAATGAATCGCCATCTCGCTCAGGCTGGCCTGGCGCTGGGTTTGCAGATAGGTTTTTACCTCTTTCAGTATCATGTGACGGCAACGGTTCGGGTCTGTTTTCTGTTGGCATAAGCGCGTAACGCCATAAACAGTAAAAAAGCATAAGCGATAATCAGAGCAATGGTGACGGAGGCCGTGGTGGGATGCTCGGTCAGGTTTGCGCTTTGATAAAACAGTACCGCACAGATGTAAGCCACCGAGGTTGACCAGAACGCGACAAACATCGCCCAGGCTTTACCCGCTTCTCTGGCGATTGCACCGATGGTCGCGACACAGGGAAAGTAGAGCAGGATAAATAACAGATAAGCAAACGCGCCGGCCTGTCCATTGAAGCGATCGGCCATCACACCAAAGATACCGGAAGCTACGTTGAGGTCGGTCGCGGTTGATTCAAGGCTCTGGATATTCGCGCTATTCAGTCCGAGCGGGTCAAGCAGCAGATTACTCAACGCGGAAAGATTATGCGGAATGGTGGCCAGTGCAGCGTTCAGCGCCTGCAGCAAATCAAATTCCTCGGGTTCGATACTGGCACCTTCCAGTGACATCCGGGTATAGATCGAGTTTAAGGTGCCGACCACCACTTCCTTGGCCTGAACGCCGGTGAAGATGCCGACTGTAGCCGGCCAGTTTTGCTGTTCAATGCCCATCGGCTGAAACAGTGGGGTGAGGGACTTTCCCATCACGCTTAACAGGGAGTGTTCACTGTCTTCGTTACCAAAACTGCCATCGGTACCGATAGAGTTAAGCACGTTGAGGACCATCACCATGACAATGATCACGCGCCCGGCGTCGCGGATAAACAGTTTGACCCGATCCCAGGTGCGCAGGCTGATGCCCTTGAAGGTCGGTATGTGATAGGTTGGCATTTCCATCATAAAGCCACTGCTCTCGCCCGATAACAGGGAGTGTTTCATGATCAGGCCGGTGGCGATCGCCATCAGGATACCGATCAGATATAGTGCAAAAACCAGGTTCTGACCATTACTGGGAAAGAATGCTGCCGCAAACAGGACATACACCGGCAGGCGCGCACCACAGGACATGAAGGGATTCATCAGAATGGTCAGCTTGCGTTCACGTTCGCTTTCCAGCGTGCGCGTTGCCATCACCGCAGGCACATTACAGCCAAAGCCCACAATCATCGGCACGAAGGCTTTGCCCGGCAGACCGATCGAACGCATGAAGCGATCCATCACAAACGCGGCGCGGGCCATGTAACCGGAATCTTCCAGGAACGACAGAAAAAGATACAGACAGGTGATGATCGGAATGAAGGTGGCGACCACCTGAATACCGCCGCCGAGGCCCTGTGCCAGGATCAGTACGCTCCACTCCGGCAGGTCCATGGCGTTAAGGATCTGGGTGAAGCCCTGCACAAAAAAAGCACCCGCCACGGCATCAAAAAAATCAATAAAGGCGCCTCCGAAATTGATGGTGAACATAAACATCAGGTACATCACCAGTAAAAACAAAGGCACGCCAAACAGTTTATGCAGTACCACCTGATCGATCCGATCCGACATGAACTTCCTGACCTTGCCTCTGATGCGTTGCACCAGCTGGGTGATGGTATGGGCATGCCCGAAGCGGGAGTCGGCGATAAAGATGTCGGCCGTTTCCCCCCGGATCGTTTGAATATGCAGTTGCCATTTGTACAGGCGTTGGGCAAGGCTGTCATCCAGAGGCTGAGGGTAAACGCTGGTATCACCTTCCAGCAGTTTTAACGCCAGCCAGTAGCTATTATAGTGATGGCTGTCGGCTGGTAGCAGGGTGCGAATATCGGCAATCGCCATTTCCAGTTCGTTATCCATGGTCAGGCTGAAGCCACCCTGCTGCGGATGGCTGATGACCTGTTGTGCGGCAGTTTTCAGCGCATCAATGCCTTTCCCTTTGACCGCTACGATAGTCACCACCGGGCAGCCAAGTTTCTGTGCAAGTAATTCCACATCGATGATGATGCCGCGATTTTCGGCGACATCCATCATGTTCAGTGCCAGCACCAGCGGCACGCCCATCTCCAGCAGTTGAACCGTCAGATACAGGTTTCGTTCCAGATTGGCTGCGTCGACCACATTGATCACCACATCGGCCGCGCGGCTGAGTAGATAGTCACGGGTGACCTCTTCATCCAGCGACATTGCGTCGAGGGTATAGATACCGGGGAGGTCGACGATCTCAACTTTTTGCGCGGCTGACAGATTACAGCTGCCCTGTTTGCGCTCAACCGTGACGCCCGGCCAGTTGCCGGTGGTCTGGCGTATGCCGGTCAGGGTGTTGAACAGTGCGGACTTCCCGCAGTTAGGGTTGCCGGCAATCGCTAAGGTGGTCATGACGGAAACATAGCGGAGGCCAGTTGCTGATCGACGCTATGTTGAACCGGACTCGGTTGCAAAAATACCAGCGCAGCAATATTGGCTCCTAGCGCAACTCGACTGCCATGACTCAAAACCACCACGCCATTATGTCGCTGGTGCAGAATTTCGACCTGCTGGCCCTTGCGGATGCCCAGGCTCATGAGTTTTTTTTCAAATTCTTATCACCCTGGATGTCGGTGATAATGCCCTTGAAGCCACTCTCTGGCTGGTTCAGGTTAATGGTTTGAGACATAAGGCGCGCTAATGAGAAGTATTCTCATTAATGTATTGGGCTTATCTAATACTGTCAATGCTTCAAATCATAATCTGATATTCAGCTGATGCAGGTCAAGTGCCCGACGACCGAGCTGTTGCGCCAGGCTGGGGTATATCCGGCTTATAATTATTAATTTAGGTTAATAAACTGGCGATTTATGAATCTGATGCTATTAATAAAGGGACATCCTGTATTTCTCCCTGAGTGATTTTTCCGATGAGATTGTTATGAACAAAGAGTTACGCCGTCTCGAACAGCAAATTGAACAGTTAAATATTGAGATATAAAGTTATCAGCAAAGTATGCAGGAGCTCAAACAGCGTGCCGATATTCATGACACCCTGAATGAAATTTTAAATATCTCGCTGATGAAAATTCCATTGAATGATCAAATGGACAAGATCTTGCGTGTGGTACTCAAAATCAACTGGCTATCACTGGAACAGAAGGGCTGTATATTTCTGGCCGATGAAAGTGGCGTGAAATTAAAAATGGTGGCCCATCATAATCTGGGCGAGTCGCTGCTATCGTTATGTAGTCAAATTGATTTTGGGCAATGCCTGTGTGGCATCGCCGCGCAGCAACAAAAACTAATCTTCCGCAGCTGTGTGGATGCCGATCATCATATCGTGCCGGATGGGATGGAGCCACATGGGCACTACAATATGCCGATCGTGCTGGATGGGAAAACCCTGGGCGTGCTCAATCTGTATGTGAAGCATGGGCATCAGCCGAGTAAACTGGAGCAGGATTTTCTGCGAGCCTGTTCTATGACCATGGCCAGTATCATCGAACGCAAAAAAATTGAAGAGCGACTGCACACGCTGTCCTATACCGACGAACTGACCGGTATCTCGAACCGCCGACAGTTCATGAATCATCTGGATGAAATCATCATTGAGTCGGAAAAAAGGAAGCGCATGTTTTCCCTGCTGTTTATCGATCTTGATTATTTTAAGGCGGTGAATGATCGCTATGGACACGACTATGGCGACAAGCTACTGATCAGGGTAACCCAGCGTATCCAGCAGTGTCTGCGGGATACGGATATCGTGGCTCGACTGGGAGGGGATGAGTTTGTGCTCATCCTTGAAGGGATTTCATCAGAAGACACTGCGCAGCAGATCGCAGAAAAACTGATTACAACCATATCAAAGCCCTATAGCATCGATGAGCTAACCCTGGAGATTGGTGCCAGTATTGGCATTAGTAGTTTTCCGCTGCACGGTACCCATGCCGAAGGGCTGTTACGCAAGGCGGATCATGCCCTGTATGCAGCCAAAGAGAGTCGAGGCAAGGCGGTTATATCCAGCGAGTACCATGCCAGAGCGAGTGCATAAAAATTGGGCAAAATTTTGACCGGTTGCACTTGCTGCTAGACACTCTGCGCTCTGCGTGGTGCGCTTCCTTTTTCTGAGTGTGCTCATTCTCTCTCCCGTGATGCTTAGATTCCTGCCCGGTTGACGGCTTTGATACGAGTCTGGCGCAGCTCTTCCAGCATCGGCCAGTCAGCTATAAATGTTAGCTGGCGCACGATTACTCCCACCAAAACCACTTGACAGGCCGATTCTTATTCGGCAACCTGCTATATAGCACTAGACTGCAGGGGGTCAGTTCTGACGCGCTGATTTTTGCGGCTGCGCTTTATGGTCTTTGAACGTCTACGCCAGGCTCAGCTTGTACGGACTTGATCAGCAGCATGATGTCAGTCGCTTGATTGGCTAAAAAAACTGACATTAACTCGATCGGTTCACAGCTTAAGTTGCGGATAAGCGATTCGCGCTATTTTTAACAGGTGGAGAATTATGTCAAAAGGTTATAACCATTCATTTCCGGTCATCTCGCGCTCCAGTGCAGCTCAGGCCTGGCGCTCTGCGCATTATAGCGCTCCGCTGCTGGGGGCGGATTTTTCATCCATGTCCCATAGCGATAAAATTTCTATTTTTTATGAAATTCTAAACCAGAAGATACATGGAATCTCGTTCAGTCCTTATATCGACGGTCAGTCACCCGGTACGCAGATATCCGAGCCGCAGATTTTGCAGCGGATGAGCATTATCCGTCCTTACACAAACTGGGTTAGAACCTTTTCCTGTATCGACGGAAATCAGAATGCGCCCAGAATCGCGCATCAGATTGGACTCAAAACCATGGTCGGCGTGTCGCTGGGCGAAGAGCTCGATAAAAATGAAATCGAACTCAATAATGGGATCGAACTGGCCAAAGCCGGTCATGCCGATATCCTCGCCATCGGTAACGAAGTGCTGTTACGTGGTGATCTGACCGAAGACCAGTTGATTGACTATATTACGCGTGCCAAACAGGCGGTTCCCGGCGTTCCGGTGAGTTATGTTGATGCCTATTTTCTGTTTGAAAATCACCCGCGCGTGAGCGAGGCCTGCGATGTGCTACTGGTCAACTGTTATCCGTTCTGGGAAAGCTGCCCAGCCGATTATGCGCTGATCTACATGAAAGAAATGTATCGTCGTGCAGTGAAGGTAGCGAATGGTAAAAAGGTGATCATCAGTGAAACCGGCTGGCCTAATACAGGAACCGCGTTTGGCGATGCAGAGCCTTCAGCGGAGAATGCTCTGGCCTATTTTATTAATGCCTATCAATGGGCGAAAGAGGAAAATATCGATATGTTTTATTTTTCCTCGTTCGATGAATCCTGGAAAACCGGTGATGAAGGCGATGTCGGCGCGTACTGGGGACTGTGGGAGAAAGATGGCAACATTAAATATAAATAGGCGCAGGAAAAATCATGAGAGGCATACTTAAAAAAATCGAATTTGGTAATGCAATCTGCTATTCCGGTTATCGCGATGGCCAGTCACCGATTGATCAAACCTACCCCAGTTATCAGCAGATCAGACAGGATTTAAAAATACTCGATCTAAACTGGCAGTTCCTGCGCCTGTACGACTGTAGCGAGCATGCACACAGGGTGCTGCAGGTTATCCGCAATGAGGGTCTGGATTTCAGGGTCATGCTGGGCGCAGAAATGGCTGCCGAAGTGAGTAATCCGGGTTGTCCATGGGGGGGCGAGTACGATGAGTCTACTCTGCTACAGAATAGACGCCACAACAGTGCCGAGATTGATCGCCTGATCGATCTGGCAAAAGCTTATCCAGAGATCGTTTTTTCGGTATCGGTGGGCAATGAAGCCACGGTTGAATGGACCGATCATCTGGTGCCGGTGGAAAGCCTGATCGGCTATGTACGCCGAATTAAAGCCGCCGTTTCACAGCCGGTCACGTTCTGTGAAAACTATGTGCCGTGGACAGAAAAGCTTGAGGCGCTGGTGGCGGAACTGGATTTTATCTCGTTGCATACCTATCCGGTATGGGAGTACCAGACCATTGAAGGCGCGCTGGCCTACACCAAACAAAATTTTAAATCGGTTGCGCAGCATTACCCGGATAAACCGGTCGTGATCACCGAGGCCGGCTGGACCACGCGCTCGAATGGGCGCGGTATCGAGCCGTGGAACGCTACGCAGGAATTTCAGGCGCAATATTACAGTGAGCTGATGGACTGGAGTAATCAGAAACAGATATTAACCTTTGTGTTCGAAGCCTTCGATGAACCCTGGAAAGGCTCTGCCGAGTCGCATGAACCGGAGAAGCACTGGGGGCTGTTTACCGTCGATCGTAAACCCAAGCTGGTGATGCAGGAGCTTTATACACACCTGTGGAGGGCACCAGGTGGGTCTGTTCTAGTACCCGGCAACTCTGCGCAGCAGTAGCCACAGGAAACAGACCGGCTATGAACAAACCACTGCAGGGTAAATGGGCTCTGGTGACAGGTTCGAGTCGAGGTATCGGTCAGCAAATCGCACTGGGGCTGGCGCAACAGGGTTGCAACATTATTGTGCATGCCAGAGAAGTTCAGCATTGTGCGCAAACGCTCCAGCGTTTAGGTTGTTTCGACATCAGCACGTTTGTTGTCAGCGCCGTGTTGGGTGATCAGGAGCAGGAAAAAGCCATGGTTGATGCCGTGTTCGACCGAGCCGGTCAGCTGGATATCCTGTATAACAACGCTGCGATCATGAGCCCATGGCATGACCGGGTTTCCCTGATCCGAATGCATGAGTGGAAGCAGGTATTCGAAGTCAATCTGTTTGCGCCGGTGCGTCTGTGTGATGCGTTTTATCCAGGTATGCAGGAACGTAAATGGGGTCGTATCGTGAATCTGGTAACGGGCATGCAGAATACCCCCCAACTGGTTCCGTATAGCGCAGCCAAAGCGGCATTAGAGAAATATACCTATGAATTAGCGGCCGAGCTGAAACACAGCAATGTACTGGTGAATGCTCTCGACCCGGGCTGG
>JACNJF010000175.1 GCA_014382695.1 Gammaproteobacteria bacterium | reverse complement strand
TCAGCCCGATCTTAACCAGATGGTTTTGCTATGAAAGTTAACGGGACAGCAGTGAAAGCTTAACAAAGAGTTTATTTTATAAACTGGTATTTATGAATACGGAAAATATGGCTGTGCGTATGATTGAAAGCTCCAAAAAAATAGCGGGTGAATTTGTCGACCATGCTGGTGAGCGATTTTATGTCATTCATAATGCTGACAAAATGCCGCCATTTTTTATCAGTATTGTGTCGGACAGGGATCACTGGTTATTTATTTCTTCGAATGGTGGTCTGAGTGCGGGTCGGGTTTCTCCCGATAGTGCGCTGTTTCCCTACCTGACGGTCGATAAGATCCATGACAGCGCAATCCATACCGGCAGCAAGACTCTGATACGGGTCAGGTCTAACGGCGCACGCTCGCATGAATGGGAGCCGTTCAATATGGAGCATGATGGTCTCTACACCATCAACCGTAATCTGTATAAGAGTGTGCTCGGTAATAAGCTGTGTTTCGAAGAGATTAATCATAACCTGCAACTGTTGTTCCGTTATACCTGGGAGACCAGCGATGAATTTGGTTTTATCCGTCGCAGTGAATTACACAATCTGGGGGATCAGACGGTAACCGTTCATCTGGTTGACGGGTTGCAAAATATTCTGCCCGCTGGCACGCCAAGATTTCTGCAGACGAATTCGAGTAATCTGGTCGATGCCTACAAGTGGAGTGAGCTGGATGAACAGTCTGGAATGGCTTTCTTTTCGCTCAATTCTGGCATCACCGATCGTGCCGAACCGTGTGAATCTCTGCGCGCCAATACGGTTTTCTGTATCGGCCTGCAGGGGCATAAGATTCTTATTTCCTCCAGCCAGCTGGATGATTTTCGATATGCTGAAAAGTTACGGCAGGAGGTTCATAAGCGAGGTATACGCGGTGCTTATCTGGTTAACCATACTATCGAGCTGGAGCCGCAGGCTACGCAACGCTGGCAACTGGTGGCAAATGTCGATCAGAGCCAGGCTGAGGTTGTTGCGTTACGCCGTCAGTTGACTGATCCGAAAAAAGTAGCTGCTGAAATTTCAGCGTCTGTTGCGAAAGGCTCTGATGCTCTGGCCCGTATTATGGCTGGTGCTGATGGGTTTCAGGCAAGTGCCGAAGAAAATGTTGAAGTACACCATTATGCGAATGTGCTATTCAATATTTTACGTGGTGGTACCTTTGATGATCAGTATCTTGTGCCATCCTCGGATTTTGCGCGAAATATCCGCCATTTCAATCGGGACGTATATCATCGTAACCGGGTGTTACTGGAAAGCCTGCCGGCTAAAATCGACTTTACTGCACTTCTTCAACTCATTAATAAACAGGGTGATCTTCAGCTTGAGCGCCTGTGTTGCGAATATCTGCCGATAACCTTCGGTCGCCGGCATGGTGACCCGAGTCGGCCGTGGAACGAGTTTGCGATAAAGCTGGAAGATGAAAGCGGCGATCGACTACTCTCCTATCAGGGCAACTGGCGTGATATTTTTCAGAACTGGGAAGCGTTGCTGTTCGGCTACCCGGAGTTTATCGAAAATGTAATCGCCAAGTTTGTGAATGCGTCCACCGTTGATGGTTACAATCCCTATCGCATCACCAAAGAGGGTATCGACTGGGAAGAGGAAGAAGAGGACAACCCATGGAGTTTTATCGGTTACTGGGGTGATCACCAGATTATCTACCTGTTGAAGCTGCTTGAGCTATCGAATCAATTCCATCCGACCCGACTTTGTGAGCTATTGCATAAACCTGTTTTTAGCTATGCCAATGTTCCCTACCGCATTAAGCCGTTTGATGCTCTACTCAGAAATGCTAAAAGCACGCTGGTTTTCGATCAGGCACTGGCAGATCAGATTGAGCATCGGGTTGAAAGTCTGGGTGCCGATGGCAAGCTGGTGATCGATGCAAATGGTGAAGTTTATCAGGTTAACCTGTTTGAAAAACTGCTGGTGCCGCTACTCACCAAGCTGGGGAATCTGGTGGTGGATGGCGGTATCTGGCTAAATACTCAGCGTCCTGAGTGGAACGATGCGAATAATGCACTGGTCGGTCAGGGTTTGTCGATGGTGACACTGTATTACATGCGTCGCTATATCAGCTGCCTGCAGAAATTACTCACGTCAGCGCAGACCGGGTCGTTTGCACTTTCCAGCGAAGTCGGCCAGTTTCTTGAAGGTATCGCTATTTCGCTCAGCAGATTGCGTCCACTGCTTGGAGACAAACCGCTGAGCGCTACTCAGCGATATCAATCGATGGTGGAACTGGGTCAGGCCTCAAGTAGTTATCGTCAGGCGGTTTACCAGCCTGAATCCTTCAGTGGACGTTGTGACCAATCTGTCGATGCCGTAATGGCACTGCTGCAGGATGCTCAGGCTGCAATCGACCATAGTATCCGGTTTAATCGACGCGATGATGGTCTCTATCATGCCTATAACCTGCTTGAGCTTAAACCGGGTGCGCTTGAAATTGATACCCTTTATCCCATGCTGGAAGGGCAGGTTGCTGCGTTGAGCGCCGGTGCCATTTCAGCGCGAGATGCGGTGACTATGCTGCAGGCACTGTTTGATAGCGATGTGTATCGCGCTGACCAAGATAGCTTTATGCTGTATCCCGACCGGGATCTGCCCGGATTTCTGGAAAAAAATATAATTCCTGCGAGCGAGTTTGCGGCCATACCGGTACTGCTTAAGATGATGGCAGCCAATGATACGCGTCTGGTCTCGCGTGATGCTGATGGTTGCTATCGCTTCAACGCAGACATATTCAATGCGGGTGAGCTGAATCAACGTCTGGATGGTCTGCTGGATGAGTATGGGAAGGCGCTCAATGATGCGCGTGAAAAATTAACCGTACTGTATGAAAAAGTGTTTAATCATCGCGCGTTTACCGGTCGCTCGGGCGGCATGTTTGGTTTTGAAGGGCTCGGTAGTATTTACTGGCATATGGTTTCCAAACTATTGCTGGCCGTTCAGGAGAATTTTTTCAGGGCGCGGCAACAGGGTACGGATCCGGCTAGCTGTGAGCAATTAGGGTATCTGTATTACCGGGTACGTGAAGGTATCGGTTTTAACAAAAGCCCGGCTGCGTATGGTGCTTTTCCAACCGATCCTTATTCGCATACGCCGAAACATGCCGGTGCTCAGCAACCGGGTATGACCGGGCAGGTTAAGGAAGAGGTGCTTACGCGCTTCGGCGAACTGGGTGTGCGGGTAAAGGGTGGCATAGTGAGTTTTCAGCCCGACCTGCTGCGTAGCATCGAGTTTAATGCTGAAACGCGCAAGTTCCGTTATCTGGATGTGAACGCAGAGTGGCAGCAGATCAATGTGCCGGCTAACGGTCTGGCCTTTACCTGGTGTCAGGTGCCGGTGGTGTATCAGTTGTTTGAGTCTGCCGAGACCAGCATGACTATTGTCCTCGATAATGGCATGCGCCAGATTCAGAGCGCACTGGAGCTGTCTGCCGAAAACAGTCTGGAGCTATTCAGGCGCAGCGGTCGTATCCGTCAGATCAAACTAGTGCTAAAGCCTTCTCATCTTTTTGCAATGGATTCGTCCGGCAACAAAGCCAGCGAGATGGCGCAGAAGCGGGAAAAATGATGAGTCTCATCATCAGGCTGGTTACGCTCAGCGTTGTGCTGGCACAGATGGCCTGTCATTCGATTCCACAACAGGGAGAAACTATGCCGCCTGAAAAAATTAACATAGAGAAAAGGGCTTTTTATCCGACTATCGATGGTGAATGGATCGGCAATGGCATCTCCTATAGCGCCTACCGGGATGGCGAGCATCCGGACATGCAGGGCACCACATCGAAACAGCATATATTGCAAGATCTTACCCTACTGGCTAAAAACTGGAATCTGATACGACTGTATGGAGCGGATCCTCAACATCAGCAGATTGTTGAAGTTATTCGTGAATATAACCTGCCGATCCGGGTAATGCAGGGCGCATGGATATCGTCTCATCACACTCAGCAGCAGAATGATGAGCAGGTCAATAATGCGATTAAAATGGCGAATGCTTATCCCCAGATTATTGTGGCGGTGAATATCGGTAATGAAATTTTTGTAGACTGGTCGGCACATCGGATCAAGGACATGGACAGTGTGATTGGCTATCTGCGCAAGGTACGCGCAAACATCAGCCAGCCGGTAACGGTAAATGATGACTACAATTTCTGGAATAAGCCACGCGCAAAAAAAATTGCACGTGAAGTCGATTTTATCGGGCTACATGCCTATGCCTTCTGGAATAATAAAACCCTCGCCGAGGCACTGCAGTGGACCAAACATATTTACCAGGATATTCAACAGCGGTTCCCTGAACATCTGATCGCCTATACCGAAACCGGTTGGCCCACCAGCCGCCTTTACGATAAAAGTTTCGAAGGCACGTTGATCGGTAAAGCGGGTGAAAAAGAGCAACAAATTTTCTTCCAGCAATATAATGCCTGGATCAACGAAAACAACATCATTTCGCTGTACTTCACCGCTTTTGACGAGCAGTGGAAAGGTGGCGACGATGGCCCGAATCCTGAGCAGAAGGCGGAGAAACACTGGGGGCTGTATCACTCTGATCGAACCCCGAAGCTGTTGCTACAATGACCTTACCAACTGAAATGAGGGAACCTGTGATGAGGAGTAAACACTTAATGAATACTGTTCAACTGCGGTGGTAGTTCATCTCCGGAAGCTTTCAGTGGCCCGACCAATCAGTCTGGCAGTGGTTCGAATGCAGCGGATTTTCGCCTGGTCTGGAGCGATGAGTTTGATGGGGTCGCGTTGAATAACGCAAACTGGAGTCATGACCTGGATGCCGGTGGCTGGGGTAATAACGAGCTGCAATATTATCAGCCGGATAATGTCTCGCTGGAGGGTGGTTTCCTGACCATCGAAGCGCATGAAGAGCAGGTCGGGGGCGCTTCCTACACCTCATCGCGACTCATCAGTGAAGGCAAGTAGTCGTTCCGTTATGGCAAGGTCGAAATCAGAGCGAAACTACCCGAAGGGCAGGGGCTGTGGCCTGCACTGTGGATGCTGGGTGAGAGTTTTTCCAGCATTGGCTGGCCGCTTTGCGGTGAGATCGACATCATGGAAATGGTCGACGGCATCGGTCCCGAAAACACAACGCTCGGGACCATTCACTGGGACAATGGCCGCACCTATAATTTTTCCGGTGGTGATTTTAGCCTCGGCAGTGGAACCTTCGCCGATGACTTTCATGTGTTTTCGATTGAATGGGATAATGCCTTTATCCGGTGGTTTGTGGATGGTCAGCAATTTCATATAGAAGCGGTTTCAGCGCTGAATAAGAGTGAATTACGCGAAAAGTTCTTTTTTCTGATGAACGTGGCGGTGGGCGGAAATCTACCCGAGTCACCGGATAATTCCACCACGTTCCCACAGCAGATGGTAGTCGATTACATTCGTGTTTATGAGAAGCTCTAGCCGACAGTCTGATTCAGAGCCCTGCACCTATGGATGAGCCTGTGCTTCATGACAGGCGGACTCCTGACAGCATTTACCGGCAGCAGAAAATTGCGTGATAACGTGATGGCGCTCAACAAGATATAAATCCTGTTTGCTTCAACAGTGCTATCATGGTCAAATCTTGCTAAATTTTATTTAATTGCTGGTTCTGGAAGCCTGTTGAAATATGAAGAGTAAATCGAGTAATGTACTTTTTGCAATACTGGCCCTGAGTGCCGGACTGCTAGTTTCCCTGTTTCCGGCTTCGAGCTGGTCGGCCCAACTTGAGACTGCTCATCGCGCTCAGCCCGAGCTGGAAGCAATTACCATGATGGGGGATGAGACAGCAGCCCTGCCTGCCTTTGAACTCACCGATCACCGCAATCAAGTCTTCAACAACAGTCGCCTGAAGGACAAGTGGAGCCTGATGTTTTTCGGCTATACCAGCTGTCCGGATGTGTGCCCTACCACGCTGAATAATATCAGTCACGTGGTCCATGCGCTGAAAGACCCAACTGTACTGGATGCAGTGAAGGTGTACTTTGTTTCGGTAGATCCACAACGCGACAAACCGGAAATTCTGGCCAGCTATATGAATTACTTTAATCCCGACTTCACCGCAGTAACCGGCGATAGCCAGATGCTGAATGTGCTCACATCCGCGTTAGGCGTTGCCTATAAAATCAAAAAGAAAGCAGAGACTGATCCAGTGTATAGCGTCGATCACAGTGGCTTTGTGGTATTGATTAACCCGCAGGGTGAAAATGCTGGTTTATTCTTTAGTGACCCTGACAACGTGCAGGCGGTCGCGCGTGATCTGGTGCGTCTGGTTAAAGGCTCGCATTAATCCAGTTCCTAAATCTTTAATTCCGAGAGTTTACTATGTCCAGATTATTACTGTTAGCGCTACTGATGTTCCCTGTTATTGCTCAGGCCGAATTGACGATTGATCATGCCTGGATCAAGAACCTGCCTCCCACCGTGCCGGTGCGTGCCGGTTATATGACGATCGTTAATCCTGCCAAACAGGCGGTCAGTATTGTGTCGTTCAGCAGTGATGCGTTTAGCAGTATCGATATGCATGAAACGGTGATGAAGGATGGCATGATGCATATGCAGCATGTGCCTGAGTTGACGATCGAAGCCGGAGCGAAGGTTACCCTCGCACCCGGTGGCATGCATATGATGATGGAGCCGGTTAAACCGACCATCACCGGTGAACAGATTAATATCACCATCAAGTTAAGTGACGGCTCCCAGCAGACGGTGATTTTTACCGTAGAGCAGTAATGTTGAGGTCAGGATAACGGTTTGTTATCTGTGGCCTTTAAAAACCAGGCCACTATGCTAATGAGTACTTTAGGCTCGCTTGCTGTTTTTCCGGGAACGGTTTTTTTTGCGTTGTAGATTTGTCCAGTCAATAAATGTTCGTGCATAGATGGAAACTGGTGGAGAAACCCTAAAAACTGTTCTATAAAGCCGCTTCTTTCTACTCTAATTTACAGGGATAATTATAATGTCAAAAGAAAAGTCAGCTTCGCAAAACCATGTCAGCGATTCGTCTCTACTGTCTCGCCGTGATGTTTTAATCGGCGTAGGCGCTGCGACTGCGTTTGCCTATTCCGGAAATCTGATGTCAGCAACGTCGGAGCATAATCATGAGCACATGCATGATCATAGCAAGCACACACCACAGCAGCCTGATTTACTCAACGCTGTGAATGTTTGTGTTGATAAAGGCCAGAAATGTATCTCTCACTGTATGGTAACCTTCGTCGAGGGCAATACCGATCTGGCCGTGTGTGCTGCCAAGGCTTACGAAATGCACGCGGTTTGCACGGCCTACTCGACCCTGCTAACGGCGAATTCAAGTTATCTGATGGCCTATACAAAAGTCGCAGAAATGGTGCTGAAGGACTGTGAAACAGAGTGCTTAAAGCATAAGAAACATCTCGAGTGCAAAGCCTGTGCTGAAGCCTGTGCCGATGTGATCGATCAAATTAAGTTACGCATGAGTTAATTTTATTTAATTACCAGCGATCGGTTAAATCAGCTCAGGGATGAGCTGATACCTCGGTCAATCTGCTGGTAAAGCTAAAATCAGACCTTTATAACCTGCTGTATATAAGTTCATTCTGCTAGCCGAATGTAATCGGTGAGGGTCTGCTTAGCGATTTTTCACAAACGCCTCAAATTGATCCGCTGGTATAGGCTTTGAGAAGTAATAACCCTGCACCTCGTCGCAGCCATTCAGACGCAAAAATTCCAGTTGCTCGGTGGTCTCTACACCCTCAGCGATCGTTTTAATACCCAGGCTGCTGGCCATGTTGATAATAGCGCTGACGATCGCCTTGTCATCCGGATCAACGGAGATATCGCGTACGAAGGACTGGTCGATCTTGAGTTTGTAGACCTTGAATTTTTTCAGATAGCTCAGACTGGAGTAGCCGGTGCCGAAATCATCAATCGACATGTGTATCCCGCGCTCATGTAGTTTATCCATTACCCCGATGGCTCCCAGCGGATCATCCATGGCGACAGCTTCGGTTAACTCCAGCTCCAGATATGCAGGCGCCAGCCCCACATCATCGAGAATGCGTGTGATTAGTTGCGAAATATTGGTCTGGCGGAACTGCACGGAAGACAGGTTGACTGCCATCACCATCGGCGGCAGCCCGGCATCGAGCCAGTCCTTCAATTGTCTGGCCGCCGTGCGCAACACCCATTCGCCGATCGCGATGATATGGCCTCCATCCTCGGCGATGGGAATAAATTCTGCCGGGGAAATCATGCCAAGTTCCGGATGCTGCCAGCGCAGCAGTGCCTCTGCCCCAATGTTATGCTCAGCTTGCATGGAAAATTGGGGCTGGTAGTGCAAAGTCAATTCATTACGTGCCAGCGCGTAGCGCAGCGCATGCGCCAGTTGTAAGGTGCGGGCTGAGTGTGCCTGCATCTCCGGCGTGAAAAAACGGAACATGTTTCGGCCTTCCTGCTTGGAGCGATACATGGCTGCATCGACATTCTTGCACAGGGTTTCGATATCGTTACCATCATGAGGATAGATCGCAATCCCGATCGAAGCGGTGGTGGTTAATTCATATTGCCCGATCAAGCAGGGCTGTGAAATCACCTCTATCAGTTTAGCCGCCACATTGGCCGCACCATCTCCATCGGTAGCATGCAGAATCAGCATGAATTCATCCCCTCCCTGGCGAGACACCGTGTCTTCATCTCGCAGGGTTGCGTTGATCCGCTTTGCCACTTCTATCAACAGTTCATCGCCGACGGTATGGCCCAGAGTGTCGTTAACATTCTTGAAGCTATCCAGGTCGAGAAACATCACCGCCAACGGCTCATTATTTCGTTGCGCCCTGCTGAGCGCGTACTTGAAGCGATCACTGAGCAGGTTCAGGTTACGATTCGGCAGCCCGGTCAGCTGATCGAAATGAGCGAGCTGTTCAATATGTTT
>JACNJF010000184.1 GCA_014382695.1 Gammaproteobacteria bacterium | reverse complement strand
TTAAGTTCCGGCATCGGACTGCCCATCGCTTTTAGCATCGCGATGCCACCCGCCTGCTCCGCCGGAAACAGCTTCAGAGTATTAAATCCCTGATCACGTGCGCACAGTGCCTCGGTAGGGGTGAACACGCCCGGCAGAAAGGGCATATCGATATCACGGCTGGCGCTGATCAGGGCCGGAGTCAGGCCCGGACTGACCGCAAATTTTGCGCCCGCCTTGCTGGATTGTTCAAACTGTTCAGCTCGGGTTACGGTACCGACACCGACGATGGCTTCCGGCACCTGCTCCGCTATCAGACGAATCGCCTCCATCGCAACTGCGGTACGCAGGGTCACTTCGAGTACCGGCAGACCACCGGCAACCAGTGCACGCGCAAGCGGAACCGCATGTTTGATATCATTGATCACGATGACCGGTACCACCGGTGCCAGGGTTAAGATTTCATCCAGTAACACGAATCACTCCACAAGGGTCAGGCTGCAGTCGAGCAGCAAAAGAAAAACAATATATCACTAATATCCAGCTCAGCGACACGCCAAATAGCGCTTTAATCGACTCGAACCTTCGGCTGTTTGTGGGATACTTCAGCAGGCGCTTCCGGTTCATCGATCAGGATACTCATCGCACCCTGCTCGGCACCGGTGGTGTGTTTTCTAAACCCATCAAACAGTTCACGCCCCATGCCCCAGTGATTATGTGCAAGCTCGGCCTGATGCGGAATGCGTTGATCAAACTCAAATGGATCGACCATCAGCTGCAGTATCCCCTGCTCCGCATCGATCAGGATTTCATCCCCGGTTTGAATCCGAGAAATCGGACCACCGGCAATGCTTTCCGGGGTCAGATGAATCGCCGCCGGCACCTTGCCGGAAGCCCCGGACATACGCCCATCGGTGACCAGCGCAACATGAAAGCCCCGGTTCTGTAACACTGCCAGCGGCGGCGTGAGTTTATGTAACTCCGGCATCCCGTTCGCACGTGGCCCCTGATTCCGCACCACCGCAATAAAATCACGCTCCAGCTCGCCGTTTTGAAACGCGGTCATCACATCATCCTGATCTTCAAACACGATCGCCGGAGCCTGAATACGATGATGTTCCGGTTTTACCGCCGATAGCTTGATCACCGCGCGTCCCAGATTACCGGTCAGCAGATTCAGTCCACCATGCCTGGAAAACGGCTGTTGCATGGTTTGCAGAATATTCAGATCACCGCTTTGCGCCGGTGCCGCACGCCACGCCAGGGTCGAATTATCCAGCCAGGGTTCTTCACTGTAACGTTCCAGTCCGGGACCGGCTACGGTATTCACATCGGCATGCAACAGACCCGCATGGATCAGCTCGCGGATCAGGAAGCCCATGCCACCAGCGGCATGAAACTGGTTCACATCGGCATGACCATTCGGGTAGATACGGGTTAACAGCGGCACCACTTCCGACAGATCATGAAAATCATCCCAGCTGATACGGATACCAGCAACCCGCGCAATCGCGACGATGTGCAGGGTATGATTGGTCGAACCACCGGTAGCGAGCAGACCAACAATCGCATTCACCAGGCTACGTTCATCGATCATTTTACCTACCGGGGTAAACTCATTACCGAGTGCAGTAATGGCTGCGGCACGTTTTGCCGTGGCTCGGGTTAAGGCATCGCGTAAAGGCGTGTTCGGATTGATGAAGGCCGCACCGGGCAGATGCAGCCCCATGATTTCCATCAGCATCTGATTGCTGTTGGCAGTCCCATAAAAGGTACAGGTTCCGGCACCATGGTAAGACTTTGATTCAGCCGCAAGCAACTCTTCGCGTCCGACCTTGCCTTCCGCAAACAGCGTGCGGATACGCGCCTTTTCATCATTTGGCAGCCCCGAGGTCATCGGCCCGGCCGGTACGAACAATGCCGGCAGATGACCAAAGGCCAGCGCCCCCATCAATAATCCGGGTACGATCTTGTCGCACACCCCGAGATACAGCGCGGCATCGAAGGTGTTGTGTGCCAGCGCGATCGCGGTCGACAATGCGATCGTGTCACGACTGAACAGCGACAGCTCCATCCCGGGCTGACCCTGAGTCACCCCATCACACATCGCCGGTACACCACCGGCAAACTGAGCCACAGCACCGGCTTCAAGAGCCGCCTGCTTGATCATATCGGGATAATGCTGGAACGGCTGATGCGCCGACAGCATATCGTTATAGGCCGAGATGATCGCAATATTCGGCTTTTGCATCTCCAGCAGAATTTTTTTATCCGTAGCCGGAAAGGCTGCGAACGCATGCGCCTGATTAGTACAGCCCAGCGATTTACGCACCGGCCCCTTTTCCAGAACTGCATCGATACGACGCAAATAACTGGTCCGGAAATCCCGGCTACGACGGCGGATATTATCGGTTACTGTTTCCAGCGTTTTATGAAGTTCGCTCACGGACTATCCTCGACGCTGCAACGTCAGCTTAAAAAGAGCACTCAATTTAGCAAAGTCCCGTATTTATACAAGCGTACCGTGGCATATGCCTGATGCTGGTGCAGAAACCCCCTGACTGATATATGGAATATAACGACCATGGTTTAACCCCACGGGTTTGGGGAACACTCGTGAGTCCAGTTAACTCAGTGTGCAGGAATCAGTTCATCCCCACAGGCGTGGGGAACACGCTATCAGCATCGGGATGCCGATGCTGCGGGTCATGTTGGTGTCTGGTGGCAATACCAGCCGCGATGAAATGGAGAAATACCATGTCGCACGGGTGCTGAGTGCGAACCGCTGGCACAAGGGCGAAAGCTGTAAAATTCTCGGCGTTTTACGCCCCCGCCTGCGGCGCATCATCAAACAGCACGAGCTGAACAACCCCGATGGCATCGAGCTGCTTGAAAATGAAGAGATAACCGAATCGGAACTGGTGGATAATAAGACTGGACTCTCAGCCTTGAGTTCAACAGCGCAGACTGTATTGTGTCCTCATATTTAAGGGATACTTCAGCTTCTTTATTTATGCCGCAATACTATGTTCAGCAGCTATAATTCAGGCCATTCACCTTGATAAAGAAACAAACTGATAATGGCTAAACTTATTTTTAAACTTAAATCGGTGCCTTTTGACGAAGCCGATGATATAAAAAATCTGCTCAACGACAATCAAATAGATTTTTACGAGACACCTCCCGGCAACTGGGAAATATCCATGCACGCGCTTTGGTTATATGATGAAGATCAATGTATTCAGGCAAAACAACTCATTGATGAATACCAGCTGAAAAGAAGCCAGCGAATTAGGCTAGAAACACAGCAGAAAATAGATAAAGGTGAGGTTGAAACATTTTTTCAGCGACTATTAAGCAGGCCGATTCAGTTTATTGTTATTATGGCGATTATACTTTTCATCCTTTATTTAACGATCATGCCTTTTCTCCAGATTGGGCAAGTATAAAACCAAATCTTCATCTGCCACAAACCGGTAGCAAGACCACAGATGCCAGCAAAGGCTAGTGTGGGGCTCTGGAGCCATTCTCGCTACCGGTCTGGAAAGACCTCTATGTTGACATGTCGGGCTAACGGGCTAATCCGATTGAGTTGCTGGGCCTGGATGTATCACAGACCAGACATCAGGCATGAGTCAGCAACCACTGTTAGCCGGCTCTACCCGCCGCTGTAGCTTCCGCAATCTCCACTAACTCCCCGCTTTTGCAGTCGTAGATATAGCCATATATTGGAATATCCGCAGGTACCATAGAATTGCTGCGGATACGCTGAACGTCTTCCAGTACGCTCTTTGCATTATCGCTGATGGTCAGCCAGTTGATATATTTACCATCGGTGGTTCCGCCACCGGCGTTACTGTCATGCCAGCCACTCGCATCAACGCTGGCCGTTTTCAGGCTGCCGGATAGCAGATCACCCATGATCTCGGTGGTGAAGGTTTCCATCCCGCAGTCCGTATGATGAATCACAAACCATTCTCTGGTGCCGAGCAATTTATACGAAATAACCAGTGAGCGTATTGCATCATCACTGGCCCGCCCACCCGCATTGCGGATGACATGCGCATCGCCCTCGGCCAGCCCCGCATACTTTGCCGGATCGAGCCGTGCATCCATACAGGTCAGGATCGCGAACGCCCTGCCCGGAGGCATCGGTAAATTCCCCTTATCGCCAAAACTGGCAACATAACCAGCATTCGCTGACATCACTTCTTTAACGACTTTACTCATCTTAACTCTCCTCTGGTTCACCGATTTTGATATGACAGATTTCTCATACGGTGATTTCTGGGAACCTGTTTAAAGTAATTTAAGCCTCGGCATCATGGACCACCAGTGGTCTCAGAATTTTGCTTCAACCTAGCGGGCAAAATGATTCAGGATGCTCTGCCAGCCTTCGCGCTGCAGTTGTTCGCTGAATTCGGTTTCCGCTTCAAAGGTCTCACTGACGCTGCCTCCACTAAGGTTTGTCACATTGGCGATCGCAATAACCGCCCTTGATGAACTTTCAGGCTCATTACTAATAAAACTGGAGTGTCTACCGGCTGAAAAAGTCTACTGCTATAGCCAGTATTCATTCAAGCTCTGATACGGCGACCATATAATTTTTTCCGTAAAATTTGGCACACTTCGGGCAGGTCGTGTAAAAGAAATAGGTTTTTTTCGCGTGTCTGCCTTTGCTGTTGATCAGTGCCTGCATTTCTTTTTCCCATTGTGGAGCGTTTTTATACGGCCCTTCAAACACTCGGGTCAGATAATCACCGGTCATCTTTACCATGTGCTGAGCGGGAACGTCCTTACTCACGGAAAAGTAATGCACTCCGGTCCAGGCCGAAGGATCATACGATAGTACGATGAAGTCGTTATCATCATGCGCACCAGCCTGCTCAATCGCAGCGAAGGTCTCCGGAAACACAGAGCCGATATTCAGCGGTATGTGAAAAAGACTGCGTGTTTTTGCTTTCACGAATAGCTTGTCCTTGAAGTGCAGCTGCTGACCATCCCAGCCTTCCGGCTTAAAGCGTGGGCAACAGTTGGTCGGATTATCGCTGATGTCGTAGCGGGGTAAACGATTAGTGTCCATTTTTGATCTCCTTAGTTACCAGTGCAGGATACGGATCCTATCCTGCAAATACTGTAGCATTTGGCCCGAAAGACTGTTTCTGGTTTCGATCATTCGCGCTTTAGTACGCCAAAAAATGAGCCTTTTGGCGGACTAAAGCTTCGTATCAGTTCAGTGAATGCAGCCCGAACATATTGCCTTCGGTGTCAAACGCCAGCGTGATGAACCCGTACTCTCCGATCGATGTTTTGGGTTTTTCGATACGACCGCCATTCTGTTCTACACGGCTTTCTTCAACGCCACAGTCCGTGCAACTGAAGTACACCAACGTACTGTTTCCACCCGAGGGATACCCTGCTATTTTCACCAGAGAACCCGACGCCCCTGAGCGCTGCATATCCATCGGAAAGGCCCACATTTCGATCTCAGGCATATCCAGGTTTTCAAGTTGCAGCGCTAACACGCCTTCATAAAAGGCTTTCGCTCTATCCATATCCTGCACATAGATTTCAAACCAGCCGACCGGATTATTTTTCATCGTAATATCCTGTTCTGTTGTTGGACTTTATTGAATATTACGTTATCTAGCGGACCTCTGTAAACGGACGCTAACTGCGAAAGTTCATTCCAGCACATCAGGCCGGCTTATATGAAGGTACAGCCTGCCTTTGTATAATCGAGAACCAGATAACCCGACCCATTTTTCAGGATAGGCTGTGGACGGATTTTGATACCGTCGTCGCAACGGCTGTAAAGCGCAACAAAACGTTCAGCTGGCCTGGCCGTTTAACTTTTGGCTGGGCTGGGGGTCTTCAGAACGATGTGAAATTCCACGTAACAGGCGCCCTAGAATATCAGCCCCGGTAATCACCCGCCGCTGCTCTGCCCAGATCAGAATAATGTCATGATCCACCACATCATCCGATTCTGAATCGGCATACACCCTAAGGTCAGACAATACATTTCCGAGCAGAGTTTTTATATCACGCACGATAATCGGGCGATGACAAAAGTGGTGGGGATTGACCGCTTCGGTGCTGAACAGCGCAGCGCGTAGAAAGGCATTCGCATTCAGCACCAGGCGGGGCTGGCGCGTATCATCCACGATAATCACCCACTTCTTGCCCGAGCGATTCACCCGTAGCAGGAAAGGGTCATCTTTGTTAGATTCAAATACCGGGAATATCGGACTGCCTGCCTGCACCGACAGATTAATCACGCTGGAGGGGTCAACATGCTCGCCTTCCTGAATCACGGTGAAGTCATCCAGCGATAGAAAATTCATCGCGCCGATACCTTCCAGTTCACTCACATCCGATTCTTCGGCTTCCATGTGTTTATGGATCAGCGTGTGTAAATCTTTTTCACGGAAGTAATTGATGCCTTCCTTGCCCAGCCAGCGATCAAGCACCAGTGCACTCGGTTTGGCAACCAGATAAAAAACAAACTGATAGAAACGTAATAAGGGTGACAGCATCGATCCCATACGCATGGCATGGCGCGAAAAATAGGCCTGTGGCGCAATCTCTCCGGCAAAGGTAATCAGCATGGTGGAAAAGAAGAAAGCGGTAACACCGGTCATGACCGAATTAGACAGTAGCGTCAGCAGTACGTTGATACCGACGTTGCCCCACAGAATCGTGGTCAGCAGAAAGTTCACATCCTTGCGCAGGTTAAGGATTTTTATCGCATCGGGGTTACCGGCATGGGCTTCAACTTCCAGCCGTAGCCGACTGATTCCGAGCAGGGCCAGATTAAGCCCGGAAAAGATCGCAGATTGGCTGATACAGAACAGAATTCCCAGCCAGATCAGAGCATTCATCGACATCGCTTCCATTAGTTGAACCCCGGAGGGGTTGTTATCGAAATTGAAAAATCTGCGCCAGCGTCAACTGTCGGGATGAAACGGCACATTGAACATGTCAGATCTAAAATGGCGTATACTTTAGTCCCATTTAAATACTTTTGATAATACAAGTTTCTGCAAACCATGGAAAACTGGACTGAATACACCCGCTTCTTCACTGCCCTGTTTGTCATTCTCGACCCCTTCGCTGCGGTGCCGATATTTCTGGTACTGACCAAATCCTATACTGCGCGTGAACGTGGACGGATCGCTAACATCTCGTCCATTACCGTTTTACTGGTACTCGTGCTGGCGGCGTTGACCGGTGAAACCCTGCTGCTGGGTATGGGCACCAGCCTGGCTTCGTTCCGGGTCGGCGGTGGCATTGTATTATTGCTGATGGCGCTATCCATGCTACGCGCACAACCGGATGGGGTGCGCAGTACGCCGGCGGAAGCCGCCGCAGCAGAAGATAAACATGGAATCGCCATCGTGCCACTGGCAATTCCATTACTGGCTGGGCCCGGTTCGATCAGCACCGTGATTATCCAGATGCATCGCTCCAGTTATGAATATCATGCCGTGCTAGTGGTACTGTGTATTGTTCTGGTGTGTATTATCCTGTGGCTGGTGCTGCGTATGGCCCATACCATCGGAAAAATGCTGGGCCAGATCGGGCTGAATATCATCAGCCGCCTGTTCGGTCTGATACTGGCCGCCATTGCCGTTGAAATCATGGCCAACGGCCTGAAGCAATTATTCCCGATACTGGCCGGTTAAGCGCTTACAGCATGCTGGACAGCATGGTCGCAATACCAAGAAACGCAAAAAAGCCTACCACGTCGGTCACGGTGGTCAGAATAATGGAAGACGACTGAGCCGGATCCTGCCCCAGTGAGGACAGTACAACCGGGATGATTACTCCGGAAAATCCGGCAGCGACCATCGCAATCACCATCGAAACCCCGATCACCATGGCAAGCCCGAGTGATGAACTCCACACCAGCACGCCGGCTGCGGTCATCAGGGCGATGGCGACACCATTCACAAACCCCGCACCGACTTCCTTATAGGCCACACGTAACCACTGGCTGGTGCCAATTTCACGCAATACCAGACCGCGCATGGTTACCGCCAGCGCCTGCGCCCCGGTATTTCCGGATTGCCCGGCAACCACCGGCAACAATACCGCGAGCGCGGTAAACTGGGCGATGGTCGCTTCAAACAGGCCGACTACCGCAGCCGCGAGGAATGCGGTGAGCAGATTGATACTTAACCACGGCAGGCGCTTTTTGACCACAAAAAGTACGCTCGACAGCGCGCGCTCATCTCTGCTCGCACCCACCATCGTGAGTATGTCTAAACTGCTTTCTTCACGCACCGCTTCCATCAGGGTTTCGTAATGGATCACCCCGATCAGACGCCCGGACAGATCAACCACCGGCAGGTCGGTCACCCGATGTGTATCCAGCTGCTGTACGACTTCTTCCCGGGTTGCGGTGGCGGTCACCAGTCCTGGCACCGGTTTCGCCAGATCCGCCAGTGTTTCACCGGTTTCGGCAAACGCCAGCTTGTGCATCTCGACCATGCCCTGCAGACGCCCATCACTATTGATGGTGTAGAGCTGACGCGTAAAACGCGGTTTGAATTTGCGGATACGGTATAGCACTTCACGTGCCGTTAAGGATTCGCTGAGCGGCAAAAAGCGTTGATCCATCAGCGCACCGGCACTGTTTTCCGGGTAACTCACCAGTTCGTTAAGTTCACGCTGACGCGTTTGTTCGACATAGGTCAGCCATTGCAGACGCTGTTCATCCGTCAGCCGCACCAGCACGCGTGACAGCAGCACTGGGTTTCCACGTTGCATGATCTGGCGCACCAGTGCCTCGGGCAGGCGTTGGAGTACCGCAATCGCCTTGTCCAACATCAGTTTATCCCACAGCCCAACGACTTCACCGGCATCCTGCGACTCGACCATATCGACCAGTTCACTGATCGATAACAGATTGACGGCTCGCTGAGCGGACTGCGGATGTTGGCGCAGATAGGCCTGATTCAAAGCCTGGATAGCATGCCGGGTTTCGGC
>JACNJF010000191.1 GCA_014382695.1 Gammaproteobacteria bacterium | reverse complement strand
AGGCGGGTGGCATCGCGATGCTAAAAGCGATGGGCAGTCCGATGCCGGAACTTAAGTTCTGTCCTACCGGTGGCATTGGACCGACCAGCGTACTGAATTATCTTAAGCTGCCGAATGTACTCTGCGTGGGCGGTTCCTGGGTGGCCCCGCCTCAGGCCCTGAGTAGTGATAACTGGAGTCTGGTAACGCAACTGGCTGCCGAAGTGGTGAGGTCGGCCAAACAGGCCGATTAGGCGCTTATCCGGACTCTGTCTGGCGGCAGAGTTCGTGAGTTTTAAGCGCTATGTAAAATGTCCTGATTTGCTTGCTGAGATGTTAGCAGGTGCCAGATCGCTTCCACATAAGCCTGCTGCATATTTTTCGGTGACAGCTGGTAAAACGCTTCCCAGGCCTGTTCGCGCTGTTCATCATAATTACCCTGATGTTCGAGCTGCCATGAAATTCTAACCGCATAGCCGATGATGATATCGAGTGTCAGATCACCACTCACGGTCAATTGCGGATTTTCCTTTAAATAGAAGATCAGGGTTTCAATCAGTTCGATATTGAGCTGACGATACGCAGGCGAGTCGATGTTGTTGAGTTCGCCTTCGACCAGCAGCGCGAAGCTGTGTTCAGCGGGCGTCGAATCGTGGGTGATTTCTGCACCTATGCGACTGCCCAGATTGTATTTGTCGCCGATCACCAGTCCGTTGCAACGTGATAGCAGGTGCCAGATGTCGATATAGAACTGGGGTGATAGTCGAATCAGTCCACCGCTTTTCTTACGCCATTCGGTCCATACCGGACTGTTCGCCGGCTGCTCATCATCTTCTTCCTGCGCATGCGGCTTGACCGAGGGGATACCGGATGCTTCCAGCCGTTCCTGTGATTTCAGGCTTTCCTGCTGGTTATTCAGCGAGCCTAGCACGTCGCCTAACATCGCGAGTAATCGATGCGGTGCCAGAGTCAGCAGGTATTCGTAGGCTTCGGCGAAGGACAGCTGCTGTTCGCGTCCACTTTTTGCGACCAGCAGTTGAATGAAATGCCATACGCGCAGGGTCAGCATGTTTTCAAACAGGGCCTGATTAGCTTTCAGTAGATGGCCAAGATGTAACACGATTTCCTGCATCAGGATGCTTTCTGCCGGTGTTTTACCACCCGATTCACGGATCACGGCGATGATGCTTTCATTGCTATGCGGTGAAGAAAAAGTAGCCTTTTCACTGTAGGCGCGACCTACTGCGAGTCTTTTCTGGCGGATAATGATTTCCAGCAGCGTGTCTTCCACACGGGTATCGACCTTTCCCAGCAGATCAGCCATGCGGCGTATCAGTGACCAGTTATGATCACGGCAGGCTATGTTATAAAAATCTTCACATAGCTTGTGCAGGGTGACGGCCTGATCCCTGAAATCGAACCCATACTCGAGTCCAAGTCGGTTCACCAGGACACGTAATATCTCTGCACTGGTGATCGGGTGGATATGCTGTTGCAGACGTTGAATCAGTTGTTCATTGCTGGCTTCGTTCATGGCCAGAAAGTCGACCGCATTCATCGGCACACTCTGGATATTGGTTTCATCGGGTTCGAGCGGTGCATCGCTATTCTGGCCCAGAGCCTGATTGTCGAAGCTGTAATCATGCAGATAGTCGATTCGTTCTACGGTGGCGGTAGTGGCGAGTTGCGCCAGACGACCGCTATTGACTTCGACGCCGCTACATTTTCCGCGCTCAATCTCGCTCAGCAGGGCGAGCAGATGCTCGCGTGATTTGTCGGATAACATATTGGCTCGAACCAGAAAGGCGATCATCGGCTGGCCCGGTTGATCCCAGCAATCGGCAATAAAACGTATGGAAGAACGAAACTGTTCAACCAGCAGTTCATTATCATGGCTCAGGTAAAACTCGCCCGGATTAAAAAAGTAGGGCAGAAAGATCATGCTTTGCCCGCCCAGCTCATACAGCAGGGATGAGGTCAGGGTACGGGTAGTGAGTTTCGGTCGTCCGGTTAACCCCAGCTTTTCATTTTTACCCAGTAGTGTCTGTACTCTGGAGAGTTCTGAAGCATGGTGGATATGAAAGGTATCAATTTCGGCGGCGGTTTCGCTTTTATAACCCAGATCGCGTAACTGCTGTTTAACGCTGTCGTTTTCCGCCAGTATCGGTACCAGCACCGGGGTTGAGCGCAGATGGCCGATGCGGTCACGCCGGCGTAGCGGGTCAATATCGGAAGGACGCAACAGGCCCTGCTGGATCATATCCGCCAGCATGAACAGACTCTGTGCCCAGGTCAGCGGAAGGTTTTCGTTAGGCTCGCGCTGTTGACTGCCGGGATGCTGTTTTTCAGCCTCGATGCGGTCACCAGTAACCAGATAGAGCTCGGGAAGCAGTCTGACCCCATTTTGCTCGACAAACAGTGGTTCCAGTTTTTCGCGCCAGATTTTAGCCTCGGCCTGATTTCCACGCATCACGGCATCGAGTAGCAGGTAACAGAAGAACAGTGGCCACTCGGACTCGATATTGCGAAATTTGTGTAACTCTGAGGGTTCATAATGCAGCCGTGATTCATCCTCCAGCGCACTTTGATGGCCATCCAGCAGGAAGCGTTTGCAGCCATAGTTACCGGCCAGTACGCGGATGATTTTTTCGCGCGTGCGCTTGAGCAGGTCTTCATTCTCTACTGCATAGGCGGGATAGCCGATAATACTGAGCAACGCAGCGTCGGTTTCCTTGGACAGCGATTCCCGTGGTAACAGTCCGACCAGAGTAAATCTGGAGCGCGCCGGATCGCTGGGGACGACATGAATCACGGCGGATGGGGATGAGATATTACCAAACAGGTTAAATCCTGATAGTGATTCCAGTGCCGCCTTGGCCATACCGACCGAGCTGCAGTTGATTTCAGGGATGCCGTGATTACTTTTATTGCCGCGCTCCCAGATGCCGTAATCCGCCGTACAGTAGGTGCGGCTGATGTAATGCACCAGATTCTGAATGAAGTTAACTTCATCGATGGTGTAGATAATGCGCAACCCGGAGGCGATCATCTGTGTCAGCATCAGCAGATAGAGTGAAATTGCATCCAGTTGTAGATGGCCCCATTCTTCATCGCCAACCACCGCCAGACCGGTTTGAGTACCAAACTTGGCATGGATAGAGTCGGCCGGGTCGAGGCTGTGTTTGAAGGCTTCGACTCGATCCGACTGACGCATCATCGCGGTCAGCAGGCCCCGCATCAGCTTCACTACACTTTGTGATAGCAGATAACTACGTGCATGATCGGGTGCGATACGCCGGTAAGCCAGCGCCAGTCCCCACACCGCAAGAATGCAGTAGACGTTGTCACGCACCCAGGCATCGGTGTAATCACCATGCGCATTCACGGCGGTGCTGGCTGGCAGTAGGCCGGTGACCGGATCCTGTTTGGAGAGGATGATTTTATCTACCAGCTGGTAGTGCTTGTCGAGGTTGTCCAGATTCAATTTGTGGCTCTACTACGGTTGATGGATAACGCTGTTCTTGCCGCTCGGTTTGCGAGGTTTGCCAGATCAGAGAGAAAATCGCAATGATAGCATTGGAACATATTTTTTTAAGTTTAGCTTTGGAAGCGGCTCAGCTTTTTGAATGACTACTCAAAATACTTCATAACAGGGCATTTTTGCACCAGATCTGATCATAGAATGTTGGAAAATCCACGATGGAATAATCGACTGTAACGGTCACCATGAAAAGTTAACAGAATTGGTGTATAAATCGGCATTATTTTATTGCACCCCGGACAACAATCGTAATGAAAGCGAAAAATACTATATCGGTTCAAAAAAGCTGGAATCTGGTCGCTGATATCGGAGGTACCAACGCACGTTTTGCAGTGCATGACATCAGCAACGATGAACTGGCTGAGATTTTTGTTTTATCGGTTAAGCAGCAACCCGATTTTATCGCTGCGCTGGAGCATGTTCTGGATCAAATTCGGCAGCTGGGTCAGTGGCAGTCCTCGCCCTCGGCAGTGTGTCTGGCGGTGGCCTGTCCGGTTGATCAGGATCTGATCAGCTTTACCAATAGTAACTGGCAATTTTCCAAAGCCGCACTGGGTGAACTATTCGGGCCGATAGCACTTGAAGTGATCAATGATTTTTCTGCGGTGGCGCATACCATAGCCCATCTAAACCCGGATGAATGGCATCAGATTGGTGGTGATCAGCCCGTCGCGGATAAACCGATCGCAATCCTCGGAGCTGGCACCGGCCTTGGTGTGTGTACTCTGGTACCTTTCGGGAAGCAGTACATAGTGGTCGATGGGGAAGGTGGGCATATTGATTTTGCGCCGGTGAATGAACGTGAGATGGGCATCCTGAGAGTGTTAAAAACCCGCTTTCAACGGGTATCGGTCGAACGCCTGTTGTCCGGTGCCGGCATCGTTAATATCTATCAGGCATTGTGCACTCTGGATCAGGCCAGCATTGTGCACCAGTCGGCACAGGAAGTGACCGAAGCGGCCTTGAACAGCGCTGAGGAAAAGGCGCTGGAAGCCTTATCCGTGTTCTGTCAGATACTGGGATCGACAGCCAGTAATCTGGCCCTGATCAATGGTGCCAAAGGTGGCGTGTATATCGCTGGCGGCATCGTACCGCGCTTTCTGGATTTTGTGGTTAACAGTGATCTGCGCCAACGCTTTGATGACAAGGGTCGATTCAGCCGCTATGTGGAATCGATTCCATTACGGGTACTGCTGAAGAACCAGCCGGGTCTGCATGGTGCCATGCAGAAAATTAAAGCTGGCCAGATTTAGGCAGATTGATTCAATCGATTAAAGCGGCAAAAGCCTGGGTTAAAGACTGGTTGAGTGAGCGTAACGATCCTTGCCAGCTTTTTTGGCCCTGTACATTGCGGCATCAGCCAGCTCGATCAGGCGTTCAAAGTTGGTACTATCTGCCGGATAGACCGAAATCCCGATACTGGCACTCAGCGCTTCATCAATTTTTACCGAGGTAATCGGCTTACGTACGGCAGAGAGGATACGTAGCGCAATATTTTCCAGATTATACAGGGAGTTACTGGATGGCAGGATGATGATAAATTCATCGCCACCCACGCGGCAAAGCATATCGATGTCCCTTACTTCTGCGGCTATACGTAGCGACATTTCTATCAGTACGGCATCACCGGTTTCGTGGTTATGGTTATCGTTGACGGCCTTGAAACCGTCCAGATCTACAAACATGAAGCCGACAAGGTGGCCGAAACGTTTGGCACTCGCAAGGATACGGTTGGCTTCATTCTGCAGCATATAGCGATTCGGCAGAGCTGTCAGCTGATCGTACAGCGCCATTTTATTGAGCTGCTCCTGTATCAACTGACGTTGAGAAATTTCATCCTGTAACTGGGTGTTTTTGAGGGCAATTTGTTCAAAAGCTTGCTGGGTTGCCCGATGAGCCTTGGTTAACTTCTCCTGGGATGAGATGACCTTTTCGCGCATGCGGTTAAAGGACCGGGTCAGACTGCCAATTTCATCCTGTGCGGATTCCGGCAGGGCACTTTCATACTCACCTTCTGCCATTTTTTCGGAAGCCTTTTGCAAATTCCGTAGCGGGCTAATGATAATTCTTTTCTGCCAGGATATGACAAACAAAACCAGCAGCGATATGGTGAGAACCAGATACAGACCCAGGGTATGGATACGCTGTTGTATCTCGTTGAATTTTTCACGCCAGTCCAGCTTGAGCTCTATGTGCCCGAGTTGAACGTCTTGCAGCATAATCGGGTGACTGTAGGGTATCAGGTAATCGGAATTGTCAACATTCTCTTCCAGTGGGAATAGCGGGTAGAGACGTTTACCCTTAGCGTTATACAGGGTTAATTGTAACCAGCTATCACCGTTAAATTCATCCTGATCCTTGAGCGTTGCATACAGCGCAGAAAAGTCGTTTTCGAGTAAATTGCGGATCAGGCCGCTATCCAGTGCGGAGAATTCTCTGTGCAGTTGCTGAATCAGACTCTGACGTTCATTCTGAAACTGACTGGGACTCCAGTAAAAATGTATCGCGGATGCAAATACCAGGAATGCAACCAGAATGGGAAGTATTAATTTTGCCTGTATGCCCACGTTTTAGTTACCTGACGTAGAAGCGATCAAGTTGTAACTGTTTCAGGGGCAGATAGTCCTGTATGGTCGCCGGGCCAATGCGGGAAATGGGGATTTTTGCCAGCAGGGCTTTTCCTTCAGCGTTGCTGCCCAGTTTTAGCAAAGCGGCTTTAACCGATTCCACGACCTCGGCTGGAACCCTCGGATGGGCGGCAATGGGATGCGGTGCGACGCCCTGAGTGGTGTGAATAATACGCAATGCCTGTTGATATTGGGCGGGCTGACGATTCAGGGTTTTCTCTACCCCACCACCGGCTGCCGCTTCGCCCAGCAATACATTCAGATAAACCGAGTCATGCGTCTTTACATAACGTGGATAGATTCGAATGGCATAGTTATCCTCTAATTCCTGACGGATGAGTAGAGATGCTCCTAGCGCATTGGGTGATGGGAATGCGACGATGCTCCCGTCCAGTTGCGCAATCTTAGTAATCGAACTGTCGGCTTTTACCACTAGTACGCCATGCAGTAATTTATCGATATCCCTCAGCAGTGGTGCGTAACTGTTATTTTCGTAGGCTGAGATCATGTGCAGAGGATTCATATAGGTGAAGTCAAACTCACCCCGTAAAAACTGGTTTTCGAAATCAGGGATCGACGGCGAGCCTTCAATTCTGAATTGGTGACCGGTTTCCTGCTCCAGATAATTAATGATGGGTTGCCAGATACCGCGCAGTTTTTTAGCTTCGAACTGAGGAACGATACCGATAGTATAGGTTGTATCCTGAGCCTGCAGATTGACCCAGCTGAGCGATGATAAAGCCGATAACAATAGCATCAATATCCAGAGAGTAGCTCTCGAGGTGTATGTTTTCATGTTGAAGGTATCTGCTTTATGTTAGAAATTTTGTATTTTTTTGTAGGACTTGTCCTGATTTATATTAGTACAGGAATTGTAAAAGTGTTGAAGTTGCGTCAAGAATCTGGATGTTTAATGCGGGTATGGCCCGTTAGACCTGGACAGGGTGGGTTGATCAGGCAACACTCTAATCGGAAAAAAATGGGGAATTCATGATCGGTATGGAATGACTATCGATTGAGCTGTTCCATTTTCAGCTGAAACAGAGGTGCTGATATAAGCTGCATATCTGAGGTATTAAGGGAAGCGGCTAAAAGTTAGCGTGATGCTGACTTTTAGCCGCTCTTTCCCGCTTTCAGGTAGGTTCAGTCGGCCCTGTGTAGTAACTCCATGCGAAATGCCGTTCCACCGTCGGTAGAGCGTGTCATCACGATGAGTTTTTTGTCCTGTGACATGACCCCATGATAGGTCGCTGTATCGGTTCGAGTAATCACGCCGCCGGCATCCATAGTGAGGGTATAGGGAGAGCCAGGGATCGTGTCACCATCGCTGGTGTTAAGTAATGTGCGCTCAACATTGCCACTGGCATCGATAGTTTCCAGACCCTGACGCCATTGTGAACTGGCACCTGAGCGCAGCGAGTGGAAATACCAGCGCCCGGCCAGATCACTCATGCTGAATACGCCGCCCTGTTTCTGCATGATTTCCAGTCGATAACCATCACCGTCCAGATTAGAGCGAGTACTGACGATCAATTGCTTATCCTGTGACATGACCCCGTGATAGCTGCTCAAATCGGGGCGCGTTAATACACCACTGCTATCCATCGCCAGAATATAATCGGCTCCAGGAGTAATGTCGCCATTGCTGTCGGTCAGGGATTCCCGGGTCACGTTACCACTGACATTCATCTGTTCGACCCCATAACGCCACTGTGCATTAGCACCGGAGCGCAATGAGTGAAAATTCCAGTTTCCGACCAGATCATCCATCGCATAGCTGTCACCAAGTAACTGCGCGACTTCGATGCGGAAAGTAGTGAAGGTGTCGGCTGAAACGGCGTCAGGCTCAAGCGAAAGCGTGTTGATCACGAGCTTTCTATCCTGCGAGATGACTCCACGGTAGGTGGGCTCGGTGCTATGGGTAATGATGCCTGCACTATCGATCGTCAGCGAATAGTCTGCATCGGTAGTCGTGCTAGCATCGTTTTTAGTGATGCTGGTCTGGGTGACCGCACCCGCTGTAGTGCGCTGTTCAAAGCCCTGCCTCCAGCCCGGAGTAGCACCTGAATCGAGCGAGTGGAATGCCCAGTTACCACTCAGTTCGGTGAAGCTCGGAATGACCAGGGCGGGAGGCGGAGTGTCGATCGCCGCGGGTGTGCCTCCACCACCGCCGCCACCACAATTAATTAATACGATGCCGGCAAACATGGTGGCGAAAATATTTCTAGAATAATGCACTGACATTGAACAACCCTGAGTATTTAAAGAAAACGATCCAGACATGCTGTGATGCCGGTTAAAAGTACCGACTAAAACGGTACTTAATATAAGCTTGACGTTAACCAGATTGCGTACCAATGGCAAGGGTTAAATGGTTTGCTTGAAGTTTGCAATCGTTTGTGTCAGCGCTCGGCGTCGGGGGCTAAGGTGTCTACCTGGTTTCAATATATTGAGCGCTGGTTGCTGCGTTCGAGTCTGTCTTTTTTCGCCGCGAATCATCGTTTAAACCTCAAAAGCTGCCCCAGGACTGTGCACTTTCTGTGACGGAACAGGGGCTGTTCCGTCACAATATTCCTCTCTCTACGACTTCAATTTCAATATCCACTTTTTATTGATATGGCTCATCATTTTTTTAAACGATTCGTGGCATAGTTTTGCTCAGGATTTGATACCAGCTGACTGTACTAATGGATAAAAAAATTACACAGCTGCATCAGGCAATCCGTTAACAAGCATCGTTAGTTCATTGGAAAATAATATTGAGGAGTCAACATGACCAGAAAACCCCGTAATGTCTATACGTTTGAAGAAGGCGACGGTAAAAATAAAATGCTGCTGGG
>JACNJF010000188.1 GCA_014382695.1 Gammaproteobacteria bacterium | reverse complement strand
TCCTAGTTATACTGAGTAGGAACAGATGTGCTTTTAAATATAGCAAATTAAATTGGGTTTGCAAATCCTTACAAAAACTTTGTATTGAGAGGATAGCTCAGGGCTCAATATCTACATTGCAGCCATTCAACTATCCAGTGGTAGATGGTATTGAGACCCCGTAGAAAGTACCGATTTTTAGGTTCCTAATAAGCAGAAAAGCCCCAGCTCTGATGGTTAAGACAACCAGGCTAGAACGGCAGGTTCGGCATGAAAGCAGCCATCTGGGGATTGCAGGGATGTTATGTTGCGATGAGGTAAGTATTACCAATTATAGTCATTCCCTACAGACTGCAGTCAATAACAGAATCCATGGTCAAAGCGGTCATCGAGTTAGTTTTATTATTAATACATAATTTAGCTCAGACTCATATAAACCAGTATTGAGTTAATCCGGCATTGCCGTATAATAAATAGTTATGGTTTTTATCGAAACAACTCTCTTTACAAAGCTGTTACCCAATTATCTGTCTGACGACGACTATCGTGGATTACAGTCCTACCTGCTTCAAAAGCCTGATGCAGGCGATATAGTCAGAGGATCAGGTGGTGTACGTAAAGTTCGTTGGGCCCCAGTTGGAAAAGGTAAAAGTGGAGGTGTTCGCGCCATATATTATTGGAAAAAATCCGATCAGGAGATTTGGATGCTTACGCTGTATAGCAAATCAGAACGAGCAACAATATCTGGTCAAGTTTTAAAGCAAATTGCGGAGGAAATTAATCATGAATCGTCGTGATATTGGTAATGAAATTTTAGAAGGCCTTAAAGAAATTAAAGATTATAAAAAAGGGCTTATAGAGCTTAAACAGTCTGAGCTTTCTGAGCCATCTGAACCTAAAGTAATTCGCTCTAAATTAAAATTATCACAATCTGCGTTTGCCGGATTATTAGGTGTGAGCATGCGAACCTTGCAAGATTGGGAGCAAGGACGTAGAAACCCTCAAGGTCCCGCTATTGCACTACTTCGTATTGCGGAACAGCACCCTGAAGTGTTTTCCGATTTACATTGAAATGGTTTTAGTAGGGTGATTTGAGTGGCGTCTTAGAGGAAACAGTATACTTTACAAATTCTGGTTATTATTGACTTACTGTCCCCCATACAACCGACAAACTCTTTGATTTCTAACCAGTCGATGTTCTGATCAGACGTCTGAATTTGATTCCTCATTTAAGCCCAGATTTAGATCAGCTTTCAATACAGTCGGGCAGAAACTTGGATAATCTGGCAAAACATAATATCTTGGCGCAATAACTCACATTGGATGGTTAATTGTCATGATGGAAATCCCCAGTTTACGGAATGAAACGCGCTATGGGGTCCCTGCGGCCGACAAGATCATGTTTAACCGGCATTATGTGCTCGGATATTCCTATTACTTCAGGCAGGCTAAATGGGCTTTGGAGATCGTTAGTCCAGGGTTGTCCGACCTGGAGAGAGCGGATAGCTTCAGGCCAGACTACCGTATCGCCGAAATTTTCAGGGCGGATTTGGCAGACTACGAACACTCGGGTTACAACAGAGGTCATCTGGTTGCGAGCGCCAATCAATTCGAAACGGAGTTGCAAAACAGTGAAACTTTCCTGTTGTCGAATATGACTCCACAGCATCCGGACTTTAATCAACGTGTCTGGAAAAACCTTGAAACAGCGGTCAGGGCATTGGACGCAGACCCCAAGGTATTGGAAACCTACGTCATCTCAGGGCCACTTTTCTATTTTGATACAGAAATAAAAACGATTGGATCTGAGGACGACAATGGCGTTAGTTTGCCCATCCCGCATGCCTTCTTCAAGTCCATATTGACGGAAAATAACCGAGGCAGCCTGCGTATGTGGTCGTTTATCATCCCTAATGAAGCTTCAGATCAGGAGCTAGATGCGTTTCTTGTCCCCACCACTAAGGTTGAGCAGTATTCCGGTCTATTTCTGTGGGAACGTCTGGTAGGTTCTAAAATCACTGGCGAAAAGAAGCGTATACGCAAGCTATGGAAAATATGAATTAGAACACTGCGTTCCCTGACATAAGGGATTCAACAGGAGTAATTGGGATCAGGTACCGTTAAAAATGATTTAAGTGACGCCTTACAGGAGACTGGTTCATACTTTAATTTCATCCAACAAACGGAGGAATTGAAATGAATACTCAAAACCCTGTGCCACACGAGCATATACCGTGGAATAAAGGCAAGTTGATCGGTCAGAAATTACCCCTGAAGTTGAAAGAAATATGGGCAATTCGTGTACGACTACAGCTAACCGACTGTATCCGCGATCTGGCATTATTTAATCTGGCCATCGATAGCAAGCTGAGAAGTTGTGATCTGGTTAAACTTAGGCTGAGGGATATTTCGCATGGGTCCAGCATTTTACATCGGGCGATGGTGATGCAAAAAAAAACGCATCAACCGGTTCAATTTGAAATCACAGAGCTTGAGGTCTGGTTGTTGAGCAGACTCTATTTAAACCATTGAAATATCTGGGGTCTTGTTAAATCAGGAGGGTCAAAGCAATATACAATTAAAGTCTAGATTTGGATTAAAATTTGATGCAACTCAATATCGAGATTATCTTAAACAACAACATTTACACTTGAATGCATAATGCGGGTGTATAGCTCGGAATTGGGTCACTATCGCAGGGGATTAAGTCATATGCGTTCGACATTCCCATTGGCATCGTTATTCTCCATCACCCGTCTTATCTCGCTGTTCACTACCCTGTTTCCGGCCCGGAGTAAATCCTGAATCAATAGAGCGAAGTGCCCAGCTGCCATCCAGCTCGGTGCTATCTGTAATTTAAAAAGGATCAGCCATGCCTGATTCGTTCCAGCAGTTGAAAGAATCGATCCATCATCCTGTGTAAAACATCACAGCTTGAAAGGTTTATACACAGGCTATAGCCTGAAAAAAACTCTATTTAGCCTGTAAGTTATTGTAATTTAACAATAATAATTGTATTTATGTATGTTGGTCTAATAAATGCAGTATCTCCTGTGTTCTAAACTAACTCTCTGTGTATTCACAGAGTTTACTAATTAACGGAGGTAGGCATTATGAGTCATAAGCTCATCAAGCGTGGCCGATTGATGTTGGCTGTATCCGGATTGAGTCTTGCCATGGCGGCAACGACCACTCTGGCCGCAGATACTGATATCGGGCCACTCCCCAAATTGAAAACCGATATTTTAAAAGCGGAGCTCGGTAAGCGGTTATTTTTTGATAATCGTCTGTCCGGCGATGCTGCCATTTCCTGCTCTACCTGCCATCAACCTGAATATGGTTTTGCTCATCCCGATGCCTTATCTCCAGGCTATCCGGGTAACGGGCATTTCAGAAATGCGCCGACTCTGATCAATAGCGCGCATAAAGGGGTGTGGATGCACGATGGTCGGCTGGGTACCAATCTGAACGATGTAACGCGTGAAATGCTGACAGAGACTTACATCATGAATATGGATATGCGTCTGATGCAGGAACGGGTGAAACAGGATCCGGAGTATGTGCGTATGTTCAAGGAAGCGGGATTCGGTGAGCCCTCCAATGGTGGGATTCGTAATGCCATACCGGAATACCTGAAAACCCTGACTTCTCGCGGTTCAGCGTTTGATGAAGACAGGATGTCACAGGCCGCTAAACGTGGGATGGATGTGTTCAAGGGCAAGGCCAACTGTGTTGAGTGCCATAACGGTGCGAACTTTAGCGATAACAAGCCGCATAACACGGGCGTTCCTGAAAACTGGGATATTTTCCTCAACCCGATGAATCATCAGGCCTTTCTGGCGTATGGACTGTTTATGGGTGTGGAAAATATCTACAACCTGAAGCGTGATGCCGGAGCGCATGTGCAGACCCATAAAGCCGACAGGTCAGACATGGGTAAATTCATGACGCCTGGCTTACGTGAGCTTAACTATACCTCGCCTTACATGCACAACGGCATGATCAAAACGCTGGAAGACGTGGTTGATTTTTATAATCAGGGCGGCGGTGAAGATTCACACAAGAGCCAGAAATTGAAGCCATTGATGTTATCGGATACTGAGAAAAAAGATCTGGTTGAGTTTCTGAAGGCCTTATCCGGTGAAAAGCTGACCGGTAAAGAGTTTGTATGGGATGCACCTTATCCTGCTGAATACGAAGCCTACGCCAACTGGCGCCACATTCGGAATTAGGAGGATCAATGATGAAACTATTTATCCAGAAAACAGCACTGGCGAGTTTAACACTGGCAGTAACCATCGCCTGTGGCTCCGCTGCGGCTGAAATGAAAGTCGTCTCTAAAGGGATGGGTGTAGTGAATCCAGCGCTGGCCACCTTACCAGCGATGCCGATTCCACCCGACAATCAGCAGTCTGACGCGAAAGTCGAACTCGGCAAAATCCTGTTCTACGATCCACGTCTGGGCGGTGATGCTTCCATTTCCTGTGCCAGTTGTCACGATCAGGCGCAGGGCTGGGCCTGGGCAGAGGATTTTTCTCGTGGCTATCCCGGCACCGTGCACTGGCGTAACAGTCAGACCATTATCAATTCACAGTACATGCAAAAGCAGTTCTGGGCTGGCTCCGCCGCTTCGGGTGAAAAGCAGGCTAAATCGGCAGCCACAGGTGCGGTGGCCGGTAACGGTGAATCGGATCTGATGGAAACCCGTCTGGCGCTGATCCCTGAATACCGTAAGCGTTTTAAAGACGTGTTTGGTGATGAATTTCCGCTGATTGGAAATGCGTGGAATGCGATAGCGGCCTTTGAGCGCACCCTGATTGCGGACAATACCCCGCTGGATGCCTATTTGAAAGGCGATAAGACTGCACTCAGTGATCAGCAGCAGCGTGGCAAGAAACTGTTTGAAGGTAAGGGTAACTGTATCGAGTGTCACAATGGGCCGCATGCCAGTGATGAGCGTTATTACAACATCGGTGTTCCAACTGCAAAACGTTGGGATGATGATGGTCTGGCTCAGATAACCTTCCGCTATGAGATCTACGCGAAGGGTGCCACTGAAAATATGTATCGTGAAATTAAGGATGACCCCGGTTTTTACTTTCGTACCAAGAACAAGTGGGACAAGGGTAAATTTCGTACGCCACCTTTAAGATATATCGCCTATACCGCGCCTTATATGCACAACGGTGCATTCTATACGCTGGAAGAAGTGGTCGACTTTTATAATCGTGGCGGAGTGGATGAAGATGGCAATACCACATCCTTCCCTGAAAACAAGAGTGCGTTGATCAAACCACTGGGTCTTTCGGATGCAGAGAAAGAAGATCTACTGGCCTTCCTGGATGCTTTTTCCGGGGATGAGATCAGGATCGATAAACCCGAACTACCTGAGTACGCACCTTTGTTTACCAAAGCACAATTGATGGAGGCCAGGAAATGAGTACTGAAGTGAACGATAAGAAAGAAAAGTCAGCAGCGCATGGCAAATGCATGATGACACGACGCAGCTTCCTGATGAGTAGCGGTGCAGCAACAGCGGTCAGTACCGTTGGTGTCTCACTGTTTCCGGGTGCTGCTAATGCGGCCAAATCAATGGCTGAGGTGGTCGGCTATTCACGCAAGAAGATAGCGAAGTTAAGCGATCTGAAAGATAACCAGCCGTTTGATTTCAACTATCCGGACGGGGTTAGAAACAATCAGTGCATGATCGTCAAGATGGGTGGCGCACAGGCTGGAGGCGGTGTCGGTAAACAGAAAGATATCGTGGCCTTCAGCTATCTGTGCACCCATCAGGGTGGTCCGTTGCAGGGCAGTTACAAAGTAGCGGGGGATCAGCGTGTAATGGGACAGTGTCCTTTCCATCTATCCACATTCGACCTTAGACGTCACGGAATCATCGTATCTGGACAGGCCTATGAAAGCCTGCCCCAGGTACTGATCGAGATCGATGGCGATAATCTTTATGCCGTTGGCATGCTGGGACTGGTATTCGGTCGCAGCACAAACTTGAAATCCTAGGAGGCCAATAATGTCTACTAATTATTATTTACCTGAAGATAATGCGCCTCTGCCACCGAAGCATGCTGAAGTATTAACCACCGCCTGCGATTACTGTATCGTTGCCTGTGGCTACAAGGTGTATCGCTGGCCGCTGGGTAGTGGCAATGGTGGTGAAAAGGCATCTGAAAATGCGTTTGGTATCGACTTTCCATCCGCTCCGTTGCAGGACTGGGTTGCTCCGGCACAGCATAACGTGGTGATGCATGGCGGTGTGCCGCATAACATCGTCATCACACCGGATAAAGACACTACGGTGGTCAATACCAATGGTGATTCCAGTATGCGTGGTGGTTTGATAGCTCAGAAGTGCTACAACCCGAAAACCCCGACCAGGGATCGACTGACTACACCGATGGTACGTATCTTCGGAACGCTGCAGCCGGTGCCGTGGGATTTTGCACTCGATATAGCCGCAGCCGTGGGTAACCACGTGATTGAGAATCATGGTGCGAACGCCTATTCGGTGAAGACTTACTCTTACCAGTATGTGGAAAATACCTATGCGATTACCAAGTATGCGCGTCGCCATATCAATACCGCATCCTTTACCTTCCACGATACACCTTCCGATGTGACTTCTACACCGGGCTTTCGTGATGCCGGCTTCGATAACTTCGGGCCGAGTTATGACGACTGGGGTTCGGCGGAAACCCTGCTGGTATGTGGTACCGATCCCTATGAAACCAAAACCATTCTGTTTACCCAGCACATCATGCCGGCGATTCAGCGTGGGCAGAAAGTCATTATGCTGAATCCGCGTGAAACTGCGGGTGTGGCTTACGCCAAGAAACATGGTGGCCTGCATCTGCAGATTTTCCCTGGCTCCGATAATCTGGTGGTGGGTGCGATTGCACGCGTCATCATGGAGAATGGCTGGGAAGATTCCGAGTGGATCGAGAAGTGGGTTAACAATAACTGGGAATCCAGTTCAGGTTTTGGTCAGGGTACGCGGAATACACCGTGGCAATGGCGTACCACCTGGGGCAAGTTCCAGACCAAGGGTTATGAAGACTACAAAAAATGGGTCATGGCTCAGAACGAATATGATCCTGTGTATGCGGCAGAAAAAGCCGGTATCGCCGTCGAGGATATTTATAAGGCAGCAGAAATGATGGCGAAGCCGGTCAACGGCCGTCGTCCAAAAACGTCGATCGGTATCGAGAAAGGTTTTTACTGGTCGAATAATACCGGAAATACGGAAGCGATTGCTTCGCTGGCGACACTGTGTGGTGCCGGTGGTCGTCCCGGTCAGGTGGTCGGACGTTTCGGTGGCCATCAACGTGGCGGTACCAGTGGTGGCGGTTATCCACGCAACAAATCTCCAGAGAAAGTACCCGGACGGCGTAGACGCGCACTGGATACGGATCGCTGGATGGTGAGTGGTCATACCCGCTTTGCCCATGTTATCGGTACCACCTGGATACAATCCATGTGTGGTTCACAGGGCCTGGAAAAAACTTTCCATGAACTGGTGGTGGCTAATCCACATCAGGTGCGTGACTATGACAAACAGGCGATTATCGATACGCTGAAAAAGCGTGCTGATTCCGGTGGCATGGTGGTGATTAATCAGGATATCTATCTGCGTGATCCTATCGGTGCCAGATTCGCGGATATTGTTTTCCCTGCCGCGACCTGGGGTGAAGAAGACTTTGTACGTGCGAATGGTGAAAGACGTCTGCGTCTGTACTCCAAGTTTTACGATGCACCGGGTGATTCCAAACCAGACTGGTGGATTATTGCGCAACTGGCCAAGCGTATGGGCTTTGATGGTTTTGACTGGAAAAACTCTAACGAAGTGTGTGAAGAGTCATCCCGTTTCAGCCGGGGTAACCGCAAGGCTTATCATATGATCAAGGTCGCTGCGCATAAGGAAGGCAAGACCTTGCATGAAAAACTCAGAGAACTGGGTACCGATGGTATTCAGGGACCGACCTTCTATAATTCGGAAACCGGTGAATTAAGTGGTACCAAACGCCTGCACGACACCACCCTGACGCAGGCCGATCTGGAGAAAATTGGCCTGGCAGATGGTGCTGAAGGCGCCAACATGGTGAACAAGAAGATGACCCACTTTAATAGCCAGACCGGTAAGGTGAACATCAACAAGCATCCATGGAATCTATTCTCTGATTTCTGGGAGTGGTTGTCACCGAAAGAGGATGAGTTATGGTTTTCTTCCGGACGCATCAATGAAATCTGGCAATCCGGGTTCGATGATGTGGAACGACGTCCGTATGTAACCCAGCGCTGGCCGGAAAACTGGGTGGAAATCCATCCCGATGATGCCGCCAAACGGGGTATCGAGTCTGGTGATCAGGTGATGATGTATTCGGATCGGGTGGCACGTCATAAGAACACCATTCTGGGTGTGAAGGGCGATGACTTTCAGTTTTCCAGCCTGATGAAGAATGGTCATATCGAATTGACCAAGGCCGCGGTCACTGCGGTGGCTATCGTTACACCGGGTGTCAAGAAAGGTATGATGTATGCGAATATGATCGATATGCGTCAGCCTTCCAACGCGCTGCAGGCTGCAGTGGTGGACTGGATCAGTGGTAACTATAACTACAAGATGGGTGTCGCCAGGGTGAAGAAGCTTGGAGAGTCTAAATATAAGACTGAATTCCGCAGCATGTCTTTTGCGCCACGGAATATTGTTTAACCGTTAAAAACTGCCCTAGGGCAGTGCACTTCCTGTGACGGAACAGCCCCTGTTCCGTCACAACTTTCCTCTCTCTTTATATTCAATTTCAATATCCACTTTTTGTTGATATGGCTCATCATTTTTTGGGATGATTCGTGGCATAGTTTTGCTCAGGATTTGATGCCGGTTGACCGTGCTAATGGATAAAAAAATCACACGACTGGATCAGGCAATCCGTTAACAAGCATCGTTAGTTCATTGGAAAATAAAAGTGAGGAGTCAACATGACCAGAAAAACCCGTAATGTCTATACGTTTGAAGAAGGCGACGGTAAAAATAAAATGCTGCTGGG
>JACNJF010000178.1 GCA_014382695.1 Gammaproteobacteria bacterium | reverse complement strand
CGCCATTCATTGCGATATAGAGAAAACGGTCCATGATCTTGCTCGCTATTAATTAAACGATTAACGAATCTGAATGATGGTCTGGGTCAGGGTATTCAGGGTTTCTATCGATCGTGCATTGGCCTGAAAGTTACGTTGCGCGGTAATCAGATTAACCAGCTGAGCGGTTAAGTCCACATTCGAAGTTTCCAGCGCACCAGACTGTATCAGGCCAAATCGGCCACTGCCCGCCTCACCCGCATTGACTTCACCGGAGTCACTGGACTCTATCCAGGAAGAGCTGCCCACACTGGTAAGCCCCTGACTGTTACGAAAATCACCGAGTGCAATCTTTCCCAGCGGGTTGGACACACCATTCGAATACAGCGCACGTACCAGGCCTTCTTCGTTAACATCGAGTCCGGTCAGTCGGCCAGTTGAGAAACCGTTTGGATTCAATGTATTCACCGAAAAGTCAGCAGAGTACTGGGTGGTACTGTTATTTTCGAAATCATGCACCAGTTGCATGTTAGCGGCGCCATTCGAAAGCGTTAATGCGGTGATAATGGTTGCCGGAGTAGAGCCGATAAATTCACCAGAGGAATCAAAGTTTAACTGAACGGCCGACTGTGAGATATTTACCGGCGGCACTCCATTCGGATGTGTAATCGCCGTACCACCGGTGAAGTCAACCGGAGCACCATCCAGATAAGCCAGCGCCTGCCATTGATTAACCGCCGCCCGGTCCTTGATAAAGTAATAGCTCAACACGTGCGCCTGACCGAGAGAATCGAAGATGCTGGCCGATGTTGAGTTCGAATAGGTCGTGTTCTGAGTTGGGTTAAATACGCCTGGATTAAGCCCTGACTTATCTGCATCCAGATTCAGACCGATTTCAATTTCATTGGTTAATTGTGGCGCTCCGGTTGTTGCGGGGAGCTGCAATGACTGCGTGTTATTCAGGCTAATAGAGGTAATATTCCCCTGGCTATCCACCGGAAACACCTGTAAAAAGCGCCCATCGTTATTCACGATAAAGCCATCCGAATCCACCCCGAATTCACCCGCCCGCGAATACACCGGGTTGGTTCCATTGCGATCCTCAGTGACAACGAAATATCCCTGACCACTGATCGCCATATCCAGGCTGGCATCGGTAAATTCCAGATTGCCCTGGGAAAACTGCTGACTGACATTATCGACCTGTACCCCGTTACCGACGGCAGTGGATGAATTCCCAAAAGGTGACAGGGAAAAAACATCACCGAACTCTGTACGCGAATACTTAAAGCCGGTAGTGCTCACATTCGCGATGTTATTACTGGTGTTACTCAGGTCGAGTGACGCAGCCTGCAGACCGCTTAATGCTGTGTTAAATGACATTGCCTTATCCTCAAAACGTGGTTACATAATTTTCCGTATCTGGCTCATATTAATATCGCCCAGATCTGAAACTGTTAAAGTTAAATCCTGCCCGGCTTTGCCCAGGGTGACGCTTTCAACCTGTACCGTCATCAGCATTTTTCCGGCACTGACCTGATCACCCTGATGAACCTCAGCGGACACCTTATAGCGCCCCGGGTTGACCCGGTTGCCATCACTGTTCAATCCATTCCAGTTCACATTCAAGAGTCCAGCCTGCTGCAGTCCCAGATCCATACGCTGTACCAGCTGACCGCTCGCATCGGTGATACTCAGCACCACCTTGCTGGCAGGCTGATCCAGATCCAGCGCCATCCTTAAATCACCTTGCGCACCGAGAGAAGCCTGATTACCGGGTACCAGAACTTCACGGCCCACCATGGTAGATGCCTGTAACGCCTGATTGGATTGAAATGCTGCACTCATGCTGCCAAATGCACTATTCAGGTCATTGATCCCACTGACCGTACCGAACTGAGCCATCTGACCCAGAAAGTCGCCGTTTTCCATCGGCTCCAGCGGATCCTGGAAGCGTAGCTGTGCCGTCATCAGCTCCAGAAATTCAGACTGCCCGAGCTCATCATTCGCTTTAGCCTCACTGGATTGCGTTTTATTTAATCCGAGATTAGCGTAAATCTGTTTGTTATCTATTTCAGCCATGATACGTCCTCACTCATAGTCCGGGTCTAGTTTCCAAGGGATAAGGTCCTGATCATCAGTTCTTTGGAAGTATTGAGTACCTCCACATTGTTTTGATAGGAACGTGATGAGGATAGCATATTGACCATTTCTTCGACCGTATCTACATTGCTGGTGAAGACATAACCCTGCTCATTCGCCAGTGGATGACTCGGATCAAACTGCTGGCGTACCGGAGCCGCACTTTCGACGATGCCCAGCACTTTCACACCGGCTTCAGCAGGACGTGACTTATCCGCCAGGAAACTTTGAAAAACGGTTTCTCGGGCGCGATAAGCCTGTTCGGCTGAAGACGATACCGTTTCCGCATTCGCCATATTACTGGCCGTGGTATTCAGGCGAAGCGACTGAGCACTGATCGCGCTGCCCGAAATCTGAAAATTAGCCAGTAAGCCCATGATTATTGACCTCTGATCGCCAGCTTTAAACCGGCTATCTTACTGTTTAAAAAAGTCAGGCTGGTTTGATACTGAATTGCATTCTCGGAAAACCGGGCCTGCTCGACGTGCATATCCACCGTATTTCCATCCAGTGACGCATGTAATGGATTACGGAACTTGATCGTTGGGTTATCACTCGGCTCAGCTGTTGTGATATGTGAGTGATGGGTCCCTGACAGGGTCAGCTGCGACTGCTGCTTAGACTCAAGATTCTGCATCATCGCAGTGAAATCCATATCACGAGCCTTATAATTGGGTGTATCGGCATTCGCAATATTTGCGGCCAGTATACTGCTACGGCGTGAGCGTAATTGCAGTGCATCGTCGTGGATTGAAAAAGCTCTTTCGATTATGGACATGGTCGTTGCCTGGCTTGAGTTAAGTCTAGTTAAGCAGAGAAAATGCCAACGCTATGTTTTAATCGTTAATTCAATGAGTTAGGGAATTTAACTGAATAAAGCAGGAACTGTTAGCGGCAAAGCGGCAACCCTGTCGGGCGTCACATTGCCACTTCTGAGGTATAAAAAGGAAGCGACTAGAGCGTGCAATAGATGCTACCAGTCAATCCGGATTGGCCAGCTGGAGGGCCTCGATGATCGCCATGGCCAGTCGATCTGGGTCAAATTTAGCAAGAAATTTATTAGCCCCTACCCTGTCCACCATCGACTGGTTAAACACGCCGCTCATGGAGGTGTGTAGAATAATGTGCATATTCCTGAATTGAGTTAGGTCTCGCAGGCGGGTTGTCAGGGTATAACCATCCATCTCAGGCATTTCAATATCTGAAATAACCATCGCCAGACGTTTCAGCCTGGGATCCTTTTTTATAATCCAGTCCTGCAACATGTCTAGTGCTTGCTGTCCATTTTGCTGCGTGACGGTCTCCAGACCCATGTCTTCTTCGATGGTGTGGCATATCTGCTGGCGCGCTACGACCGAATCATCCACAACCAGAATCAGATTTTTTTCCGCGCTCTGTTTTATTCTCGCATTGGCCAGAACTGGTGCTGAAACGCCTTCTTTTGCTCCCATAACCTCAGAAAGAACGCGTTCAATATCAATAACTTCAATCATAACATCATTAACATAGGTAATTGCGGTCAGATAACTGGCACCTATTGGGGGTAATTTAACCTGCTTCCAGTCCAGATTCACAATTCGATCAACCTCACTCACCAGGAAGCCCTGAACGCTACCATTATATTCGGTGATAATGACAAACGTATTTTGGGTATCAACAACGGACTGGCCGCCTATTGCCAGACTCAGATCGAGAATACTAAGGGTGTTACCTCGGATCGTCGCCAGTCCACGCACGACAGGATGACCTCGCGGAACGGGGGATAATTGAGGACATTGCAAGACCTCTCTGACCTTGAACACATTGATTCCATACAACTGTTGATCCACTAACTGGAAAGTCAATAGCTCAAGTCGGTTGTGCCCGGCCAGCTGGGTACGCTTATCAACACTGGTCAATAAATCAGACATAAATTTGCCTCAACTTTTTTCAAATCAAATATCGCTGTGAAATGGACAGAATCAGTAGCCGCTACCAATATCTGGCGTAAATTTTGCATTAAATTCTGCATTGAATATAAAAACCACTTTAATCCGGGGAAAGTTCAAAAAATTGACGCTATGCTGAAAGCACTCGAACCATTATATGGCGAAAATTTTCCGCTGACTTCTAAGAAGTATAGTAGAAATGTCTGCACGCGTTTAATTGCGATACTGATCATTTCTGTATCGGCAGTGAGTGCCGAAAATGATCGCCAGAGCCTCGCCTCCATTACCCTGCAGGCCGAATCCTTTCTAGCAGCTCAGGCTTACAGCTCTCCCTATCCGGCACGCTTTAAACTTTCCAGGCTTGACTCACGTTTAAACCTGAAGCCATGCACTCAGTCTCTCGACATAAAATTCACTCGTGCAGATAAAGTCATCGGTAACAGCTCACTGACGATTCGCTGTCAATCCCCCGTCAGCTGGCAGATCCATCTGCCAGTACGAGTAGATCTCTATGATGATATCGCAGTCAACAAATCACCTTTAATAAAAGGCCAGAGTATTAATTCCAGTCAGATCATTTATCAAAAAAAGAAAGTATCGAATCTCCAGCAGGGTTATTATCGTAAGTCAGATCCGGTAGAGCGCCTTAAAGTTAAACGCAATCTGGCATCCGGTACGATTTTAACCACCGCCAACCTGGAACCCAAACTAATGGTCACTTCAGGACAGAAAGTCACCATTTTATTAAGTATTGACGGCCTGCAGATAAAATCATCCGGCTTCGCCCTGCAATCGGCCAGGCAGGGTCAGATCATTAAAGTGAAAAATACCCAATCAGATAAAATTATCGAAGGGGTTGTCTTATCTGAAGGTGTCGTTAATGTCAGACTGTAAAAAAACACTAAATAAATCCTCAACTTTGACCAGCTACTGCCGATAACCTTTATGGAAAGTAGACTCTGGAGACTATTATGACTGATGCAATTAACAGCAATAACCGAATCAAGGCACCGACACAGCCACCCGACCAGCGTACTAAAAGCAGTACGGGCGGAAGTCAGCCCGCTGCGAAAAGCGCCCCATCCGGGGCCGCTTCGGCAGTCGTTGAGCTGTATTCGAACAAGATTCTGGCACAGATTGAGAAACTTCCAGAGGTTGATGAGAGCCGCATACAAAGCATTAAAAATGCGCTCGCTAATGGAGACTATAAACCGGATCCGGAAGTCATCGCCCGTAAGTTTGCCGAGATTGAAAAATTATTGCCCTGATGAAAAACCAGTATCCCTAACATGACAGGTCGATTAATGCACAGCCGATTAGTCGATAGTCTGCAATCCGGAGTGTCCAGATGATCAGCAAGCCAGCCTCTACTTCCTGCCGCCAACAACTGTTGCAGATAATGACCCTGCAACAGCAACAGGTCATTGCGTATCTAGACTATCTGGAAAGCATCAAGCACTGCGTACTGGAAAGCGATACCCATAGTCTCGATAAAATTCTGCAACAAACTAGCCTGGGACCAGAATTAATTGAACAGACCCAGCAGCAACAGGCAACGCTACTATCCGCGCATGGCTACCCAGGTAATCAGTCAGGTCTGGATAGCTGTATTCAGGATTGCGTAAACCCACAGGAGTTGATCTCGCTGAAAAGCCAGCTCGATGAACGTCTCAGGGAGCTTGAAAAGTCACTGTTCGTCAACGCCTATCTGGTGCGCAAGAATCAGGACAGGGTAAAACAGTCGATCTATATTTTGACAGGACATCAGCAACCAGACCGCTCAATCACCTATTCCCGCCACGGCAGTAGTGAAAACAGCGAACTCAGCTCTCGCTCACTGGCTGAGGCATAACGCTCCTTATCCCTTACACTGGCGCGGCTTTCGCACAAACAGAGCAGACCCGTCTATTGGTAGCGGTTTAGGTCGGGCAATCCCATAACCCTGCGCAAAGTCGACACCAACTTCTTTCAGCGCATTAAAAATACTGTCATTTTCGACAAATTCTGCGATCGTCTTCAAATTGAAAACACTGCCAATGTTATGGATTGATTCAACCATGGCCCGGTCTATCGGATCCTCCACCATATCCTTCACAAACGCGCCGTCAATCTTCAGATAATCCACAGAAAGCGATTTCAGATAAGCAAATGAACTCAATCCACTACCAAAATCATCCAGCGCAAATTTACAGCCTAGCTGTTTGAGTTCGGCAATAAAGATTTGTGCCTGTGATAGATTACTGATCGCTGCGGTTTCGGTAATTTCAAAACTGATCCGCCGCGGCGGAATCGCATAACGATCAAACAACTGCTTCATCCGGTGCAATAACGATTCATCCGCGATGGATTGCCCGGATAAGTTAATTGCAAAGCTATCCTGAGAGTTGTAGTCCCAGTAAGTATCGATCCACTCAAACAGGTGCTCGATGACCCAGATATCAATCTTCGACATCAACAGATAACGCTCAGCCGAGGAAATAAAAGCACCCGGCGGAATCAACTCTCCCTGCTCACCGATCATTCTGAGTAGAATTTCGTAATGCACACTTTCTTCAACATCGTCTGAAATCGAGATAATGGGCTGATAATTAAGCTGGAAACGATTTTGATCGAGTGCATTCTGGATACGTACTACCCATTGCGATTCGCCACGCCGATGCGAAATATCGATATCATCCTGGCGGTAGACATGGACTCGATTTCGTCCGGCCTCCTTGGCGGCATAACAGGCGGAATCCGCAGACTTGAACACTTCATCCAGATCTGGACTGCTGGCATCGATTAACACCAGACCGATACTAACTCCGATCTGAAAAGACTGACCGGCCCAGCCAAATCTGAAATCCTCAATCGCTGCGCGTATCTCTTCTGCAACCTTGAGCGCCGGCTCTAGCCCGCATTTACTCAGAATAATGGCGAACTCATCTCCACCGAGGCGTGCCAGGGTGTCTGCGTCACGTATTTTGGAGCGAAAGATATCCGCCAGCTGGCGCAACAGTTCATCCCCTGCAGCATGCCCGCAGGTATCGTTGACGACCTTAAACTTATCCAGATCCATGAAGCACAGACTATGTTGAGAGGATTCATTACGTGCGGTATCGATCATTAGTTCGAGCTGATTTTCAAATTCACGTCGATTGAATAACTGCGTAAGTTCATCATGACTGGCCTGCCACGAAAGTCGACTCGCCAGTCGATGCGATTTACTCACATCACGGAAAATCATGACCGCACCAATCGTTTCACCAATCTGATTATGGATCGGGGTTGCCACCTGATGGATAACCAGATTCTGCCCATCCCTGGTGAGTAACAGATCGCCAGAAATGGAATCAACCTGCTCCCCGGATTCGATACATTCAAACACCGGGTAGATATGGCGATCTGACTGAATATTAATGACCTGATCCAGTTTTTTATAGATCAGCTCCGTATGCTGATAGCCGGTCAGTTTGAGTGCAGCTGGATTGATGAAGTTGATATGCCCTGAAATATTAGTGGTGATTACACCATCAGCAATACTGCTCAGCGTTACCTGCGCCTGTTCCTTTTCCCGGTACAGAGCATCCTGTGCCAGCTGGCGCTCCGTAATATCCTTGATGGTAATGATAAACTGCATATCTTTACCTTCAAAAATCGTATTGATCGCGATATCAGAGTGAAATATCTCGCCATCTGCTTTGAGTGATTTGGCCTGTTCGATAATACTGACGGGTTGACCATCTTTGGTATCATTAATCAGCGTATCAAAGCGGCGATTGAACGGGGAAGGGAAAAGCACCGACAGCGGCTTCCCCAGCAATTCATGCTCCCGGTAGCCAAACATCTTTTGAGCTGAGCGGTAAAAACCACTAATCCGGCCAAGTCGATTTAAAATAACGATAGAGTCCAGGGTGTTGTTCAGGATCGTCTGCAGCTGGAACTCCTGCTCCTTCGCTCGCGACACCATAATTTCAATTTCCAGAGTGGTTTTTTTCAACGAGGTTTCATGGCGGTCTCGTTGCGTAGCATCCTTGACCTGTATCAGGCACCAGTGTTCCTGCTCAACCAGGGTTGGTGTTACATAAATGGACTGGAGAATACGCTCTTCGTTTCTATAGTTTTCTTCATTGAAATACAGTGGTAATCCGGTTTGCGCCAGTCTCGGCGAAACAATGGAACTGAGCTGCAGAAAAAGAGCATCATTGATAACACTTTGCAGACGATGACTCAGATCAGGGAATAACTTAACCAGAGGCAAACCTATCGCTTGATTGCTGGCAGTAAAGCTATATTGCGCCATCCATTTATTCCATACAACGACCTGAGATTGCTGATTGAGTACGATTAATCCGGTATTGATAGCATCAAATACCGTTGAGTTCCTCATCATAGTATCCATCTGAATCAAGGGTTTATTCATCTAACGGATTAATCCTGCACCACAGAGCTACTGTATGGCAGCGAGGGCCCCGTGTGAACCTGACATAGATGACCCAACCAGAGTATGTATCCATTGAAACTGTAAATACCTATCGCTACATTAATTTTAACCAGGTAAATATCTTTATCACTGGCATCATTGATTAACGTATCCACCAGTTTCTCATAATGCCCGCGACTCAAAGTTGGAATCAAACCGCTAATCGACTCATGAAATACTTTAACAAAATATCTTAAGCAATTGTTAATAATGATATTGCCGACTTCCGTTAATGACTCCTCCTCCATTTCAGTCATCTCTTTTAAAAGATTTCTTTCATTTAGCAGCTTTTTTATCAGTACCAGAGCTGAAGGCTCAGGCAGCATAAAAAGAATATGCCCGGAATTTGAACCTTCCAGTCGCTGACTGACCGCAACCATGTTGGATTCATTTTCATGGAACACCGTGTTCAGATCACTTTTTATCAGACGACTAATTGAGTCCAGTTTAAACTTTATTTCACTCTGCCCGAGTGATGAGATCAAGCGAGACGAATCGGACAGTGCCTGTTGCGTAAGATCAATAAGCACCTTTCTTCTTTGTTCATCACTGTTTGGAACTGACAACGATAGACTCATAACGTTTAAATTTATTCAAGGCCTGTTGCATATAACTGTTACAAAATGAAACCG
>JACNJF010000134.1 GCA_014382695.1 Gammaproteobacteria bacterium | reverse complement strand
CTCAACGCTATCTTGCTGAGGCCCAGTACCGATTCAATCGACGCTTCGACCTGAGGGTCATTCTGACCCGTTTACTAGGCGCCGCTGTCACTACAAGGCCTAAACCACTTCAAATCACAAGACTGGCGGAGATTTGTACGTAATCAGGAAATTTTTAGACGTGTCTAATTAATCTATATTAAAGGGATAAAGTATGAATAAATTAATTTCTATGACAGCTGCATTGGTTTTAACCGGTGCTTCTTTCGCGGCTCAAAGCGCTACCAATTCGAATACCGGTTGTGGACTGGGTTCTGAAGTCATTAAGGATCAGGATTCGGTAATAATGCAGGTATTTGCGGCGACTACCAACCAGACTTCAGGTAACCAGACCTTCGGTATTTCTTCCGGTACTCTGGGCTGTGAAAAGCCAGCCAGTTTTGTATCTAACGAAGCCAGTATTTTTTAGCCAAGAATATGGATTCACTGGCAACTGATATCGCCATGGGCAAAGGTGAGAAGCTGGATACTCTGGCAGCATTACTGGATATCCAGAACAAGTCTGTTTTTGCAGCCACTCTGCAGCAGAATTTTTCGGCTATCTATACCGATGACCAGGTAAGTTCTGCACAGGTTATCGATAATATTCTGACTATTATCGGCTAAACCTCGCTAGATCCTCGCCAGTTTTTTAATGCGTCTGATACTGGTATTAGCGCTGATCTGGCTGGGTAATTCTCCTCTGCAGGCGGCCATTCCGGTCGACCTGCAGCAGGAAATTGAATCCTCACAACTCTATCGCAGTAATCACTGGTTGAAGCTGCTGCATTTCCGCAATCATCAAAGCGAGATTGACGATCCTCGGTTTTTCCTGGCAAAAGATGGCAAAACCAACCCTCAGGCTGAGTTACTGGCCAGCGTAGAACAATTGATTGAAGACCGTAGTGATACGGCTGATAGCCGATTCTGTCTGTTCATTTCCCGTTCCAGCTGGTTGCTGGAACAGTTACCCTCCCTGCGAAAACACATTATTATCCCGGCATGTACGGCTTTAAATAAAGAGCTGGCGGATCTGAAGGCGCATCGGGTTACATTAATTCTGGCCTCGGCGCATATCAATTCTCCTGCGTCGGCTTTTGGGCATACCTTTTTGCGTATCGATTCCGCAGAAAGTACTCCATTGATTTCATATGCCGTCAGCTATGCGGCGGAAACGGATGAATCGAATGGTTTTATTTATGCCTTTCGTGGAATTTTCGGCGGCTATATCGGTAAATATTCGATTCTGCCTTACTATGAAAAGATTAAGGAATATAACGACCTGGAGCAACGAGACATCTGGGAGTATCCGCTTAATCTGACACCCGCTGAAATCCATACCATGGCTTTGCATATCCTGGAGATTCGAAATTTCACCGCCGACTATTTCTTTTTCCTCGAAAACTGTTCCTATAACATCCTGTGGCTGCTGGAAATAGCGCGAGATGGCCTCGATTTAACCGATCAATTTTCTTTCAACACTATTCCTATCGATACGCTGCGGGTAGTGAATGCGGCGGACTTGATCGCGCGCGAAGATTATCGCCCTTCGATGCGGAAAAATATCCAGGTCATGATTAAGCAATTGAGCGATCAGAAAGCGCTGCAGTTTGCCGCGAGTGATGATTACGATCTGGCCTTATTGCAGGATTTGTCGCTGCAACAAAAAATACTGGCTCTGGGACTATCCATAGAGTTGCTCAAAATTCGTCGTAACGATCATGCGATCCAGCCGGGCGAATATACCCGCTTACTACTCAAGTTATTACGTGAACGCAGCAAGCTGGGCTTACAGCCTTCGGTCGAGGTTCCTCGTCCGGTGTCTCCGCTGGATGGACATTTCTCCAATCGTTTATCGCTGGCCGTGCTGCACAGCCGTGATGAGGGAGACTCATTGCAAATCGGCCTAAAGCCGGCGTATCACGATTCGATCGATATTGAGTCCGGGTATCTGGAAGGCGCCTTTATCAGTTTCGTGGATACTACGTTATCGGTTTCGAGTGAGCGTACCCGGCTTGAGTCGATGAAGATCGTCGACATCCAGTCACTGGCGTTACCGGATAAAATATTCAGCCCGGTATCATGGCTGGCGGCTTTTGGTCTGGAAAGGCCTTTCAATAATGAGTTGCATACTTATTTACGTGCCGGAGTCGGTAAAGCCTGGGGTAAGCCGGAGCTTTACGGGTATGTAATGCTGGCACCGGGTGTGTATTACGAGCGTGACTGGATATCGAGTGTGAGTTACCGCGCAGGTTTGATGGCTAATGGGCGTAAACTAAAGCTGGGTCTGGAGTTAGAGCGAGAAAATTTTAACTCGGATCAGGATGTTACCGGTCTGCAACTATTCCTGACCTATGCCTTGAGTAAAAATCTGGCAGCGCATGTGAGCTGGTCAAGCGAGAGTATTGAGGACGATGCGATGGCTAGCCGTGATCAGGATGAAACCCTGTTAATCTCGACAATGTTTTATTTTTAATTCTTTCAGATAAGTCTTTTGTTAACGATCCTTTTACGCCTTTGTGCATCATGGGGAACAATAGCGGGCTGTTCTGCGTAATAACCAGTGCACGCAAATTTGAAAAGCCATTCGAGCTGGATAATCTGCGCGGATAAATCTGATCCACTTACTTCTGCTTATTTGCATACTTCCCCAATCGCAGGGGGCGTGCCCAATTGTCCAACACAATGACTATGCGTACAATAGCTTCAGGGGCTAGCGGTGGTAGTTTTCTTCTAGTGATTTTCAGCTACACCGTAACTTTTAAAGTTTAATCGTGGTCTACTATTTAATATGGTAAAACTACCTCTATTTTGTCTTCTCTTCAGCTAAGGAATACCCATGAGTAACCCAAAACACGCGCTTTTCTGGATGACGGCTTATCTGTGTATTGTCGGTGTCGTTTGTGCGCTAATCTATGCGCCTTTGCATTCGGCTTTTCAGGCAAACTGGGTTTTTAACTCCCTCATTGTCAGCGTGCTGATTATCGGTACCGGCATTTCCTATCGGCAGGTTGTAGTGCTAATCCCTGAAACTCAATGGATCGCCTACTTTCGTACCGGCAATATGGCGCTGTCGGTGCAGCGTGAGCCACGCCTGCTAAAACCGCTGACGCGTCAACTCGGTGGTGATCTGACCAAAGACCGTTTTCGGATGTCGGCGATGTCGCTACGTACGGTACTGGACGGTATTCGGGGCAGGCTGGATGAGTCGCGCGAAATCTCGCGCTATATGATCAGTCTGCTGATTTTCCTGGGCCTGCTGGGTACCTTCTGGGGGCTGCTCGGAACCATCAATTCGGTGGGCAGTGTGATCATCAATCTGTCGATCGACGGGGGTGATTTCAACAAGATTTTTGCCGAGCTTCAGGCTGGCCTGCTGGAGCCTTTGAAAGGCATGGGTACTGCTTTTAGCTCATCACTGTTTGGTCTGGGAGGGTCGCTGGTACTGGGGTTTCTGGATATTCAGGCGGGTCATGCGCAGAACCGGTTTTATGACGGACTGGAAGAGTGGCTGGCCGGCGTCACCAATCTGGTTGATAGTGATAAGCCAGCATGAATAAGCAGCACGTGAGGCGGTTTCTATGTTAGGGGGAAGGCGCCGTAGCGCCACGACGGTAAATGTCTGGCCAGGCTATGTGGATGCGTTATCCGCGTTGCTGATGCTGGTCATTTTTATGCTGCTAATCTTTACCGTGGCACAGGTGTTTCTGGCGCAAACCGTATCCAGTCGGGATGCGGAGCTGGATCGGCTGAATACGCAACTTTCCGAGATTTCTAATGCCCTGCAGCTACAGCGCCAGTCCAGTCAGGCATTAACCTTAAAGCTCTCTACCCTGCGCAATCAGTACGATCAGGGGGTGTTTTTTCAGGATGCATTGAAGCAGAAGATTGCCGACCTGGAGACCACGATCAGCACAGACCGGAAAACCCTTAGTGTCCAGTTAGGCGAGCTGGCCCAGCTCCAGCATGACATCATTGCGCTGCGACAGGTACGTGCCGAGCTGGAAGCGAATGTCGCAAACCTGGCGCTCAACCTGCAACAGCGGGATCAGAATATTCAGCAACTCGAAGCCAGTCTGGATAATCAACTGGCCCAGATCGGCAGTTTGCGTGATAACAGCAAGGCATTACAGGCCCAACTGGCAACCCAGCAGAACATGACCATGCTGGCGCAGCAGGACATCGCGCAGAAGGAGTTTCGCATCCAGGATCTGGTGGTTCTAATCAGGGAAGCTGAAGAGGCTATGGTCACCGAAAAAAGACTGTCTGCGGTTGCCTACGCCAACCAGAAACAGCTCAGTCAGCAAATCGATGAGCTGAAACAACAGCTCAGTACGATCGGCCAGGCGCTGCATCTGGAAGAGCAGAAAAGTGCTGGCCAGAAAGTGCAACTGGCAGACCTTGGTCAGCGCCTGAATATTCTGCTTGCCGAACGGGTGAATGAACTGGAGCAATACCGCTCAGAGTTTTTCGGTCGGCTGCGTCAGGTGCTGGTGGAAAACCCGGGAATCCGTATTGAAGGTGATCGTTTTCTGCTGCCGTCGGAGTTATTTTTTGCCTCTGCCTCGGCCACTCTCGGTGAACAGGGTAAGCTTGAGCTGAATAAACTGGCGCAGACGCTGCAGCAGATAACGCGGGCTATACCGGCCGATATCGACTGGATTTTACGTATCGACGGGCATACCGATCAGTTACCCATTAATACGCCACGCTTTCCTTCTAACTGGGAATTATCGACGGCACGTGCGGTGGCTGTCGTGCGCTATCTGGTGGAACAGGGTATCGCACCAAAACGCATGACAGCTGCGGGTTTCGGTGAGTTTCATCCGGTTGATAGCGCACGTAGCGCAGAGGCCTTTCAGCGCAATCGGCGGATTGAACTTAAACTGACCCGGCGCTAGAAATTGAGTTAGACCCGGCCTGTCCGGGGTTTGGATTTAAGTCGTTTTAACTTCTGTGACAGGTTTTAAAACGCTCTATTCATGACTAGCCGTTACGCACTCTATTTTACCTTTGCTGAAGCCGATCCGCTGTATCAGCAGGCTTCACGCTGGCTGGGATACGATATTTATCATGCTCGGGCAGTTGAATTCCAGTCGCCTGACCTGACGCAGTCACTGTTGCCATACCGAAGCCATTTATCGAGGGCATCGATTTATGGTTTTCATGCCACGCTGAAAGCGCCGTTTCGCTTACACCCCGATAAAACTCGAGCCGGGCTGATTGAGGCCGTCGAGCAACTGGCGAGCACTACCCGGATATTTGAGTGCGCGGCGCTTGGACTGCAGAAAATGAATGACTTTATTGCTCTGGTACCTTTGACGCCCTGCGCTCGACTTAACCTCCTGGCGCGTAATTGCGTACAGCTGCTGGAGCCATTCCGGGACGTACTGACCCGTAACGATATTCACCGGCGTGACCCGCATGAGCTGAGTAAGCGGCAGCGGCAATATCTGCAGCAATGGGGTTACCCCTATGTGCTGGATGAGTTTCTGTTTCATATGACGCTGACGGATCGCTTGCCGGCGGCCACGCTGGATAAAATACAGTTAGTTCTCGAGCCTGTTATCAGGCCGCTGCTACTCCGACCGCTACGGGTGGATCGAATTCTTTTGTTGCAGCAGGATAACCAGGGGCAGAATTTTCAGGTGATCTCGATCCATTATCTGCAGAAATCTGATGATTAAAGACAGGGCGGCTACATAATTACTGAGTTTTGCAGGCAAAAAAAAAAGCAGCGCCAGCAGGCTGCTGATCAAGCTTGATAGTTCTTATCATCCTGAATTTTTATTATTCTGCATCCTGTTTAATCCTGTATTTATGCTTCCTCGTTAGATCAATAATCAGGACAGCATTGCGTTAACTGCCCGGCAGGATTCTTATCAAATAAGCCGGGCAATATTATTAATTTCGAATGTTATGATTTGATTGAAAAGCAGGCGTTATTTAAAGTATGCACAAATTTGGCAGCGCTGCTGAATGCTAAGGCGCCTGTTGCGACAATATGCCACTTTTGCTTCAGGTGTCATTAGAGTAGCCTTGGCTGGTTTTGTTAAACCACTATGAGGGATTTGCTGATGAAACTTCTTTATGTACTGGCCACGTGCTCGCTGGCTTTCAATGCTGTTGCCGATGTGGCTAGCCAACTGGTGGTAGAAAACCCATTTGCGCGCGCAGCCATCATGCAGCAGCGCAACAGTGCCGCGTTTATGCAGTTGCGCAATCCGACTGAGACGGCTGCCGTAGTATCGGCCAGCAGTCCGGTTGCGGGCATCGTCGAGTTACATACCCATATCAATGATCAGGGGGTGATGCGGATGCGCAAAATCAGTCAGATTGAATTGCCTGCCGGGCAAACGGTGAGCTTACAGCCGGGTGGATTGCATGTGATGCTGCTGGGGCTGAAGCGTGATCTGAATCCTGGAGATGAGATAGAGCTAACCCTGATTTTATCCGATGGCAGTGAAAAGCAACTACTGATACCGGTACAGAGGGTGATGATGCATAAGATGAAGCAGATGCAGGGGCACCAGATAGATGGAAGCCTGCCGCCGATGATGAAGCATTGAGCCGACTGATGAACAATAAGAGAGCGGTTTATTTCTGGATCATCCTGGTTTGTTTTTTTGCGGCCCTGTGGCTGGGGCAGCTCGCGCTGAAGCAGCAGGGCAGTAGCCTGCTACCAGATAATGGCGGAGAGTTTACTCTGCAGTCCGCGCAGGGACCGGTTTCCTTGAGTGATTTTAAGGGCCGGGTGGTGGCCATTTATTTTGGCTACATGTCCTGCCCTGATATCTGTCCGACCTCGCTGTGGAATCTATCTTCGGCCATGCGTCTGTTAACGCCTGAACAGGCTGCTCAGGTACAGGGTGTTTTTGTTTCGCTGGACCCAGAGCGTGATTCCCCATCAGCAATGGCTTTATTTGTAAAAGGCTTTTATGAGAGTTTTATCGGGCTGACCGATAGCCAGGAGAGTCTGGATAAGGTCGCTCGTCAGTACAGTGTGGTGTATCAGAAAGTGGCGTTGAAAGATTCAGCGATGGGTTATGTGCTAGATCATAGCTCCGTCATTTATCTGGTTGATCGGCACGGTGTGCTACGTTATTTTTCGCCACATAATGCAACACCTGAAGAGATCGTAGTGGAGCTGGTCCGGTTGCTGAATGAAGCGGACTGAAGAGATATAACGGCCTGGCCTTATTCCATATCTGCGGGCAGAAAGGATCAGGGCCAGGCCGATATGAATTTATTGCATTTTTGAAATTTCTACAGCCAGTTCATCATGTGCTTTCTTGGCCTTGAACTCCTGCCACAGTGCCTGATCATTGTTCATGCTGGTCTGGATGCTGTCCTTCGCGGCCTGTTGTACATTTGCCGTATCCAGTCCAACCAGAACATACAGACCACCGCTGGGGCTGGTGCGGGTTCTGAACACTCGAGAGCCTACCAGGGTTTCATTGGTAATCAATTTAGAGACTGAAGTATTCACACGATTCACGGTTTCGCTATCGGCTGAACCAGTGGTTTCCGCGTATTGCTTGATCATATTCTGTACGCGAGTTTTGAAAGTGGCTGCCAGTTGAACTCTGGCGTCTGCTGTTGCCATCTGTTTCATAAACGAGTTACCCGCTTTGGAGGGTTGCGCAAAGCCTACTGCGCTCAGTTCTACACCCTCAATGGGTGAATCACAAACCCATAGTGGTGCACTTTCCGTAGGGGCATCCGGGAACACGCATTCTGCCAGATCGGCAGCAGGTTCTGGTGGAGATGCGCAGCCTGCCAGAGCCAGGCTGGCGGCGAGGAAAATGATTTTTGCATTAAGGGTGGGATTCATTATATATCTCCTTTTAATATTGTCTGTTATAGTCTAATCAAATTATAATGTTTTCGAACTGCTGTTCGGGTGTTGTTTAGAGCTACATCGGCAGGTTTAAAAACCATGGCTTATAGTCGCATTAAGTGTCTGCAAATTCAATCTGGATATATGATCCATTTTGCGGTGAGCTGATCTGTTGGGATTTTTCAGTTCGAAATGGTGAACAAGCGGACCGTATTATATACGGCCAGTTTTCGAGTACACATTTGATGTTTTAAAACAGTCGTTGAGTCGTGTTTTATCAGCGAGAGAAAATTAAAAGTGATCTCCAAGCGTAGAAAGATAGCGAATCCTTGATGTTTTATCGATTGATTGTGCGCTTCTGGGCCGAATATTTCGACTAATTTTTGTATTAGAAATACAGGGTTGTAAATAAAATGAAAGTCTTCTTGCCATTCAGTTTGACCTCCTCAGTAACGGCTTCGCGCCTGTTGAAATGTCTAATAGTCTCGACTATGTTGTTGCCTGCATTATCCGCCGCTCAGTCCATGGCTGAGTTTGAGCAATGGAAGCGACAGTACATGGGGGAGTTTAAACAATATAAGGATGAAATGGACCGGGAGTTTGCGGATTTCCTGAATCAGCAATGGAAGCCTTTCGACACGGAAAAGGGTGTTATTCGTGATGAAGCGCCAAAGCCCCCACGTATCCCCGTTGTCCGAATTGATGATAAAAAACCACCTGTAGTAGTGAAGCCAGCCAAACCCGAACCTCGAGTAGCAGAAATACCGCTGCCGCGTATCATCCCTGAACCGGTGATTATTATTCCGCCCGAGCCTCCTGTTCTGACCCAGAAAGGGGTCAATATTGAGTTTCTCGGTCATCAGCTTTCGATAGTTGATGGCATCTCTTCTTCCGTGAGTATGTCGGGACTGATCGTTTCCCAGTCCGGTATCCAGCTTAAGTTTAGCCAACTGGCCCAGTCTGATTATCCTCAAACTTTACAGCAATTGACTAAGCTTAAACGTCAGCTGAATCTGAATGACTGGGCTTATGTACGTCTGGTACAGCAATTTACCAAGCAATTAACGGCATCCGATAATATGGGGAGTGTTGTGAGCTGGTTTTTGCTGCTGAAATCCGATCTGGATGCGAGGATAGCGTATGATTCATCGCGTATTTACCTGCTGGTTCCTGCGAGTCAGAATCTGTATGACATTGCCTACTTTAAGTTTGGTGCTCAAAAGTATTATTCAGTCAGTCGCCAGAAAAAATTACCGCCAAATCTTTATTCCTATGACGGTAACTACCCGAAAAGCCTGAAGCTGTCCGATTTCGCGCTGACCCAGCCACTCAGTAGCAAGCCTGATACACAGACAAAACATCTGAGTTTTTCTTATCAGCAAAAAAAATATGAATTGAACGTCCCGTTTAACCGCTATACCGTCGATTTTTTGTCCAGTTATCCGCAGATGGACATTAATGAGTATTTTCAATCACCGCTGAATTCGTCTACCGCCACAGCACTGCTGTCTCAGTTAAGGCCGATGGTTAACGATATGTCGGAGACTGAGGCGGTCAATTTGCTGTTGCGCTTTGTGCAGAAAGCCTTTCGCTATGCCACCGATCAGGATCAGTTCGGGGAAGAGAATTATATGTTCGCCGAAGAGACAATTTTTTACCCTGCTTCAGACTGTGAAGATAGAGCCGTGTTTTTTGCCTGGCTGGTAAAGAATCTACTGGGCTTGAATGTAGTTGGCCTCGATTTCCCTGGCCACGTGGCGACCGCAGTTGAGCTCAAAAATCCACTGGGTGATGTGATCAGCTATCAGCATAAGCAGTATACGATTGCGGATCCAACTTATATCAATGCAAGCGCGGGCATGAAAATGCCACAGTTCAAGAATGTTACCCCTAAGGTTATATCAAACTTATGAATATGTTAATGCGCCTCCTCACGGGATTCAAACTGGGCTCTATATTTCTGCTGCTGACCCTGTTAACAGGGGTTGTACACGCGCAGAGCATGGGTGAAGTTATTCGCTCCGAAAATATGCCGGACTATCCTGCGGGGACCAGAATAGCCGAAGATAGTGAAATTAAAACCGGTGATGGACAACGAATAGCGATTAAAACGCAGCAGGGCGACGTGTTAATTGCGAATCAGAATGCGACCATTAAACTGGTAAAGCCGGGATTTTTTAGCCATCTGTTTGGCAAAATCTATTATTTTATTTCCAGCGGGAAGGATAGAAATGTAGCGGTCCAGACCTCTACCGCTACCCTCGGCATACGTGGAACCAAGTTTATTATTGATACAGACCAGGCCGATAACTCTAAAGAGCGTGTCTCTCTGGTGGAGGGAGCGCTGAACTTTGATTCCAATGATGATGAGTTGTTTCAGCTTTACCGGCAGCGTGAGTTAGACGAGTTTGAGCTTTATCGTAAGCAGCAGATGACTGAATTTCAGGAGTTTAAACAGCAGATGATGGAAGAGTTTGTGGCTTATAAGGCATCGATTCAGCTGGAAGCAGGATTTGCGCTTCAGTTTGATGGCAAAAAGGCTGTTAGAGCTCCGCTTGATCCGAGTGTAAACTCGGAAATTGAAGAGTTTGAGCAGTTTGTCGCTGCCAGTCGTATGCAATGATATAAGGAGTAAAACATGAAGCTATTTGCACTGGTTTTCATTTTATGTTCGAGTTTGGGTTGTGCCAGTTTCGCTTTGCAGGCGGATGACCCCAACTGGATTTATGGTGGAGGGATGGATGGCTATCGTGACAGCCGATACCTGACGGCAGTGGGAGAAGGCAGCAGTTCGGAAGATGCTCGTAAAAGTGCCTACTCAAGTCTGGCCGAGCAGTTAAAAGTCAGTATTTCCAGTCAGAGTAATATTGTAAAAGAATATCGTTCCACTGCTGATAAGTTTGAAAAGCAGGAAAATATGCATGTCCAGATTAGTACTCAGGTCAATCTGGATAATATCGAAGGCATCACGATTGCAGGCCAGCACTTTAAACCGGGTAATGGCAGTTACTATGCTTTTGCGGTACTGGATAAGATAAAAAATGCGGCCAGCATTTCGTTCCAGATTGAAAGTCAGTTTGATCAGCTGCGTGCTCAGCTTGAGCAGGTAAAAAAACTGTTTGCACGCTCCGATAGCTCTGAGGCAATGATTCTACTACTGAAGAGCAGTCAGTTGTTCAAGCAGATAACAGGTGATGTAGCGCTGCATCAGCTGTTTGCAGATGCGGGCTCAAATAGCCTGTTGAGAGACGAAGTGTTAAGTCTGATCAGTGAGTTTGACCAGTATCTGTCATCAACCTTTAAGCAGCTAAGTGTTTCTACCGTTGGTGAGCGTCAGCAGACCGGATCCTCGGAGCTGGGTGTGAGTGAACCGTTTAATGTGGTATTCAGTTATCGTGGACAACCGCTGAAGCGGGTTCCTGTTGCGGTTATTCCGGAGATTGAAGGCGCGGTTCTAGATCATGACTCGATGACCGATTTGCAGGGACGGCTGAGTGTGCGGGTAAGGTCTCTGCCCTATACCGGTAAGCCGGAAAATAAAATCAGGGTTAAGCTGGATCTGGATGAAGCGCTTTTTATCAATAACTCTCCGTTCACTGAACTGGTGGTATTGCTGGGGCAGAAATCCGATGTATCGGTTCAATTGCGCTCAAATATCAAAAGTAAAAGCAATGATTATCTTTACCTGAGCGTTAATGATGGACTGGCCAGTGTATTGTCTGAGCAGAATTATCAGGTGTATACGGAGCAGGATAACTTTTCAGGTAGGGCTGATTATTATATCGATGTGCAGGGTACTGTGATGGACTTCCCCGGTTACCAGGGCATGCACTTTGCCAAGATCAATGGTGTCATTAATATTAAGAGTGGAGCCAGCAATCGTACCTTAAAGACAATCCGGATCAATGCAGAAGCCACCAAGGCGGGGGCTTTAACCAGTGATAGTGCGGCAGAAAAATCAGCGGCACTGCTGATAAAAGCAGTAAAAGAGGATCTGTTAACGACGCTGGAAATGAACCTTGGCAGGAAATAAATAAACTTCAGGCGCTCAGGGGGAATGCCTGAAAGTTCAGGGCAAAAAAATGGGAAACTCAAAAAATAAGAGGAAATAAATAATGAATAAACGTTTTACAAAATGGGCCGTAGTACTTTTAATTACCGGATTTATCTCCGGCTGCATCAATATTCCAGTGCCGCAACCGGATTTGACCAATCCCATTCACACGGTTGTAATCCTGCCTTTTGCGAATGAGAGTAACAGTGTCGATGCGCCAAATCAGATTCGCGATTTACTGGAACAGAAGTTAACCACGAAATTTTATAAGGTAACACCACGAGCCGAAGTTGATCAGGTGATGCTCGACAGACTTGGAATAACCCTGGGTGAACAGTTATCTGAGGTTGAGTTCAGCGCGATTAAAAGCAGTATAGTTGCAGATGCCTATATTTACGGGAATGTGACCCATTATGATCAGACTACCTCAGGCGTATTGAATACGAATCGGGTGAGAGCAGAATTGAAAATGGTTCAGGCGCGTGATGATAGTGTATTCTGGAACAGCGATATCGGTATAAAAAGTGAATCCAGAAGTGATGATTTATTAGGCAATCTTGCATCTCTGGCGAGCTCCATATCGGATGGTCAGGATGAAGAAGTTACCTGGATTACGATTGAAAGAAAAACCGGTGGCGACGGCTCCGTTTTGGGCAATCTAATCAGCGGGCTGGTCGAAAAGGCTATCAGCAGTATGACCGATACGGTGCTTACTGATGAATCGATATCGATGGTTAACTATGCCACTAAAACTCTGCGCAATGGGCCAGGAATTTAAAATATAAAAGAGGGTGATAATAGTAATGAAAAAAATTCAAATGATTAAAAGTATTATGCTGGGTAGTGCCATCATACTGGCGGGCTGTACGCCCTCAACCAAAACTGTTCACAATGAAAGTTTAAATGTTCAGGTTGATGAAGTTGCGATCACTAAGGTTGATTATAAAGGGCCTAAACTTCGTGTGGGCGTGGTTAATTTTGAAAACAATACTCCTCGTCAGGTACGTGGGATAGAAACAGCCGCAACTAATATTCTGACCACCATGCTGCACGAAACCGGTAATTTTATCGTGATTCCACAGCAGGACATGGAGTCGATTATACAGCAGCAAAAACTGGGGGCTTCAGGTGTCATCAGTTCCAGCACTGCGGCTGAAATGGGCAAGGTACTGGGCCTGAATGCTATTCTGACAGGCTCTATCACCAGCTATGCTGAACTGGTTGAGGGCTCCAACACGCTGCTGTCGCAATCCAAAACTCAGGTCGCGAAAGTAGGTGTGGATTATCGTATTGTGGACACCACAACGGGTATACAGCTGTTTGCATCGCATGGCGAAGGGGAGTTCCGTAAAACCAGTGGTGGCTTGCTCGGTTTTGGCTCCAAGAGTTCGCATGATACCTCGCTAAAGGACGGTGCCTTGCGTGATGCACTTGGCAAGGCCATGAATAAAATTCTGGGCCAGTTGACCGGGAGTCTGTGGGCGGGTCGCATTGCACAGGTCAAAGGAAACACGATCTATATTAATGCAGGTCAATTAACCGGATTGAGTGTCGGTGATATGCTTACGGTTCAGGAACTCGGAGAAGAGATTATCGACCCTCAGACTGGTGTACCATTAGGTCGGGCACCCGGCGTTGTTCGAGGCCAGCTTAAAATCAGCGGATTTTTCGGCAAAGATGGTTCGGTTGCAACGGTTATTTCCGGCAGTGGCTTCAAGACCAATGATCTGGTTAAACTGCAGAACTAGTTTAATAAGAGAGCCTCTGCAAGGGTTTTGAGTAAAGCTACACTCTTGTTCGAGGCTTTTTATTGGACTTAAAATAATCCATGATTTAGTCTAAACACTTAATTTTTAACAGGTATAAATTTATGAAATACACGCAATTAACACTGGCAGCCTGCGCTGCGCTTCTGTTTTCTAACGTGGCTCTGGCTGCTCCGATCAAATTCAAGGCTGCTGATGTGAATGCCGATGGTTTTGTAGATGCTGCAGAGTTTGCCAAAAGTGGCGTCAAGAAAGAGCTCAAGTCACTCGATAAAGATAAGGATGGCAAACTGAGCAAGAAAGAATACTCTGTGATATTCGATGAAGAGTGTGAATAAGCCAAACTGAAATTTTCACTCTTTCGGCTTTAAAAAGCCCCTGAAATATTTCAGGGGCTTTTTTATGGGAGGAATGAAACTTGTGCCTGTTAATATGGCAGTGATACTAAGGCCTAAGGCTTAACTAATCGCACCGCGCATCAGCGTTGATTGATCACTTTACCGGCACTGAAAAAAAGATTACGCAGGAGGCGGGTTGCCGGTGCTCCACTTTTTGAAGCGTTTTTTACAGTAACTGAGCAGACTGCTGTAGTCTGGAAACCAGAGCTCGAATCCATCCTCGGCTGGCGCATCGTATTCACAGTAATCATTCTCATGGCTACGACAGATAGTTGGGCGGTCTTCATAAATGCCGCATTGCCCCTTGTCTGATAAGTGTTGGCATGTTGTTTCAAATAGCAGAAACCAGCCATCTTCATCTTTGTAAGCGCCAACCCGGTTGTGCGAGACCTGCCACAGCAATATTTCAAAATCGTATTTTGATTTTGGGGTATCGATCTGCTGAGTAATATAGGTGCAGCATTTGGAGTTGAGGCAAAGGTCGCACTTGTTAACGGCAGAGACTTCAATAGCAGGGATAAGTGCAGGACTAATCTTTTTCATTTATCCAGTCTTTTGGTTTGAGGTAGTAGTCATACAGTTCGGCTTCAGCGCTGCCTGCTTCGGGTTGATAATTATATTTCCAGTTTACGACTGGAGGCAAAGACATCAGGATAGACTCGGTTCTGCCCCCGGACTGCAGCCCAAACAGGGTGCCCCGGTCATACACCAGATTGAACTCAACATAACGTCCACGGCGATACAGCTGAAAGCTTCTGTGAGCTTCGCTATAGGGTGTGCTCTTGCGCCTTTCTACAATGGGTAAATAGGCTGGAAGATAGTGATCCCCAACGCTTTGCATGAAAGCAAATGCGGTGGCAAAATCAGGGCTGTTTAAATCATCAAAGAAGAGCCCTCCAATGCCGCGTGGTTCATTACGGTGCTTGATAAAAAAGTAATCATCACACCATTGTTTATATTTATCATAGGTGCCTTCGGCAAAAGGTTCACAGGCACTTTGTGCGGTCTGGTGCCAGTGACGACAGTCTTCAGTATTGCCATAATAAGGGGTCAGATCAAAGCCGCCACCAAACCACCACGCTGGCTCACTACCTTCCTTCTCTGCAATGAAGAAGCGAACATTGGCATGAGATGTTGGAATAAAGGGATTTAACGGATGTAATACCAGCGACACGCCCATGGCCCGAAAATTTCTGCCGGCAAGCTCAGGACGGTGTGCTGTGGCAGAGCCCGGCAGATTATCGCCATACACTTCAGAGAAATTAACGCCGGCCTGCTCGAAGATGGCGCCATTGGTTAAAACGCGGGTGCGTCCCCCGCCACCACTGTCGCGCTTCCAGTTATCAATCAGAAATTTTTGCTGGCCATCACACTGTTCAATCTGTGTGCAGATTCTGTCCTGCAGTCCAGTCAGGTAGTCGCGTACTGCGTCGATATCTATAGTCATCAGGGTAGTGTCTGTGGTTAGAAATAAAGAGGCAGAATTTTAGCATGTTATGAGCGAATAATTTTACCCGTTTGTAAATCTCTGATTTCGCTGGCCTGAGTTTTCGCGGTAGCAAAACCTTCGATAATATAATCAACTGAAGGCTGAAAGTGTTTGTGAGCCTGAAGGCTGTTTCGAATGGTTTTTCTGCCGGAGATATTGGCACTGGTGCTGACCAGAGGCGCCTGCATGGCCTTGCACAGCAAATCGATCTGGCAGCGATCTGTGAGGCGAACCGCGACTTTATCTGAGTTGCCGGTTAGCCAGTGCGGACAGTGTTTGCTGGCCTTGACCAGCCAGGTGACGGGCCTCACGGTGGGTGATGGGATGCTGAGAAGATGTAGGTGTCGGTTATCTGGCTCTATGTAAGGCAGTAACTGTTCTAGCTGAGAGGCAAGTAATATCAGTGCTTTACGGGTGCTGCGCCGTTTTATGCGTTGAATTTCCAACACCGATTGCTGTAACAGCGGGTGACAGCCCAGCCCCCAGATAGTATCGGTGGGATAGGCAATGATGGCCCCCTGAGTTATCTGCCGCGCAATTTGTCGAAGACGCCAGGGTGACATCTATTCAGGCTGTCATTTTTACCGATTTTTTAACGCTGGCCTTTTTCTTGACGGCTTTCTTAACAGATTTTTTCTTTGCGGCTGCCTTTTTCTTCGCAGGTGTTTTTTTAGTACTTGCGGCTTTCTTTTTAGTGACGGCCTTCTTTTTGACGGCTGCTTTCTTGCGTCGTGATTTTGGTAAAGGAGCTTTTTCGATTAATTCCTGGCAGGTTGCCAGATCCAGGGTTGCCGGGTCTTCAACATCTTTCGGGATTCTTGCGTTTTTAACGCCATCGGTAATATAGGGGCCGTAGCGACCACGCAATATTTTTATATCGGTGCCTTCGAAAAGCTTTATTTCACGATTAGCATCAAACTCTTTCTTTTCATGAATAAGCTCAAGAGCGCGCTCAAGGGTTACGGTATACGGGTCATCGCCTTCTTTAACTTTTAGTGAAACATACTTGCTGCCATATTTCACATAGGGGCCAAACCGCCCAAAGTTGGTAGAGATCGTCTCTCCATCTTCTGTTTCACCCAGTTCACGTGGAAGTTTGAATAGTTCCAGTGCTTCTTCAAGCGTGATCTTATCCATCTTCTGATCGGGGCGTAAGCCGGCAAAAGTCGGCTTTTCTTCGTCTTCTCGAGTACCAATCTGAACAAACGGGCCATACCGTCCCATGCGTACGGAAATCGGTTTGCCACTGACCTGATCGATGCCCAGTTCGCGCGCCTGAAGTGCTTCATCCCGACTGACATTCTCCATCTTATCGTCAATCAGGCTTTTGAAGGATGACCAGAACGTCTCCATCAGAGGCAACCATTCGGAGTCTCCGCGTGAGATATCATCCAGGCTATCTTCGAGCTGGGCGGTAAAATCGTAATCGACGTATTGAGTAAAATGCTGGGTCAGAAATTTGATTACCACACGTCCGACATCGGTTGGATGAAAGCGGCGGGTAATCAGCTCAACGTATTCTCGATCAAGCAGGGTAGTAATGATCGATGCATAGGTCGATGGCCGGCCGATACCGTATTCTTCCAGGGTTTTTACCAGGCTCGCTTCACTAAAACGTGGAGGTGGTTCGGTAAAGTGCTGTTCAAGACGGATTTCAAGTAGATTAACGATGTCACCTTCGGTCAGAATGGGCAGCATTTTTTCGTTCTGGTCATCCGGACCTTTATCATCCTGCCCTTCGGTATAAACCTGCATGAAACCGGGATTAAGGATGGTTGAGCCGGTCGCCCGGAACGTATTTTGAGCCCCGGCAGCGAGATCTACGGCGACCGTGTCCAGCGTGGCATGGATCATCTGACAGGCGATGCTGCGCTTCCAGATCAGGTCATATAGACGGAATTCATCGTGACCGAGATGGGATTTGACCAGCTCGGGTGTGTTCATGGCACTGGTGGGGCGAATCGCTTCGTGCGCTTCCTGAGCGTTTTTGGACTTGGTTTTAAAGGTACGTGGTGCCTCGGGTAAACACTCGGCGCCAAATTTCTGTAAAATCAATTCGCGTATATCCTTCAGTGCTTCATCGGAAAGGGTCACGGAATCTGTACGCATATAGGATATTAAACCGGTTTGACCGGAGCCTATGTCGATACCTTCATACAGACGTTGTGCCGTGCGCATGGTTTTCTGTGCACCGAAGCCAAGTTTACGCGAAGCTTCCTGCTGCAGGGTTGAGGTAGTAAAAGGAGCGGCCGGGTGGCGTTTACGCTGCTTTTTCTCGACACTGGAGACGGTCAGTTTTCCGCCCGCTGCCTTATTCAGTACCAGATGAGCCTGATTAGCCTGCTCAGCATTGGTAATGCTGAACTGTTTAATTTTGTCGCCCTCGAGCTGGGTCAGTCTGGCAACAAAAGGCTGACTGTCAAACTGGTTGTCGGCCTCAATGGACCAGTATTCCTGCGGGTCAAACGCTTCAATTTCCAGCTCTCGTTCGACAATCATGCGCAGTGCAGGGCTTTGTACTCGACCAGCTGAAAGACCGCGACGGATCTTGCGCCATAATAATGGGGATAGATTGAATCCGACCAGATAGTCCAGCGCTCTGCGTGCCTGCTGGGCATTCACCAGGTCCATGGTAATACTGCGTGGATTTGCCACGGCCTCGGTCACAGCCTGACGGGTAATTTCGTGGAACACGACCCGGTATGCCTTTTTGTCCTGCATCAGGTTTCGTTCCTGTAGCAGTTGGTACAGGTGCCAGGAAATGGCTTCACCTTCGCGATCCGGATCCGTTGCGAGATACAGGGTATCGGCTTTTTTGAGTAGTTTGGCGATGTTGTTGATGTGCTTTTCGTTACGCTCAACCACTTCGTAGTTCATCTTGAAGCCATTGTCCGGCTCCACCGCACCCTCTTTAGGGATCAGGTCCCTGACATGACCGTATGAAGCAAGGACCTTGAAATCCTTTCCCAGATATTTTTCGATAGTTTTGGCTTTTGCAGGCGACTCTACTATGACAAGGTTGCTACTCATAGATAACAGGATTTATAAAGGTGAATTAATGAAAAATGGCGGGCTGATCTGCAAATACGATATCTTCGTAATGCATCATGGTGCTTTCGTCCTGATCATTGGCGTTATTAAATAAAACCATCATCACAACCCATCTGAACTCTTCCATATCGACCATATTATCGCTATCCAGAGCCATGATACGGTTGATTACCAGCTCGCGTAACTCTGGTGTGAGTACTCCGGACTGCTCGAGGAAGTATAGAAAACCCTGTATCCGTGTGTCCAGACGTTGCTTTTCTCTGAGCGAGTACACGCGCATGGAGTTTTTGGATTGAGACAACGAAGGGATGTCGCCAGCCAGAGCCAGGCCGTCCAGCCAGTCAAATGCCTTATCGATCTCCTGTGACTCAAAGCCGGCTTCACGCAGATTAGCATCAATGCTCTCTCTGTCTTCAGGCAGGATATCGTCATTGTCAATATAACTGGAAAAAATGTACATCAGTACATCTATAACACCTTCTTTCATGCTGGCCTCTAATTTGTAAGCGCACGGTTAGCATCTAACATACTTACCGCCGGCTACCGTTTGAATATGATCGTTTAACTCTAATATTAGTAGCATGGATGAAAGCTGCTCGATGGTCAAGCCGCTGTGTTGAACTAGAGATTCAAACGATACCGGGTCATAGCCAATAGTTTCGAGTAGTTTATGGTAGTCAGTATCCATCTCTACAGCCTCGGTAGTCGGGTCATTCACGGGTTGCTGTGCCATAAAACCGAGTAAGCTGCCTATATCATCGATAATATCCGATGCCTGGTCAACCAGTTTAGCGCCCTGTCGGATCAGATGGTGACAACCTTTGGCCTGTGGATTATGAATCGAGCCGGGAATGGCGAACACTTCTCGTCCCTGTTCCAGACCGTAATGAGCGGTGATCAGCGAGCCGCTTTTACGTGTAGCCTCAACCACCAGGGTTGCTACGCTGAGTCCGCTGATGACTCTATTTCGGCGTGGAAAGTTTTCACTGTTGGGCGGTGTGCCCAGTGGAAATTCCGATAATAGCAGCCCTTTTTGTGCAATCTGATACGCCAGTTGACGATTTTTGGAAGGGTAGATGCGATCTATACCCGTGCCTATCACTGCAATGGTGTTGCCGCTGGCATCCAGCGCTCCCTGATGTGCCTGCTGGTCGATGCCGAGCGCCATACCACTGGTAATGGTCAATCCGGCACGGGCCAGATAGGCTGAAAAGTCACGCGCTGTGTTTGCGCCGCCTGGGGTGCAGTTGCGGCTGCCGATAATGGCAATCTGCGGGCTATTCAGTAAGTCTGTGTTACCGATAGCGTATAAAATAGACGGGGCATCACGAACTTCTTTGAGTAAGTCAGGGTATTCAGGGTCCTTGATAGTGAGTATGTGATGCTCAGAAGAAGAGTTCAGCCATTCAAGGGCCCGCTCAATCGACTCCTGATCAGGGTTTTTCAGGTGGTTAAGCTGATTACTATTTAATAATGACGGGTTGGCTTTTTGCAGCAGAGCAATGCTTGCTCGGGACGGGGTAAAACCGGCTGATTCAACTATTTTTCTAAAGTTAACCGGTCCGATTCCCGGGCACTGCTCCAGCGCCAGGTAAAAGGCAAGCTCATCCCTGTCCATTGCCTCTGTACGATTAGAATTACGGTGTATGTACGATTTCGTTTAAACGGATGGGTTCGTGGGCTTCCATGATCAGCGCAAAGCTCATCTTGTCATAAGCTCGGATCACCATGATCAGGCCAATCCGTTCATCGGGCAATTTTACCTGAAAGTCTTTCTCTTCTTCATTACGGTCGATGATGACCTTGCCGACGCGGTCAACCGCCAGAACATTACCGGTAGAGATGCCATCTCTTAAACCAAGATTAATTGCAACAGTCTGATACTGGCCCAGTTGAGAGATTCCATCTAGCAGGGAAATGATTGTACCTCTGACCTCCTGCTTCGGCGGTCTCGGGAAGAAATCACGCTCCAGATTCGAGTTGTCAATGGGTAGTACCCGGTCGTCACGCAGAATTTCACGACTGGACGAAGTGACGCGGACGGACGCTGGATCGCCACCACGTTCAAGTTTTGCCTCTGCGACGTATAAGGCTTCATAGCCCAGTACTTCACCGGTTACGGTATCAATCAATGGTTTATTCGGGCGGAAAATCTGGAACCGACCGTTACCTTTGGTATCCAGCTTTCTGACATAAAGCGTGTCGTTGATGGCATTCGCGAGATGGTTACTGCGGCTGTCCAGCACATAGGCTGCTTTTGCCAGATCCTCTTCATCAATGATGAGCGGTTTTTCCAGCAGCTGGCGGATCGACTCAATAGGGATGGAAGGTATGCTGGCGTCGATGGACTGCGCTCTGATGCGAGGCGAAAGTTTGACGATTTTCATGCCGGTGCTGGAAAGCGCCTGGCCGGTTTCACCGCGTCTGATTAACTGGATACGTTTTTCACCGCCGATATACACGATTGCCAGTTCATCACCCGGATAGATCAGGTGGGGATTATCAACCTGCGGGTTTTTGTACCAGATTTCAGGCCAGAACCAGGGGTCGCGTAAAAAATTTGCGGAAATATCCCATAAGGTATCGCCTTTCTGTACAATATAGGTCTCAGGGTGTTCCGGCTCATAGATGACCGTTTCACGAGGTTGCTGAGGAGTGATATTGGCCTCGATCGTGGTGTTGACAGATTGTTCCGAGTCAGTGCTCTCAACAACCGCATAGGGTTGCTTACTGGTCGAGCAGCCAGATAACAGCATTAAACCGGCGAAGATGAACAGTCCGTGTTTTAACAGTCGCTTGTTATGGTTAGACATAGAAACCCCTGCATTGGTATATTTTTGTATCGTTGTGTAATCAGCGATTGTAGATGAATTTTACTCAACTACAACCTTTTTTATGGTTAAGACTCTATTATAATCATAAGCTTGGAGCAAATACTTGTAAACTTTCTCGAAGTTTGAATTATGGCTTTATTAAATATTTTACATTTCCCTGATCCTCGATTGCGTACCAGGGCCGCAGAGGTCACTGAATTTGATGAAGAATTGAAGATTCTGATCAGTGATATGCTTGAAACCATGTATGAAGCGCCGGGTATTGGCCTGGCAGCTACCCAGGTAAATGTGCATAAACGTCTGCTGGTGATCGATATTAGCGAAGAAAAAAATGCTCCCCGAGTGTTGATTAATCCGCGTATTCTGTCAGCTCAGGGCGAAGAAGAGATGGATGAGGGCTGTCTATCGGTACCTGGCTATTATGAACCGGTACGGCGGGCGCAAAAAGTGCGTGTTCGCGCACAGGATGAAAATGGAAATTTTTTTGAAATCCGGGCAGATGAGCTTGAGGCAGTTTGCATCCAGCATGAAATGGATCACCTGGAGGGTAAGTTATTCGTTGATTATATCTCCAGTCTAAAGCGCGATAGAATTCGCAAGAAGCTGGAAAGACAAAAAAAACAGGATCAGTAACCATCTTCATCTGGTGTGGCGGGTATTATGTTAAAAATTATTTATGCCGGCACGCCGGAATTTGCAGTCCCAGCACTTGAGGCGCTACTGCAATCGAATCATCAGCTGGTCGCGGTGTATACCCAGCCGGATCGACCGGCCGGACGCGGGCGAAAACTTCAACCTGGTCCGGTAAAGGTGTGCGCACTGCAGCATGATATTCCGGTGCTACAACCGGAAAATTTTAAACAACAGCAGGATATTGGCGAATTTAAGGCTTTTGCTGCTGATCTTATGGTGGTCGCGGCCTATGGCATTTTACTGCCGGCAGTCATTCTCAACGCACCGCGCCTCGGTTGTGTCAATCTGCATGCTTCCTTGCTGCCACGCTGGCGTGGCGCGGCACCGATTCAGCGTGCGATCCTGGCCGGTGATGTTGAAACCGGTATTACCCTGATGCAGATGGATGCCGGACTGGATAGTGGAAACATGCTGGCGACAAGTCGAGTGAATATTCTGCCGCAGACAACGGCTGAAGCCCTGCATGATCAGCTTAGTTATTCTGGTGCCCACCTATTAATGGCGAAACTGTCTGCAATCGAAGATCAGTCCATTCCGTCCATGGCTCAGGACCCAGCTGCTGTAACCTATGCCTCCAAGCTGACGAAACAGGAAGCGTTGATCGACTGGAGCCAGCCGGCGCAGCAGATCCAGCGCGCGATTCGTGCTTACAACCCGTGGCCGGTGAGTTTTAGTTATCTGCAGGGGCAGAGTGTAAAACTCTGGTCTGCACAGTTTAGCCATCAACCCTGTACTGCAGCGGCAGGTAAAATTATTGCGCATACTCCGGAGGGTATACAGGTGTGCTGTGGTGAAGGAGTTCTGACTGTTACGGAAATGCAGTTTGCTGGAAAAAAGCGTGCCACAGCCGGACAGATCCTGAATGGTCGTAATCTGCTTGATGCAGTGTTTGCTGACGCATGAATCAGCCTCAGCCTAATGCCCGGCAGCTGGCGCTGGAAGTGTGCACACAGTTATTGCAGCATGGACTATCCCTGAATGATCTGCTTGAACAACAGCTGAAGTTATTGGCGTCAGATCGGGACAGGGGCTTTTGCAGTGAATTATGCTACGGGTTTTGCCGCTACTATTTTGTGCTGCAGGCGGAGCTGCAAAAACGCATCAAAAAACCCCTGAAAGCCCGTGATCTGGATGTTCAGGTGATATTATTGCTTGGGCTGTACCAGATTCGATTTATGCGGGTCGAGGATTACGCGGCGGTGAATGAGTCGGTGCTGTTACTTAAAAAGAGGCAAAAAATCTGGGCGAAAGGGCTGGTAAACGCGGTGTTAAGATCTTTTATCAGGGATCAGGCTGGTGCTATGACGAGCGCAGAAAAATCTGATTTGTCGGCATCCGAACATGAGCAGGCTTACCCGGACTGGATGCGTCAGAAAATCAGGCAGGACTGGGGTGAGCACGCGGCATCGATATTTGCGGCAGGCAATCAGCGCGCACCGATGGTGCTGCGGGTCGATCTGACGAAGGTTTCTCGTACTGATTATCAACTTCAGCTGCAAAATCAGGGGCTGGCAGCAACGGAGCACCCGCTAGTGGAGTCGGCGCTGATTTTGCAGCATCCGGTGGCGGTTGAATTGCTGCCCGGTTTTACGGCTGGTGAGGCCAGTGTACAGGATGCGTCGGCCCAGCTCGCGGCCGGCTTACTCGGCTGTGAAGCTGGCATGAGGGTGCTGGATGCCTGTGCGGCTCCAGGCGGTAAGACGCTGCATATTTTGCAGCAAACGCCTGAATTACATCTGCTCGCGCTAGATAAAGACCAGACCAGACTGCACAGAGTTGCAGAAAATTTACAGCGGGCAGCAGTTCAGGCCGAGTTGATCTGTGCCGATGCGGCTGAACCAGCGGAATGGTTTGAAGGAGCGCTGTTTGATCGAATCCTGCTCGATGCACCCTGTTCGGCGAGTGGCATTATGCGTCGTCATCCGGATATTCGTCTGTTGCGTAAGGCCTCCGATATTGGCGGACTGGTTGAGCAGCAAAAACGCTTGCTGAGCGCGATGTGGGCGCTGCTCAAGCCGGGTGGTCGACTGCTGTACAGTACCTGTTCATTGTTTAAGGATGAGAGTGAAGGGCAAATTCAGGTGTTTGTTAATGCTCAGGATAATTGTGTTGAACTCCCTTTAAACACAGTACAATGGGGTCTGTCGAGACCGGTAGGTCGTCAGATATTACCCGGGGCTGCAGAAATGGATGGTTTTTACTATGCAGTACTGGAAAAGCGAGGATAGTGATCTGAATCTAATGTTACAAACTAATTTAGCGCTGAAAAATGTGATCCAGTAAATGAACTTGCTTCACCTACACAGGAATCGGGTTTTATGGTTGATTCTGTTGCTGCTGATGCTACGTCCTGCGTATGTTAAGGCAGATAATGAATTTGTCATAAGCTCTGCATCAACCCGTCTTAACGGCAGTGTGTATTTTATGGATGCACGTTTCGAGATTAATCTTCCTTCGTATATAGCTTCCGCCTTTGAAAAGGGTTTTGATCTGCCCATCTCGATGGAGGTTGAAGTGATCAAATACCGTGATTACTGGTTTAATGAGACGTTTGTTACGATCCGTCAACAATACCTGCTGCAGTACCATGCGATCCTTGACTCGGTAACGCTGCTGAATGTGAATGCGGGTAGTCGCCAGCACTTTTCGTCGTTGAAGGATGCCCTGGCTTTTCTATCCGCGCTCCAGAATTACCCGCTGCTGGATAACAATGCACTTAAACAGGGGCAGCCATATCATGCCATTCTGCAGTTTGGAATCGATCTTGCTGAATTACCCATCCCACTGAAATCATCGTCCTGGTGGGAAAACGACTGGGACCTGGTGAGTGAGCCCATGGAGTGGAGTATTACCCCGTGAACAGTGCGTTACGTAATTCGGCTCCGGTTATCGCGCTAGTTATTCTGCTGTTCGTGTCGCTTTACTCGATTAGTGACGCAACCTCAAACTCGGCCAGCTTCGGCAAGTATTACAATTTACTGGTATTTTTTAATGCGGTAGGCCTGATTGTATTACTCGGACTGATCGCCTATAACGTTTTTAAACTGATACTCCAGTATCGCCTGAAAGCCATCGGTTCCCGCTTAACCACCCGGATGATTAGTATATTCGTGATATTGACGATTATTCCGGTCAGTATCGTGTACTACTTTTCGCTCACATTTCTGCATCGAAGCATTGATAGCTGGTTCGATGTGGGGGTGGAACAGGCACTGGAAGATTCGCTCAAGCTTGGGCGTAGTGCGCTGGATTTACGCAAACGTGAAGCGCTAAAGAAATCCCGCCTGATTGCCAGGGAAATTCCGACTGTGCCGGATGAATTCCTGATTGTATACCTGAATGATGCACTGTCTCTGCATCGGGCCAAGGAAATTACTCTGGTGGGCTTAAATGGTGTAATTCTGGGGTCCAGTAGTGAAAACTCTGCTGAAATGCCGAGCGCTCTGGGGCGTACCGAGTTTGGCAGTCTGGGGCAGGATGATCATTATCTGAAACTGGAACAGGACCCGGATAGTGGTCTGCAGATTCGAGTGGTGGTACCGGTGTTCGATCTGTCCACGATTGAGCAAAAGAAAATTCTACAAACCCTGTTTCCGATTACCGACCAGGTCAATGAGTTGACTCAGGTGGTGCAGAGGGCTTACGAAAAATACCGTGAATTATCGGTTTTACGTGATCCTCTTAAAACCAGCTTTACTATGGCGCTATCGCTGGTCTGGCTGCTGAGTGTGTTATCGGCAATCTGGATAGCGTTTATCGCTGCGCGCAAACTTGTGTCCCCGATCAATGATCTGGTTGAGGGTACTCAGGCCGTTGCAGCGGGTGATTATGCCAAACAGCTCCCCCTGTCGGGCGATGATGAGCTGGGCTTTCTGACACGTTCGTTTAATACCATGACACGTAAAATTTCACGTGCACGGGCGATAGCGGATCAGAGTCAGATGATGGAAGCGCTGCAGAAAAGCTATCTGCAGTCGGTATTGGAGCATATCAACTCAGGGGTCATGACGATCGATGAGGCCGGGGTAATCAAGCAGGGCAATCGTGCCGCGGAAATGATTTTTGGGCTGGACACAGGGACACTGAACGAAAGAACCACGGATCAGCTGATTCAGAGCTATCCGCAGTTAGGACGCTTCTTTGACGTCATCACCCAAAATGTGAAAAACAGGCAGGAATGGCATGAAGAAATTATTATTTTTGGCCAGAATGGACGCAAGGTTTTACGTGTTCGTGGTTCAGAGCTGGAGCAGAAGTTTCAGATAGTGCGGGAGCAGGTGATCGTGATCGATGATTTGACCGAGCTGATACAGGCGCAGAAAAACTCGGCCTGGAGTGAAATGGCGAGAAGGCTGGCGCATGAAATCAAAAACCCGTTAACGCCGATTCAGTTATCTGCCGAACGTTTGCAGGGCAAGCTGGCGGGGCAGGTCGATAAAGAAAAGCAGGAAATGCTTGATCGCTATACCCATACTATCGTGCAACAGGTCGAAGCGATGAAGCTGATGGTCAATAATTTTACCGATTTTGCACGAGCTCCCAGTCCCAATCTGCAGAATATGGATCTGAACCAGATGATCCGTGAAGTGGTGGAGCTGTATATCGAAAACAGGAAAAGTATCGATATACAGTTGAATCTGGATATGAAAATGCCCGAAATTCAGGCGGATGCGGTGAGGCTCAGACAGTTAATCCATAATTTGATGAAAAATGCTTCTGAGGCCATTAATGATAAAGGCTGGATCCGTTTATCGACCCAGTGCGTTGAAGAGTACGGCTGCCATTATGTTGAACTGACGGTGGCAGATAGTGGTAAAGGGATCAGTGCGGGCATAATGGATACGCTATTTGAACCTTATGTGACTGGAAAAAGTAGCGGGAGTGGGCTCGGGCTTGCAATAGTGAAGAAAATTGTGGATGAGCACAATGGACTGGTCTGGGCCGAAAACAGTGAAACCGGCGGTGCTAGATTTATTCTACGTCTACCGGTGATATCAGTTAAGGTGCCTGAGACGAATGCCTGATTTATCCAATACCGGGTTCAGCCAGGTATTTCCATATGAATTTGTTTAGAGTCTGTTCATGAGTACTAAAATTTTAGTCGTAGATGATGAGCCGGATATTCGCTTATTGCTGAAGGATATCCTTGAAGATGAAGGCTATGAGGTTAACGTTGCGGAAAATGCGATTCAGGCTGCTGAGCAGAAACAATTGTTTTCACCGGATCTGATTCTACTCGATATCTGGATGCCGGATATGGATGGGGTAACCCTGCTAAAACAGTGGAATGAACAGAAATCGCTAGTCTGTCCGGTGGTGATGATGTCGGGTCACGGCACGGTTGAAACCGCCGTTGAAGCGACCCGTTTTGGCGCTTTCGATTTTGTCGAAAAGCCACTTTCCACGGCAAAGCTGTTACGAACAGTAAATTCAGCCTTATCCAGCAGAGTCAATACCAGCGACCTGGAAAAGCCGGAGCAGATCGAGTTACCGGTCGGTAACAGTCATCAGATGCAGGTTTTACGTCAGACCATGAAGGCTCTCGCGCAGGATCTGAGTCCGGTTTACCTGACCGGGCAGCCCGGTTCCGGGATCCGGATCTGGGCTCGTTATTTGTATTCGCTGCAAAAGGTCAGGACCAATACAGCCTCATTTTATACTGGATTGAAAGCCTACCAGAACGGCCTGTCAGAGAACGTGTTCATACCCGAGGTCACCGACTTAAATCTGGAGCAGCAAAAACAGCTGCTGTCGCTGATTAATCATTTGAAAACAGTCGCGTCCAGAGGGCGCCTGATTGTAGCCAGTCAATCTACTTACGATGCGCTGATGAGTCATGACGGCGTGTTACCCGAGTTGGCAGAGCACTGGCGTCAGGCGATGTATATACCCTCTTTAAATGAGCGTATCGAAGATATTCCCGAGCTGGTTGAGTATTATGTAACCTGGTACAGCGAAAAAGAGTCCTTGCCTTACCGCCATTTTGGCGTAGCCGGTCAGAATATGTTTCGCAATCATTTCTGGCAGGGTGGGTTGACCGAGCTTAAGTCAGTGATTCGACAGATACTGGCAAATAGCACGGCTGATAATGTGGATCTGACTGAAATCCAGCAGTTTCTGAATATTTCGCGCCAGACGCTGGATCAAAAATCATTGAATTTTATGCAGCTATCGATCAACCTTGATCTGGATTTACGGGAAGCGCGCGAATTTTTTGAACGCAATTATCTGAGTAAGCAACTTGAATTGTGCCACTATAATATTACCGAGTTGTCGCGTAAAATTGGTCAGGAACGAACCAATTTATATCGAAAACTTAAGTCACTGGGACTTCAAACCAGAAAATAATAGTAAAGATCATCTGTGTTACGCTGGTGCCCATTCAGATTACTGGTTTGTATAGAACCTGTTTTGCTCTTCAATCCTGATCAGCCGAGTATTTCTAACCAATGAATATAATAATTTTAGGAGCCGGTCAGGTCGGTTTCTCAGTCGCTACTGAACTAGCCAGAGAAGAAAGTAACGAAATTACCGTTATTGATGTCGATCAGGATATTTTATCCGATCTGCAGGATCGTCTTGATTTAAGAACTATCTGTGGTAATGGCTCTTATCCCAGTGTGTTAAAGCAGGCGGGTGCTGATGACGCCGATATGCTGATTGCGCTGACCAATAGCGATGAGATCAATATGATTGCCTGTCAGGTCGCACACTCAATATTCCATACCCCAACCAAAATTTCACGTATCCGCTCACAGGAATACATGCAAAAAAAGGAATTGTTTGGTGAAAACTCCATACCGGTCGACGTGATTATCAGTCCGGAAAATCTGGTGACGGAGTATATCCATCGCCTGATCAAGCATCCCGGCTCCCTGCAGGTGCTTGACTTTGCACAGGGGAAGGTTCAGCTGGTTGCGGTCAAGGCATTTCATGGTGGGCCACTGGTGGGTCAGGAAATCCAGACCATTCGACAGCATATTCCCGGTGTCGATATGCGTGTTGCCGCCATTTTTCGACAGGGTAAGTCCCTCGCTGCGACGGCGGAACAGGTGATTGAGGCGGATGATGAAGTGTTTTTTATTGCGGCTAAAAAGCATATTCAAACGGTCATTGCCGAATTGCGTCGGCTGGATAAGCCCTATAAACGGGTGATGCTGGCAGGCGGCGGTAATATCGGTGGACAACTGGCGTTACTGCTGGAAAAAAACTATCAGGTGAAGGTGATCGAAACCGATCTGCGCCGGGCCAACCAGCTGTCTGGTGAATTATATTCCTCTATTGTTTTACATGGTGATGCGGCGAATCCTGACCTGTTACTGGAAGAAAATATCGAATCGATGGATGTGTTCTGTGCTTTAACCAATGATGATGAAGCCAATATTCTTTCAGCCATGCTGGCCAAACGACTGGGTGCACGTAAGGTGATGTCGCTGATTAATCGTCCGGCCTATGTTGAGCTGGTGGAGAGTGGACTGATCGATATTGCGGTATCGCCACATCAGGTCACCATTGGTGCGATGCTGGCACATATCCGGCGTGGTGATGTGGTTGCGGTGCATGCCTTACGTCGTGGTTCGGCCGAAGCGATTGAGGCGGTCGCACACGGCGATCACAAAACATCCAAAGTGGTGGGTCGACGGATTGATGAGCTTAAGCTGCCGAAAGGTACGATTATCGGTGCCATTGTGCGCGGTGATGATGTCATGATAGCGCACCATGACGTCGTGGTTGAGCCGGAAGATCATGTGATTCTGTTTATTACCAACAAGCGCGATATCTCTCAGGTTGAGAAACTGTTCTCCGTGCCACCGACCTTCTTTTAATTAAGCGCATAGCCCGTTTATTATGCAGATTCCTGTCATTATAAGAATACTTGGCCTGTTGCTGATGGTGTTCAGTATCACTATGTTGCCCCCAGTTCTGGTGGACATGATCTATCAGGAGCATTCGGCGCTGCCCTTCCTGGAAGCTTTTGTGTTGATATTAGTAGGCGGGCTGGGGTTATTTCTCCCTTTTCGCAAGCATAAAAAAGATCTGCGCTTACGTGATGGCTTTATGGTGGTGGTTATGTTCTGGGTGGTGCTGGGCTCCGCCGGCGGGCTTCCGTTCTATCTGTCCGATGCCAATGAGCTGTCGATTACCGATTCAGTTTTCGAGTCGATATCCGGATTGACTACAACCGGTGCTACGGTCATTGTAGGGCTGGATAGTCTGCCGCATTCCACCTTATTTTATCGTCAGGAGCTGCAGTGGCTGGGTGGTATGGGTATCATTGTGCTGGCGGTTGCCGTATTGCCGATGCTGGGTATTGGAGGAATGCAGCTGTATCGTGCCGAAACTCCGGGGCCGGTTAAGGACACCAAGCTGACCCCGCGCATTACCGAAACTGCGAAAGCACTCTGGTATATTTATCTGGGACTGACCGTGAGTTGCGGGGTGGCCTACTGGCTGGCAGGTATGGATCCCTTCGACGCTATTTCACATGCATTTTCGACCGTCGCAATCGGTGGCTTTTCGACCCATGATGCCAGTATGGGCTTTTTCAATAACCGTGGGATTGAGTTAATCGCCATCGTGTTCATGCTGCTTTCCGGGATTAATTTTGCCTTGCATTTTACCGCTTTGCGCTATCTGCGGCTGACGCCATATCTGAGAGATGCCGAGTTTAAGGCTTATATGACTGTGATGCTGGTCGTCAGCGTCATCACGATTAGCTATCTGTTACTGACCAAAACTTTTGATTCGCCACTGGATAATATTATCGAGGGCCTGTTTCATGTGGTTTCTATCGGCACCACCACCGGATTTACCACTTCCGAATATTATACCTGGCCGGGATTCCTGCCGGTGTTGTTACTGTATGTCAGCTTTATGGGCGGTTGCGCCGGATCCACCGGTGGCGGAATTAAGGTTATCCGTATCTTATTGCTGGTGAAACAGGGTGTGCGTGAACTGCACCGACTGATACATCCTTCGGCTCAGTTTGCGGTTAAGATCGGGCGTAAACCGGTTCCGGATAAAGTTATTGAAGCCGTGTGGGGCTTTTTTGCGGCTTATTTTGCAATTTCAGCGCTGATGATTGTGCTGTTGATGGCTTCCGGTCTGAATCAGGATACCGCGTTTTCCGCTGTGGCGGCCTGTCTCAATAATCTGGGTCCGGGGCTTGATCAGGTCGGGCAGAACTTTGCATCGATCAATGACTTTGCCAAGTGGGTGTTATGCCTTGCGATGCTGCTGGGTCGACTCGAAATCTTTACCCTGCTGGTGCTGTTTACCCCTGGTTTCTGGCGTAAATAGAGAATCGATACTGGGCAGGCCATCAGCGATCAGTGGCTTCATGGTTGACAGTAGAGTTTTAAAGGTTGTCGGGTAGTCAGCTTCCTGCGCGGCCAGTAATTCCTTCATATGCTGACGCTGGGTTGGCTTTGCAAAGCAGGCCGGACAGTTATCTTCAATCACCGGTAGTTCCGCATTATTCGCAAACTCGCGTAACTGACGTTCACGTATATACACAAATGGGCGAATGACTCTAAGATCGCCATCATCATTGATGTAGTGTGCCTTCATAGTTTTAAGCTGGCCTCCATGTAATGCTGACAGTAGAAAGCTTTCGGCGAGATCGTCCAGATGCTGTCCAAGGGCCAACACATTGTAGTGATGCTGGCGCATGGTTTTGTACATCAGGCCTCTACGCATACGCGAACAAAATGCACAGAAAGAATCTTTTTTCATATGTTCAGACGCCAGCCGAACAATGGGTTCACTCACGTAAAAATAATCCAGTCCGAGCTGTTGCATATGCTGTTTCAATGGGGATGGGTCAAAGTCTTCACTCTGCGGATCTATGGTTATGACCGCTACTTCAAAATGCACCGGAGCATGACGCTGAAAATGGAGCAATGCCTGTAGTAAGGTCAATGAATCCTTGCCCCCGGAGACTGCAACTAGAATTCGGTCGCCGGGCTGAATCATATTGAACTGAGCGATAGCCTTGCCAGCCAGATGTAGTAATTTTTTTGGGGGTTTAATAAACATATCGGCGTCATTCAGAGCAGGATCAGACATGATAGGGTGATGCGCGGATAAACACTACTTTTAAGCGCAAAGCGACTGTTATGAATACGGTTATTACGGGCAAAAAAAAGCCTCAATCAAATCCGTGATTGAGGCTGGGTTGACCGTCCTGGTCGATGATTGACTTAATTTTACATCCCTGAGATAGTGCCTTCCTGATAAAGCGACCCTGCTTAAGCGGTAACATCCTTTTTGGGCTCAATCCTTAGAACGTAGACATATAGTCTCATGCTGAAGGCAATTGGAATAGGTCTTTAGTCGCTAGTAAATGTAGGCTTATATTAACTAAAAATGTAGGGCAAATCCTACAAGGATCAGTAAATATGTTATTCCCTGTTATTCAGCCATCACGCACATATTATCTTCAGGTTTCTCCTGAGCACGAGCTGTATATCGAAGAAAGTGGCAGTCTTGATGGAATTCCGGTGATTTTCCTGCATGGCGGCCCCGGTGCCAGTTGTGAGCCGTACCATCGACGCTATTTTGATCCGGAGCGCTATCGAATTGTGTTGTTTGATCAGCGCGGTTGCGGTAAGTCTCGGCCACATGCGAGCCTGAAAGATAATACGACACAGGATCTGGTCGATGACCTGGAGCAGATCCGTGAATATCTCAACATTGATAAATGGGTGTTATTTGGTGGTTCCTGGGGATCAACGCTGGCGCTGGCGTATGCGGAGACTCATCCGGAAAAGGTACTCGGGCTTATTTTACGTGGAATTTTTTTATGCCGGCAGCAGGATATTGACTGGTTCTATCAGGGCGGAACGGCACGCCTGTTTCCTGATGCCTGGCAGCACTTTTTAGCCCCGATTCCGCAAGCGGAGCAGAGTAATCTGGTGCGGGCTTATTATAAAAGGCTGACTGGAGATAATGAAATTGAGCGTATGTCTGCGGCCAAGGCCTGGTCTATCTGGGAGGGCAGTACGGCAACCCTGACGCCAAATAGTGCGGTGATCGATTATTTTTCTGACCCCCATCTTGCGTTAAGCATCGCGCGTATTGAAAGCCATTATTTTAGCCATAACAGTTTTTTTGAACCGAATCAGTTGCTCGCTAATGCGCATAAATTAAAGGGCATTCCCGGCTATATTGTGCATGGTCGATACGACGTGATCTGTCCTCTCGATCAGGCCTATGCGCTGCATCAGGCGTGGCCCGGGAGCGAGTTAAGGATTATTGCGGATGCCGGTCATGCGGTTTCAGAGCAGGGGACGACGCGAGCGCTGGTCGAGTGTACGAACGCGATGCTGGAGTGTCTGTGATCGTATTGTTGCAACGCGTGCGCCAGGCCAGAGTTGAGATTGATCGGCAGATTGTCGGGCAGATAGAACAGGGGTTACTGGTATTTGTCGGTTTCGAACCGAATGATGATGAAGACATTGTGTCGAAGCAGTTGGAGCGTTTGTTGAATTACCGGGTTTTTGCCGATTCAGAGGATAAGATGAACCTGTCGTTACGGGATGTAGCCGGTGGTTTGTTGCTGGTGCCTCAATTTACCCTGGCAGCGGATACCAATCGGGGGCGACGCCCGAGCTTTACCACTGCAGCGACTCCGCAACGAGGAATAAAGTTATTTGACTACCTGATGAGTAGCGCGGCAATGTCCTATGCTAGGGTTGCCAGTGGCCAGTTTGGTGCCGATATGCAGGTGTATCTGCAAAATGATGGCCCGGTGACTTTTTTACTGAAATAGCGAATTCGGAAGGTAGATGACGTGGTGCAGAATTAAGCAGGGGCTGGCAGTTATCTGCCCTGGCCAATGTGAAATCAATCGAGCCATTCATCGTTAAGTTGAAGCAGGTGAAAGAAGGCAGTAATTATCGATAGTGAAATGATTGTGTCCCTGATGAGCCGGGAAAATTTCCCGGATCGGGGCAAATATCTTTTCTATTGATTATTCTAATGCTGTATTTTTTAGGCTCAGCAGATTATTATCGGCAGCCTGTTTTTTTAGTTACTTGAAATATGTCAGAACGTACTGCCACCGTTACTCGAAATACGCTCGAAACACAGATTAATGTGACGTTGAATCTGGATGGATCGGGGCGCTCAAAATTTAATACAGGCATCCCCTTTCTGGAGCATATGCTGGATCAGATAGCACGCCATGGTCTGGTGGATATTGAGATTAGCGCCATCGGTGATTTACATATCGATGATCATCATACGGTGGAAGATATCGGAATTACCCTGGGCCAGGCTTTTGCCAAAGCGCTGGGGGATAAAAAAGGCATTCAACGTTATGGGCATGCGTATGTGCCACTGGACGAGGCCCTGTCGCGTGTGGTGATCGATTTCTCTGGGCGTCCCGGCATCGAGTATCGAGTGCAATACCCGCGCGCCAGTATCGGTAATTTCGATGTGGACCTGTTTCATGAGTTCTTTCAGGGCTTTGCCAATCACGCACTGGTGACTTTGCATATCGATAATCTTCACGGTAAAAATGCGCACCACATTGCGGAAACCATTTTCAAGGCCTTCGGTCGCGCGATACGTATGGCGATAACGCCAGATACACGTATGGCCGGTATTATTCCATCAACCAAAGGCAGTCTGTAGTCTGATGCAAACCATTGCAGTGATCGATTATGGCATGGGCAATCTGCGCTCAGTCACCAAGGCGTTGGAGCATGTGGTTGATAAAAATCAGAAAGTCATCCTCACTTCCTCTCAAAAAGAAGTAGCCGCCGCCGATAAGGTGGTTTTCCCCGGGCAGGGTGCTGCACGCGACTGTATGCTGGCGATCGATGAGTATGAATTGCGCGAAACCATACTGGATGCCGCGCGCAATAAACCTTTTCTGGGCATCTGCATGGGTATGCAGGTGCTGGTGCATTCCAGTGAAGAGAATGGTGGTACCGCCTGTCTGGGCCTGTATCCAGGACAGGTCAAATATTTTGGTGGTCAGCTTAAAGATGCGAAGGGAGAGCGCCTGAAGGTGCCGCATATGGGGTGGAATCAGGTGACTCAAACGCGCCCGCACCCGCTCTGGTCAAAAATCGACAATAACAGCCGATTTTATTTCGTCCATAGTTATTATCTTGAGACGGAAAGTCCAGATCTTGAAGTTGGGCATTGTGTGTATGGAAAGTCCTTTACCTGTGCGCTGGCCCAGGACAATGTTTTTGCGATGCAATGTCATCCAGAAAAAAGTGCTGACGCAGGTTTGCAGTTGTTAACTAATTTTGTTCAATGGGATGGCAGTTTATGATCTTAATTCCGGCTATTGATTTAAAACAGGGGCAGTGCGTTCGACTGCGCCAGGGCAGAATGGAAGAAAGTACGGTTTTTTCCGACGATCCTGTGGCAATGGCCGGAAAGTGGCTCGCCCAGGGTGCGAAAAGGCTACACATTGTGGATCTGGATGGCGCCTTTCAGGGCGAGCCGGTGAATGCTGATGTGATCGAAAATATTTCTGCCGCCTACCCGAATTTGCCGATCCAGATAGGTGGTGGAATTCGTACCATTGAAACGGTCGAAGCCTACCTTGAGGCCGGCGTAAAGTACGTCATCATAGGTACCCAGGCGGTCAAGCAGCCGGAGTTTGTGACAGAACTCTGTGTCGAATTTCCGGGTAGCGTTATCGTCGGTATCGATGCCAAAAATGGCATGGTCGCGGTACAGGGCTGGGCAGAGTCTTCCGATCAGTCGGCCGAACATCTGGCGCAGAAATTTGAAGATCAGGGGGTGTCGGCTATTGTCTATACCGATATCAGCCGCGATGGCATGATGCAGGGTGTGAATGTTGAAGCGACGCGCCTGCTGGCAGAGTCGGTCTCAATTCCGGTTATTGCCTCCGGCGGTGTCACCAACATTGAAGACATTAAAAAGCTGAACAAGGTTAAAGGCTCCGGTATTGAGGGGGTGATTATCGGTCGTGCGCTGTACGAAGGTACGATCGACCTTGCCGAAGCTCAGTCCTATATTGACGGGCATTAGGCATGGGACTGGCCAAACGGATCATTCCGTGTCTGGATGTTGATAATGGGCGTGTCGTAAAAGGCGTTAAGTTTGTAGAAATTCGTGATGCTGGTGATCCGGTCGAAAATGCGCGGCGTTATAATCTGGAGGGTGCCGACGAGATCACTTTTCTGGATATTACGGCCAGCTCAGATAATCGTGACACGATCGTGCATATGGTGGAAGCTGTTGCCAGTGAAGTGTTTATTCCTTTAACGGTTGGCGGTGGAATTCGCGAAATCGCCGATGTGCGGCGTATGCTAAATGCCGGCGCTGACAAGGTTGGCATCAATACCGCAGCGGTATTTAATCCTGAGTTTGTCAAACAGGCGGCCGATCGCTTCGGTTCACAATGTATCGTGGTCGCGGTCGATGCCAAAAAAGTCAGCCAGTCGGGAGAAGAGAATCGTTGGGAGATATTTACCCATGGTGGCCGCAAAGGTACCGGTATCGATGCGCTGGAATGGGTGGCAAGGATGGATCAGTATGGTGCCGGTGAAATCCTGCTAACCAGTATGGACAGAGATGGCACCAAACAGGGGTTTGATAACGAGTTAAATCGTCTGGTCTCTGAAACCGTCAAAATTCCGGTGATCGCCTCCGGTGGCGTTGGCACCCTCGAACATATGGCCGATGGCGTATTAATCGGCAAGGCGGATGCGGTATTGGCTGCGAGTATTTTCCATTTTGGCGAATATCGCATCAGTGAAGTTAAGCGCTACATGAAAAGTCGTGGCATCGAGGTGCGTGACTGATGGTAGCGCTGCTCGATGAGATCAAGTGGGATGCCGATGGACTGGTGCCTGCAATCGCTCAGGATGTCGATTCCGGAGAAGTGCTGATGATGGCCTGGATGAACCGACAGTCTCTGGGTTTAACGCTGGAGCAAAAGCAGGCGGTGTACTGGTCTCGCTCAAGACAGAAGATCTGGTTTAAGGGCGAAGAATCGGGCCATGTTCAGCAGGTGCAGGAAGTTCGCATTGACTGTGATGCCGATGTTATTCTGCTGCAGGTTAAGCAACTGGGCGGGATTGCCTGTCATACCGGACGTCGGCGCTGTTTTTATCGGGTGTATAAGGACGGAGCATGGCAAAGCGATGAGCCCGTGTTAAAAGACCCTGCTCAAATATATCAATGAAGATAAGCCGATGAGTGATGATATACTTGCACGCCTGATGGATGTGCTGGAAGCTCGAAAGCAGGCGGACCCCGACTCTTCTTATGTCGCCAGCTTATATGCGAAAGGACTGGATACCATCCTGAAGAAAATCGGTGAAGAGTCGGCAGAGACGATCATTGCCGGGAAGGGCGGTGATGAGTCGCAGATTATTTATGAAATGGCGGACCTGTGGTTTCATAGTCTGGTTTTACTGGCGCATAAGGGACTTAAGGCTGAACAGGTTTTGCAGGAGCTGGATCGACGCTTCGGCTTATCCGGGCACGATGAAAAAGCGTCCCGCAAATAAATTAGAACATAATCAAATTAGAGGTGAGTTATGGGTTTTGGTGGAATAAGTATCTGGTCATTATTATTGATTTTGGCCATCGTCATTTTATTATTTGGAACCAAAAAACTGCGCAATGTAGGTGCTGATCTGGGTGGTGCAATTCGTAGTTTCAAAAAGTCAGTAAAAGATGAAGATGACAGTAACAAGCCGGGAACCGGTGGGTCTGTGATCGAAGGCAAGTCCACTGAGGAAAAGGATAAAGTTTAGACGCTATGTTTGATATGGGGTTCGCTGAGATGCTGGTGATCGGCATCGTAGCGCTATTGGTGATAGGTCCTGAACGTTTGCCGGCTGTAGCAAAAAAGGCGGGCAGCTATATTGCGCGGATTAGACGTTTCGTTGCTAATGTGAAGTCTGATGTGGAGCGAGAGTTTCGTACCGATGAGCTTCAGCAGATGCTCAGACAGCAACAGGATGAACTGAAATCCCTTAAAGATATCGTCAATGAAACCCGTCACGATGTCGACCTTGAATCTCTGCAGCGATCTATTAAGGAGCCGGAAAAGGACGACAGCAAAAAGGATGAGTCCGTTCAGCAGAACGTATCCCTGACCGAAAAATAACCCACCATGGCAACACAACAAAATGATCAGGAACAGGATGCTGTAGAGTCCTCCTCAATGGGGCTGATGTCGCATCTTATCGAATTACGTGACCGTTTATTACGCGTTGTCATCGCTATTCTGCTTATTTTTCTAAGCCTGTTTTACTGGGCGAATGATATCTATACCTATCTGGCCGGGCCGCTGACCAGGCATATGCCGGAAGGATCGCAGATGATTGCGATCGATGTTGCTTCACCGTTTTTAACTCCGTTTAAACTGGTATTGATGCTATCGGTTTTTCTCGGCATGCCGTATATCCTGTATCAGATCTGGTCCTTCGTGGCTCCCGGCCTGTATAAGCATGAAAAGCGACTGGCGATGCCATTGCTTGCGTCCAGTATTGTACTGTTTTACTGCGGGATACTGTTCGCGTTTTATGTTGTTTTCCCACTGGTGTTTGGTTTTTTTACCTCAGTAGGGCCTGAAATTGTTAGTGTTTCTACCGATATCGGGCGCTATCTTGATTTTGTGATATCCCTCTTTTTTGGCTTTGGACTGGCCTTTGAAATTCCGATAGCAACCATCATTCTGGTTGCAATGGGCATGATGACACCGGTACAGATGGCTGAAAAACGCCCCTATGTGATTGTGGGTGCTTTTGTGCTCGGCATGCTGCTGACTCCACCGGATGTGATTTCACAGGTATTGCTGGCGATTCCGGTATGGCTGCTATTTGAAACTGGTGTGCTTGCGTCCAGTTATATCTTCGCAGACAAGTTAAGGAAACAGGCTGAAGAAGAGGCTGAGCAGGAGCAGGCAAACAGTGCGTCAGGCTATGATAAAGATTACGATGTGGTCGATGATCCGGTTGACTCGAATAATAGTGCTCATTCGGAGTACAGGCCGCTGACCGATGAAGAAATGGATGCCGAAATGAAGCGGATTGAAGAGGCTGAGTATTATGAGGACAAAGAGCCTGATCCGAAATCTGATAGTTCGTCCAGCGCCGAAGGTGCGGACAACGACAAAAAAACTGAGTCTGCATCAGATCAGAAAAATAAGAAAATAATTCCGCCTGCACCGGATGATATAGGTCCCTGATTTAGGTTTCACCGGGTGTATGGTGAAAAAACCTTAAGAATTTAACGCATTTGCCGATAGCAGGTTGATTCATATCTACCTGCTGGGATGGCGAATGAAAACTGTTTACCTGCTCTTTATAATCACCTTTTTAAATCCACTGTATGCCGTTGAACTGTTTGGAGTTGAGCTGACGACTGCTACTCGCGATCAATTTCGTGTAGCTTTAAAAAAGTCAGGAGCGAAGGTCCTTAAGCAGACTGGCGTAGCTGGTTTGTATGATACTTATCTGGCGGGCTCGCTATTACACAATGCTCAGCAGTTGCATGTTGGTTTTACTAAAGGAAGTAAAAAATTTGCCTTTGCTGAGTACGAATTCTACGGGCTGAAGCAGCCTGAGTTGCTGTTCAGGTTACAGGCCAAATATGGGCTGGCAGACACGACTAAGGGCAAGTTTTTATCGGATTACACCTATCGTTGGCAAAATGGAGACGTGGCTATAGCGCTGTATCAGGACTGGGCTGCGCATAAAACCAGGCTGACTTATTACATCCAGGATGCTCTGGTTCTGTTGCGACAGGAACGAGTACAGAACGGGCGGTCACTTCAGGGACAGGCTTCAGGTTTTATGGAGCAGGCCTATTAAGGTTTGAGCGGGTGGCAACGGGTAGTAAAATCTGTTTATGCCGAAACTTTAGACCGTTGGTCTGATTTATTGCTGCTTATGGTCCGAGAAACTGGTCAACGATGCCGATTTGTGTACGGATTTGCTATAGTTAGCGGTAACTAAATAGAGTGTTTAATTAAAGTGGAAATCTCAAGCGCTATCTCCAGTGTATATGCGGGGTTTCAGAATCAACAGCAGAGACTCGAGCGCAATGTTGCCGAAGTCGCTAGCAGTGAAGCTGCCTCCGGACGCGATACCCGAACTCAGGATCGTGCGTTGGTTGAGCAAACCGAAATTGTATCCAGTTTACAGGCCAATGCGCGCTCATTGCAGGCGGCCGGTGAACGCGTTGGTACGTTGATTGATATCAAAGTGTAATATGAAGCGGTGTCTGTGTGATGATCATCAGCAGCCTGCCTTTATCCCTCCCTTCCCAGTTAAAAGCATCTGATCTTAACGCTAACGCGCAGCCGCTTTCGGCTACCAAATCAAAACAGTCAGAGGAGTCGTCTACGACTTCTGCCAGTCAAGAGCGCAATCAGGAGCTATCGGATCAGCGTGAATTACAGAAATTAAAAAATCGCGATACTGAAGTCAGGGCGCATGAACTGGCGCATGTTGCAGTGGGGTCGCGCTATATCACTTCAGGCGCTCAGTTTCAGTATCAGAAAGGTTCCGATGGACGTCTGTATGCAGTTGCGGGAGAAGTCAGTATCGATACTTCCCCTGTTCCTGACGATCCCAGAGCAACGTTGATGAAGGCGCAGGTTATAGCCCGTGCGGCGATGGCCCCTGCGGTTCCTTCTGCGCAGGATCGGGCGGTTGCAGCTCAGGCTTCGGCGATGATTCAACAGGCCAGGGCTGAGCTGGCTTTAGTGGTTTCTGCAGGTCAATTAGATGGGTCTGAACAGGGGCTGGATGTTTTCGCCTGAGCTATTGATTTAGACTCCGTTTATTGATGCGAATTGTGGCTATAATTACGCATGGTTTAGCTTTCAAGGGACAGTATTTTCCAATTAACAAATGAGTCTGAAATAACCAAAATCATTCAAGCGGTTT
>JACNJF010000183.1 GCA_014382695.1 Gammaproteobacteria bacterium | reverse complement strand
CAAGCCGGCTGACATCACGATGAGCGCTTCTGCCATCGTAATATTGAACAGTAGCCTGGGGGTATAGCCGCAGGAGGTTTCAACCCGATAGGCCCAGGGCAGCCATTCCTGAACTGGAAACCAGGCAGGCAAACCCAGATCAAAATTACATTCGCCATACACAAAGCCGCGCTCGGTGCCGAGCAGTTGATAGGAGCGCTCCGTGAGCGCCGCCGCAATCGGTACAATAGCCAGATGCGAAATGGAGTTCAGCAGGCGTTTATTGCGGTTCAGCAACCCGATCACCGCCACTATCACCATCAGTGTGATCCACAGTCGAACATGAATACACAGCACGCAGGGAGGCTCGTCCAGTAGATGTTGATAACTCAGCGCGATCGCCAGCGCAGACGATCCAGTGGCTATCAGCAGCCACCAGTACCAGCGGCTGAGCGAAATGTTTTTAAGACTATCGATGAGTGAATGGATCATGTTATTCCTGGTTAATGGTGACGCCGGAATGTGTTATGACATTCCTGCTGGATGAATGTTCGATTGTTTGCCGTGGTATTTTACACGCTACTGTTAAAATCTGAAGACACGTTATTAGTTGCGATCATCGCTTAAGCCGTCAGGGAGAAGCTTATCACTCAGTCTATATCAATTACGCCATTGTCAGGTCAGGGAAGCTATTTACTTACTATTTAACAGGCCATTGAGCACTTTATCTGCAAAAACTGAGCTATTATCTAAGGAATTAAAAACTGGCGATAAATATGGCAACGCAAAAAAGAGAATGGATTACCTTTTTCGGCTTACTGGCTGCCATCTTGACGGTTATCTACTTCCTGTTTTTTACGCTAACACCGACTCCAGAAACCGGCCCAAAAGAGAAGATTCGAATCGGCCTGTCGAAAGACCCCGTAGCCTGGAATTTCCTGGTTGCTGTACAGAAAGGATTTCTTGCTCAGCAGGGGCTCGAGCTAGAGGTAATTTCATATCCCAGTGGAAAACGGGCACTTAAGGGGCTACTCAACGGGGAGGTGGATTACTGCAACAGCTCTGAGGTTCCCGTTGCTTTTTCAGCATTCAAGCACTCCCCAAATGAGTTTGGCATTATTGCCACCATAGGATCGGTCGATAATGAAGTAAAAGTGATAGCGCGACGTGATAGCGGGATTGCGGAACCCTCGGATCTCAAAGGTAAGCGTGTCGGTACTCAGAGTTTTTCTGCAGTTCATTTTTTTCTCGATATGTTTTTACAAAAATATGCAATGCGAGGTCATATAGATCTGATTTATGAGGAAAATGAAGATTTATCGCACAAACTATCGAGTGGAGAACTGGATGCAATATCCACACGCGAGCCTTTTTTGACCATGGCTATGCAAAGCCTTGGAGATAACGCGATTATCTTTCAGGAACCTGGCCTGTACCGTAAGTCATCGCATATTGTGGCAAGCACATCGGTTATAGCTGGCAGCCCTGAAGTTTCAAAAAAACTACTGAAGGCCCTGCTTATGGCAGAAGCGTGGATGCAGCAATCTCCTGCTGAGGCTGCTGCATTTATTGCTAAAACGATACATGTTGATGAGTTGTCCGTGCTGGCTTTTCTTAAGGATGCTGATTTACGTATCCGCTTTGACCAGTCGATAATACAAACGCTGGAAGATGTTGGTGCCTGGGCTCTGGATGAAGGATTTACGGAGTCTCGTACAATACCAAACTATTTCTCTTATCTACATCCGGAAATTCTGGCCGACATCAAGCCAGTCTCCGTAACCATAGTTTACTGATCACAAAGTGACGATACGTAACCATTTTTCGATTAGCGTTATTACCACTCTTTTGGCCGGGGTGATTTTTCTTGCCTCAGGCGGATGGGCAATACAACAACTGCGCACGCTGAATGATACCGGTCAGCTGATTGAAGGTGCCATTGGAGATGCCTATCGACTAGAACTATTTACCGCAGAGTATCTCAATAAGGGCAGTGAAAGAACGAAAACGCAATGGCTTCGAACTCATCAGAAAATGAGCCATCTATCTGAGAAATTAATCGCAGATGATGCAGAGTCTGCACAAATTATTACGGAAATAACAAAGGATCTGATTCGCCTCCACACTCTGTTTATATCCATAATGACGAACAATGGATATGCACCCAATATCTTGCTGAGTGAGGAGGAAAAGATATTATGGAAAACAAGATTATCCGGACAGATATCAACAACCATTGCCTCTGTGGTTGGGAAATACAAGCTCTATCAGCAGCGTCATATCCAGCAGCGAGATGAATTTATTGAATTCACCCTGATGGCCATTGGAGCAGGGCTCACTCTTTTCCTGCTACTGTTTATATGGAGAAGCATCAGTTTTTCACGCCGCCTGGTGTCACGTATCTCATACATGGCGGACAATATCGACCGCATGCAAATTGAGCGTTATAACATGCAGCTCAGCGTCGATGGAAAGGATGAATTATCCCTGTTGGCCAACTCGTTTAATAGCATGGCAGCCTCTATCGTGAGATCACAGCATGAGATTCAAGATGAAATAAAGAAAGTGAGGCATAGAGATCAGCAACTAATTCTGAAAGAGGAGGCACTTCATCATCTCGCGCATCATGACCCTTTGACCAGTCTGCCCAATCTATTGCTGTTCAGAGATCGCTTTAATCAGGCAATCATTAAATGTAAACGTCTGGATAAGGGATTAGCACTTCTTTTTGTAGATCTGGATAATTTTAAAGAGGTTAATGATAGCCTTGGGCATTCGATCGGTGATCGTCTTCTACAGGTTGTTGCAGACCGACTGTCAACATCGGTCAGGTCAGAGGATACAGTTGCACGACTGGGTGGCGATGAGTTCATCATTATCATCAGTGATTTGAATGATGCAGCAGACGCTAAACGCCTGGCCCAAAAACTTCTCAACTCACTTAAAGCGCCCATCAAGGTCAACGGATATGAACTTAATGTGACTGCCAGCATAGGGATTAGCAGCTACCCTAACGATGGAGAAATTGCAGAAGTTTTACTCAGAAATGCGGATGCCGCCATGTACCATGCCAAGGAAAGTGGACGTAATACGTTTGAGTTTTATACCGCACAATTGACAGAAAAAGCCTTTGATAGAGTGCGAACTGAATCTGCATTACGCAAGGCCATTGAACAGAATCAGTTTATTGTTTATTACCAGCCCCAGGTGGATTTAGCAAGCGGTCGTATCATTGGGTCAGAGGCTCTTGTGCGTTGGCAGCATCCAGAATATGGAGTGATACCACCCATCCGATTTCTCCCTATCGCAGAAGAGACCGGCCAAATAGTGGATATCGGGAAAATAGTATTGAGAGAGAGCTGTAAACAGTTAGTGAGGCTTGCCGAAGCGGGTTATCCAGAGTTTCGTATGGCGGTCAACCTCTCGACGAAACAGATGGGGCGTGGCCTGATTGTGAATGTGGTTAAAGAGATATTGCAGGAAACCGGCTGTAATGCAAAAAATCTTGACCTGGAGATTACAGAAAGTACTCTGGTGCAAAGTCCGGAAGACACCACCGCAGAGTTGAATACTTTACGGGCATTAGGGATCAGCATCGCCATCGATGATTTTGGCACCGGTTATTCTTCACTCAGTTACCTTAAGCGGTTCCCGATATCAAAGCTTAAAATTGATCGTTCCTTCGTGTCTGAAATCCCGCTCAATGCCGATGATTGTGCCATATCAAAGGCGATCATAGCACTCGGCAAGGCATTGGGACTGGTGGTGATAGCAGAAGGCGTAGAAGAGAAGGAACAGGCAGATTTTTTGATCCAGCAGGGTTGTGAAGAGGCGCAAGGCTATTATTATAGTAAGCCCTTATCAGATTCCGATTTAATGCAGTTTTTAGCGGATCAGTGCTGATTTCCATTGTATGAAGGATCATTAAACAGACATCTAATCCAGCCAGTTCAATACACTGGAACCGCAAAATTATTTAACCTAATTAAAGCGAAATGATTAACTTCCTGTGCTGGCATTTTCCGACATTTTTCAACCGGAAGCCAGCGCCGGGAAATCTGGATTCCTGATAAAAAATAATTAGACTTGATCTGACGTTAAGGTGCCACTGTAATATTTTCAGTCGGTGTGCAGCCTGTTTTTTTAACCAGTACCTGCCCCTGTGAATGGTTGGATGACCCTAACTTTGATAAGCGTTAAGCATGCGTAAACTAATCATCGGCATACTCATTTTCATCGCAGGCTGGGGTCTCTCCTGGTTTACCTACCATTTCCCGGGCAAAGATCCACTAGCGTCTGCGCTGCCCGTCATCCATACCAAACCCATACATTCCGACCAGCCGCTAACAGGGATTAGCGTAACCAGGCGGGTTCAGCTGGATAGCATCGAAAGTCTGTTGCAGCAGAATGCATTTGAAACGGCGGTAGCACAGCTCGAATCCTTACAGCTTGAATCGGACGACAGGGCTGCGGCAGATGCGCGAACAAAAATTCTTAGTTACGCCCAGCAGCTGATTGCACAGTCACGTTTTAGCCTGGCAGAGCGGTTGTTACAACGACTCCTGATTGCTGCCTTCCGCGATGTCGAGGCACGCATGCTATTAGCGGAAGTGTATCTGGGCGAGCACAACGTAGAACAGGCGATTGATCAGCTGTATGAAGCCCGAGGCTATGCTTATCGTCCACCGATGCTGCAGCGCCTAACCAGTCGACTACGCTCCATCGTGGCTGAACGGGCCACCTTACTAAAAACCAGCAACGATCAAAACGCATAACTTGAACTGTTCCTGCACCTCACACAACTGGAGCCCGACCATGCACCCTGGTTCATTCAACTCGCGGGCGCGCAGCTCGCGCTTGAAGACCGGGAGGCCGCCCATCGTTCATTACTGCTGGTAGCGCAGGACCCTGATGTCGGCGCGCAGGCTCAGGCCATGCTGGCAGAACTCGCGGTTGCGCTGAGCGGGAAGACAGACACTTCCCCGCAGCTATCGACGACACAGGCTGTCGGCATTCCGTTACAACGCAGGGGCAACCATTTTATGGTAACGGCCAGTCCATCCCGTCAACGCAGCATACGGCTTCTGATCGATACCGGAGCCTCACTGACCATGCTCGCGCCCGAAGTTTTTGAGCAACGTGGCATCCGCTATAAAAATAGCGGCAGGAGCGAAATCTTCAATACCGCAAACGGCCCGGTTCGGGCACCTGTCTATATACTGGATACCCTGACGGTCGGAGACAGTCAGGTCAGTCAACTCGAAGTCGGGGTACTGTCGATGCCGGCTGATGCAAACATGGATGGATTACTGGGGATGAACTTTCTGCGCCACTTCCAGTTTTTTATTGACCAGAACGAAGCCCTGCTTCGCCTTTCCAGTCATTAACGCACGCTAGCCTTAGCCTGTGCCAGTATGGAATAACTTAAAGGTGTCTGAGTTAATAGAATGTCGTGTTGCGCTCATTCCTCCATTTTTTAGCCGGAGAGACCGCCAGAGATGGTGGAAATGCAAACGGGTTATTGGGTTCAGGCTTTGTCCGTCGCAGGGAATTCTGGATACCTGATAACAACACTCAGGTATGACGATTTTAATATTAGAATCCGGCTTAACTTAACCGGCCCTGCAAGTATTGCGGGTGCGGGCAGGTAGCTGCGGCGTCGCCTTCATAAACCAAATCGGCGCGGTAACAGTCGACGTCCCTGTCGATAACGCTCTTTTTTCGACACCGACTCTGTTAATCGCGCCAGGCTGTCTTGCTCCGGCAAATCAGGCCCGCTTTAAACCAGCACTGATTCGCTATTCCCTGCTGATTAATGGAAACGCAGCGCTACCAGCCTGCATAGCGCAGGATCACCCCGCTATCGCCGACTGCGACCAGCTGGCTACCATCGAAGGCGGCACTGCTGACGGCGGTTTTGCATTTCTGTCCAACCCAGTTCACGCCATCGCTACTGGTCAGGATATCGATGCCGGCAATCGCGATGAACTGGCTGCCATCCCATAGCGCGGACGAGTAACCAATCGTAGGTACGCCCGAATCGCGCTCCGTCCAGGTGATGCCGTCGGGGCTGGTGAACAGCGCAATATCGCCGACCGCGAGGAATTGAGTTCCGCTCCAGACCACATCGAATAACAGTTTGAAATTGGCAGCGATGGTCTGTTCTGTCCAGCTTACGCCATCCACACTGGTCATCACGATCCCGTTAAAAGTACTCTGGTTGTAACCTGTCGCGACCAGTTGACTGCCATTCGACTGCACTGCCATTAGATGGTGGGTTACCGCTGAATTCTGCAGAGTCCAGTTGATCGCATCCGGGCTAGTGACGACCAGTCCATTTCTGCCGACCGCGACGAACTGACTGTTGAGTGCGTGCCAGCTTACCCCTTCAAAGCCGGTAGTGGTTTTCGAGTCACGCGCGCTCCAGTTCAATCCATCGCTACTGCTATAGATAGCACCGCCGGTGCCTACCGCCACGAACTGGCTGCCATTCCAGTCCACAGCGGTTAAAAAGCTATTGGCGACGGCTTCACTCCAGTTGATGCCATCGCTACTGGTTCTGATGCTCTGGTTACCGACTGCCACAAACTGGCTACCGGACCAGACGATATCATTCCATATAATCGGGTCGCCACTGGATTGCTGCGCCCAGCTGGTGCCATCGCTACTGCTGAGTAGAGTACCAGCCCCGCCCGCACCCACCAGGCTGGTGCCATTACCGGCGACTCTGAATAATGCCTGGGTTGTGGTATCGATGGTTAGACGGGTCCAACTGATACCGTCTACGCTACTGAACAGGGTATTGATGCCGGTTGCGACAAACTGATTATTAGCCCAGTTCACCGAATACAGTGAATTGGTATAGCCACCATCGTCCTGAATACCCCAGTTGCTACCATCCGGGCTGGTGATGATTACCCCAGCACCGACGATCACATACAGGTTATTGTTCCACACCAGATCATTGGTACCGTTCGGGCCGATGTAGGTCTGCGTCCATACCAGTCCGTTGCTGCTGCTATACACCCAGCTGGCACTGAAGCCATCCGATGACAGGATCAGGTACTGGCTACCGTTCCAGCTGATGGCCGAGGTAGTGCCGGCAAATGTCGTATTGCTAATGGTCCAGGCGATGCCGTCTGTGCTGCTGAGTACGCCATCGGGTGCGTTACCCACGGCGACGAAGCGGGTTCCATCCCACAGGATGTCTGTCAGGCTTCCTGTATAGGTGGTGGAGATAGCGAGCCATCTCTGCGCATTCGTACTAGAGAGAATCGCCCCGTTCGCGCCGACCGTAATATACTGACTGCCATTCCAGACGATGGCCTCAAGGTTAGCGGACGATCCGCTGGCCAGCACGTTCCAGCTCAGACCATCTGCGCTGGTGATCACCGTACCGTTATTGCCCACTCCGACAAACCGACTGCCATCCCAGATCATGTCGTTGATGTCATTGCCCTGTGGGAGCGGATTAACCCACACCCAGCCGATAGGCGTCAGGGTCGCTGACACCTGTACTGACAACTCGCCCTCAACGCCATTCTCGCTGGCGGCTACACGGTAATAATACGCCGTGCCGGTGGTTAGCCCAAGGTGACTAAAGCTGGTTGCCGCAGCGACATCGACACGATTATCGGCGCTGGTCACGGCCCCGGTCTGATTCCAGTAAACCGCGTAACTTTGCGCACCATTCAATGGGTTCCAGTTTAATTCAATCTGGTTTCCGTTAACCGCCAGACGCAGGCCCTTCGGAATAAAGGTTTGTGGATAAGCCGAAACCTCGGCCGATAATGCGCCTTCGCCTGTGGCGTTCACCCCGGCCACTCTGAAGTAATAGGTTTGATCGTTCACCGCGCCAGGCAATGTATATTGAGTGGCAGCATTGTTAACGCTGATCGCCGAACTGGCACTGGTTACACCCGCCGTGGTTGCGAAATGAATCACATACGATGTCGCCGTGCTGGAGGCATCCCAGGCCAGTGCGACTTCGGCATTGCCGGCAACCGCCTGCAGATTTTGTGGTGCTTCGGGTGGACCTCGCGTTACGATCAGGGTGTACATCTGGCTGATCGTGGTATCGCCCGAGGTGACTTCAACCTGGATCGTATTATTGCCGGGTGCCAATCCAATCGGCTGACTCGCCGTCGCTGAAGTGACCGCCACATTGTTAACCTTTACCGTGGAACTGGCCTTCAGCGGGGTCGGGGTCACACGGATAGTGTCGATCGCATTATCCACCACCACCTCATAGGTCTGGACGGTGGCATTGAATATGGGTGACAGAGTGCCGCTGGATAAACTGAGGGTGGCAAGATAACCGTCGGTAACATCGGTAACATCACCCCGGACCACGGTTACTGCATAGGTTTTAACGGTTGCGCCATCTTCAGCGGTGACCACCACGGGTATCAGATTATCCCCTACCGCCAGAGGAAGATTAGTGCTGGGCGTGCCACTAATCACATCCAGACTATTGATTTTGACACTTGCATAAGCGCTCGTAGTGGTGGGTGTCAGCGTGATGTTATCGATGCTATTGTCGACGAATACGCTATAGCCGGTTACGCTGGGTGAAAAAGCCGGCGACAGCAGGCCGGAGGAAATGCTCAGGTCGGATAACGTGGCGACATTACTCTTTTCCAGCCGTATCACATTGATAAAGTATGAATCAGCATTCCCTGCCGGTGCAGTGACCAACACATGCAGTGTATTGTAGCCAACCGTCAGACCGACGGTCTGGCTGGAGGAACCGCTGATGATCGGAATACCGTTCACACTTATGCTGGATTGACTATTGGTTGCGGTCGCGACCACATCAATCGATGTATACACGTTATCGAGTGTCAATGAATAGGTATGGGTATTCGGGGCGAATGCTGGTGTCATGGCACCCACTGGCACGCCTGGGCCCAACGTCAGGTTCTGCAGGGTTGCGATAAAATCTATCGGCGCGGCCTGCCGGGTCACGGTCAGGGTATAGGTTTTGCCGCTACTGCCATCTTCAGCAATCACCAGGATCGGAATAACATTATCACCTATCGCAAGGTCTATCGGATTACTCGCGATGCCCGAGGCTACACTGCTGCCATTCACGTTGACCAGTGCATTCGGATGCTCGCTGCTCGCCGCGATCGATAAGGTATTGGTGGTATAGGCTACTTCGACCGAGTAACTAGTGGTGAGTGCATCGAATACGGGGGAGAGCGATCCCGCTGACAGGGTCAGTGCAGACAGATTAGGATTGCTATCGAGTATCACACTGGTGGCATTGATCGTAACCGTATCAGAAGCGGCCAGAAATCCATCAAAGGCCATTAAGTTCACCGTGTAGTTACCGGCAACGTCGGCTGTAAAGCTGCTACCAACGCCGGAGTGGGTCGATA
>JACNJF010000055.1:5179-9449 GCA_014382695.1 Gammaproteobacteria bacterium | reverse complement strand
TCTACCAATCTGTATTATTCAAGCGGTAGAATTCGGAAGGAGTTTTTTTACTACGGCGAACCTGTGATCCAGATACTGGATGCGAATAAACATTTCAGCCTGATGTGTTTTAGCGAACAAAAAATCTGTTATGAAAATAAATCTGAAGAGCAGATTGATATCGGCATCGAAAATACAATGCTGTCGCCATGCGAAGCAAATCCAGCGCTGACCTGCGAAAACCTGGGTTTTGAAGAATTGAATAAACGTAATACAACGCACTGGAAGATTGTTGCTAAAGAAGGGGATAAGCAACGTGAATCGAGTATCTGGCTGGATACTGAACTCAATCTTCCGATCAAACAGCTGCTGTTTAACGGCACCTCGATTGAGTTGAAGTGGCTGGGTGATGAAATGTTGAATGACCGTGCTACCAATAAATGGATGCAGCAGATCAAGCTGGCTAGTGGTGAAATAGTGGAAAGCTTCCAGTGGTTTGATAAAGAGCTGAAAATCAGTATCAAGGAAACGTTTGCGAATGGAAACTCGCAGGAATTGCAGAATATCGTGGTTCAGGCATTAGACGATAAACTGTTTAGCATGCCAGCAGGGTATGAGAATAAAAGCACTATAAGCAACTCAACACAGCCGGATCAGACTCCACAAAAATAAACAGGGTCTGAGCCTTCAGGTCTTTTGAAAGGACGCGAAGGGTGGGCTCCACGCTGGGGATGAACTTAGAGCTGACTAAATAGATTTAAAATGGCATTATCTACCTGACCCTCATAAACATAATAGAAAAGAAAGAGCATGATTACAGTCATAGGAAACCTTAAGGGAGGTACAGGAAAAAGTACCGTTGCATTCAATCTGGCCGTCTGGCTCAAGATTCAACGCGGTTTAGTCACCCTGTTTGATCTGGATCCGCAGAAAACCCTGTCCGATGTGGTCGATATTCGAGGGGAAGAAGGTTACGAACCCAACCTTGAAATACTGGATGATATTGGCACATTGGCATCCTTGAAAAATACCAAATCTGATGTGATTGTAGACGTCGGTACAGCCGACTTTGAGTCTATGAAACAGGCCCTGAAACTGGCAGATCGAATTGTAACTCCAGTACCACCGAGCCAGGCTGATATCTGGTCAACACAGCGCTTCATCAAGATTATTCGAGAAGAATGTGGGGGGAATAAAAAAATGCCACAGGTGCTTGGATTTATTAACCGTGCAGATACCCATATAGGGGTCAGGGAAACCGATGAAGCCGAGGAAGCATTAGGCTATCTAAAGAATATTGAACATCTGAATTTACGCCTCTACCAGAGAACGGCCTATCGCCGCTCCTTTAGTGAAGGATTGGCGGTTTTTGAACTGCAGCCCGGTAGTAAGGCATCAAACGAAATAATTCAACTCGCGCAGCACCTTTATCCTAAAATATAAACCTAATGTTTGAGTGCTAACTGATGAGTTTTGGACGCTGGATTTTAATACATAGTTTTTCTATATTTTTAGTCACGGCGTTTTTTTTGGGCTATGTTTTTCGTGCAGAGCTTCAGCTGGAACAGGTGTACAGGCAGTTACTCAATATTGATCCTAAAAGTGTCAGCATTACATCAAAGACCAGGAGTCAGGCAACGGCTTCAGGGGAGGCGCAACTTAAACCTGAAAAGCAGGATCCGACCAGTACGACGGACACGCCCGCAAAATCAGTTCAGATCGGCATCCGGTCCGAACAAAGTAAAACTCAGACCTCTGCATTACCGACTACAGCTCAGACACCCGTTTCACCCATAGTCAATCAGACCTCGGCCCCACAAGCTATTCCAGCCAGAGTCCCTGATTTACAGGATGAATTGTTTTTAGCACGCAAAGCCTACTGGAAAAAGAATTATGCAGATGCTATCGCTGGCTATCAGTTATTGATTCAAAAAGACCGTGGGAATCCCGATCTCAGAGGTGAGTTGGGAAACATTTACTACGCATTAAATGATACTGACAATGCTTCTAAACTTTACTATCAGTCCGCAATGATACTGCTACAGCAGAATCGACCAGAGCAAGCCCGACTACTTCTTTCACCAATCATCGCGATGAACCGGGAGTTGGGGGAAGACCTGAAATTGAAAATTCAGCAATAGGGATTTCGTGACTAAACTGTCTAATTATGATGCTAAAAGTTGATATTTAAAATATGGGTGAAAATTAATACATATTTACTACCTGGATCAATTTCAAAATCGCTAATTATATAAATAGTGTTTATAATGCGGCTCATTAATCATTTGAAAATTCACCCAACTACTAGTTATTTAATAGGATCAATTTATGAGTAATTCAGATAGTAATCCAAATTTAAGTCTTGATTCTGGATGCATGGAGCGTTTGGCTGATACCTTTGAAAGTAGTGCCAAACGCTGGGAATTGATCGTCTATCCTTCTATGGTTGCTTTTATTGTGCTTGCTGTGTATGGCTTCTATCTGGTCTATACCCTGTCACGAGATGTTCATAATCTGACTCTTACCATTACCACTTTGACCATTTCAGTCGATCGAAACATGAATGAGCTGACCAATTCAATTCGTACTATGGATCATACGATGGTGAAAATGGGTAATAACATCGGTAACATGGATAGCAATATTACGTCCATGACCCAGAATATCGCCTCAATGACTCAAAATACCAATGCGATGGCAACCTCAACCTACTATATGCAACGCAATATTCGTGATGTGGCTCGCCCGATGAATATTATGAGCAGGTTCATGCCTTAAGCACGAAGTTTTGTTTTACCTTTAGTTAGAGTTTTTATGTTTCAATCCCGAAAAGCGATAGAAAGTCGTCTTAAAACGCTCGAAAAACATCTGGAGCAGGAAAATCCGATACTCATTGATGCCGTTAAAAGCTTCAGGGTTCTCGATAGTATCGCTTACCGTATGGGGTTGATCTCCAGAGATGAATCCTATGCGACGCAGATTCCGTGGTGGCCTTTAATATCTATTTTAGGAACCTTTTCTGCGGGCAAATCTACCTTTATCAATTCCTTTCTCGGGGCTAAATTACAGGCTTCCGGCAATCAGGCTGTGGATGACAAATTTACGGTCATTTGTTATACCAATGATAATGTTAGTCGTGTATTACCCGGGCTAGCGCTGGATGCTGACCCTCGCTTCCCATTTTATAATATCAGCGACGATATCGAAAAAGTGGCGCCTGGTGAAGGTGAAAGGGTTAACGCTTATCTACAGCTTAAAACCAGTCCAACTCAGCCTATCAAGGGGAAAATACTGATCGATTCGCCGGGCTTCGATGCGGATGCTCAAAGAAACTCCACCCTTAGAATTACCGATCATATTATCGATCTTTCGGATCTGGTTCTGGTGTTTTTCGATGCCAGACATCCCGAACCGGGAGCGATGAAAGACACCCTCGAACATCTGGTCACGAAAACAATCCAGCGTACCGACTCCAGCAAGTTTCTTTACATCCTGAATCAGATTGATACCGCAGCCAAAGAAGATAATCCTGAAGAAGTCGTTGGTGCCTGGCAGAGGGCATTATCACAAAGTGGATTAACGGCGGGTAAGTTTTACATGATCTTTGATGAAGAGTCTGCGATCAGTATTAACAATGGGGAGTTAAAAGAGCGCTTCAAAACTAAAAAAGATGCGGATTTGAATGCCATTTATGATCGGATGCATCAGGTCGAAACCGAAAGAGCTTACCGCATCATTGGAGCGCTCGAAAAAACTGCACACGGCATAGAAAACAAGGTTATACCTGCGTTGAAATCCGCCATGTACAAATGGACCAAGCGGGTTTTGATCACCGATACGGTGCTGTACGTATTACTTCTTGCGTTGGCAGCTTACGGAGTAACCACTCAAAATGCCTGGACTCAGTTAAACCCAACCACCCTGATTGACGCCTACAGCAATAATCCACTGACTGGAATGTTTACCGTCATTAGTCTGCTGATCATCTTTTTTGGTGTTCATCTGTTTAGCCGTAAGTTCTGGGCATCGCGCATTGCGGCTCAATTACCACGTGCCGATATGCCCGGTAATCTGGTCACCGCGTTTGAGAAAAACACGCGTATCTGGAGAAGTGTGTTTCATACCTCTCCACATGGATGGAGTCGTCGAGTTGCCAGAAAACTACGTGAAGTTTCCGAAAATTCAGGCCTGTTTGTACAGAAGTTGAATGATGGGTTTGCTAATCCATCAGGAACAAAAGCTCAAAAAGCCGAACCCGAAAAAGTCTCGCCTAAAAAACCAGTTAGTGTTC
>JACNJF010000055.1:0-4627 GCA_014382695.1 Gammaproteobacteria bacterium | reverse complement strand
CTTGGATAGAGCATAACCATCATGCCAACTATAAATACTGCTGAAACAATCTTTAACCAGTCCATAACAATAAACCTGTAAAAAAGCCGCTTTTATTGACTAAAAGCGGCTTAAAATTTTGCGAAATCTGATGATGAGAATTTAACGTTTAATCATCGCCAGAGAATGCACCCAGAATATGCAGCAGGGCGGTAAAAATATTCAGGATGGACAGGAACAGGCTGGCTGTTGCCATAATGTAGTTGGTTTCACCGCCATGAATAAGTGCTGATGTCTGGAACAGGATTAACCCACTCATCACCAGAATAACACCAGCGCTAACCGCCAGGGCCAGGGCAGGTATCCCCATGAAAATATTCAGCAGGCTAGCACCCAGTACAACAAACAGGCCAACCATCAGGAAGCCAGCCATAAAGCTGAAATCTTTACGAGTTGTCAGGGCATAACCGGAAAGTCCGAGGAAAATTGCACCGGTACCACCCATGGCGGTCATTACGATGCTTGGGTTCATCGCCATATAATGAGTCAGTATTGGACCGAGCCCATACCCCAGTAAACCAGTAAAGGCGAAAATAACTGGAATTCCAGAGGCTGAGTTGGCGGTGCGTGGAAGCACAAACCACAATAAAACAATAGCCAGAATATTTGCACCCAGTGCCAGACCGAATGAAGCGCCAGTAACAACGCCAATAAAAGCAGTCACAGCACTGAACAGCAAAGTCATCGATAAAAGGATATAGGTATTTTTAATGACTTTGTTCGTTTCAAGAATCGACCCCTGAGCACGAGCGATAGTAGAATTTAATTGCATGTAAATCTCCGATTTATTAATAACACTTTGACAAGTCAGGAATGAAACAGGTTCCCGAGTAGGTGGTTGCTAGCTTCAAAATATTTTCTGCAAATATTTAATCCGTGATTTTAAACCAGTTGGGTTTATAAAGCTTCAGCTAATAACATATAGGTATTTATATGGAAATCAATGGACTTTAAGATTAAAAAAGCAGGTGACTCTCTAATCGAAATGATTATAATGATGCGCCTTCAGGCACGGAGTCTGGGATAGCACGTTAAAACGATTAGTGAAGTAAACATTATAGAATTTGGAGAGCTGGCAGAGCGGCCGAATGCGGCGGTCTTGAAAACCGTTGAGGAGAAATCCTCCGGGGGTTCGAATCCCTCGCTCTCCGCCATATTAAATATTGAGTCCTTTCGAGGGCTCTTTTTTTTGCCTGTAATATGGCGTAGCATAAGGCTTTAACCCTCCGATATCTTCCGGCGCTGAACGATATGTGTTGAATGAAATAGAGTAATGAATGAGTAACCTAGTGGGTAACGGACTATTTACTGATGAGTAACGCATGCTTAACAAGACCTCAATTAAGCGATTGAAGCAAAAAGAGAAAGTTTACCGGTTGCTAGATGGTGACGGTCTTTACTTAGAAGTGCGAACAAACGGCGAAAAATACTGGCGCTATCGTTATTTAAAAATAAGTGGTAAAAGCACAATGGTCAGCCTGGGGCGCTATCCCAACGTGTCGATTGAGATTGCACGAATCGAGCGCGATCAGAAAAAGAAGCATATCGAGTACGGTAGCGTGTCGTTTGCTGACGTGTCGAAACGCTGGCATTAGAGTAAAACATACGCGAGTGAGAAGAATAAACAGCTAGAGATACGATGGGTAAAATGTTCAGCCTCAGCCGAGAGGTAATTGCATATTCCGACACTGCGCAATAATGGCTTCTTTTCATAAGTCCAGGAGGAGATGAAAGCTTTAAGAATCTAAGCTGTCTGATCTGAACCGGTTTTATCAACGTCTTCTTTAAGTATTAAAGCAGACGTTTAGCTTTTTAATTATTGTTAATAGATCTTCACTCAAGCTACCTATAAGCTATAGTTCTATTGAATGTCGCCGCCACAACTGAGCAGTTGATGGTGTTTTCCGAAACTCAAAATCTGGACTATCTGTTTTAAAACAAAGTGATTTTAATGTCTCCTTACGGGAGAGGGTTTCATTCATTCCCAATCAGAGCCTTATTCTGAATTTGCTCTGGAGCTTGCTCCAATGAGTCCTGAGTTTGTCTTTATGCACTTCATCCATGGGTAAATTTCGGAGTGCCTGTGGCCACAAAGATTGTGCCCTTTCCATCGTGTCTTCTATATGGGGCTTTATTGCACGCCATGGTATTGCTGCCTTGTCTGCCCAATATTCAAAATTCTCTATCTTGACGTTATACCATTCTTTGGTTTTACCAAGGTTGAGGGCGAACTTCGTTTCATCTTCGATATAGGCTTGCGTGGTCACAATGTCGTAAGCAGGAGATAACCTTGGTGTGATTTTGTCCGGATATAGCAGGCTCCAGTTCTTAAGATGAGCATCGCCATTTGCCAATAATATGTTTACCAGCAGACGGCGAATAAATTGTTGTGCGTCAGCGAGACCATTACCTGAATACTCATAGATGACTTTACCTATCTGCTCATAATTGGCGGTATCATATTTTTGGTGAGGGTATTTAGCCAGTATTTGAGCGAAATCTTCCATATGAATTCGATTATTACCATTACGGTCAAAGCGTTTAATCGCAAATGCCAGTTTCTCATCCGGTAGATTGATGGAGGGCAGGTTGTCGAGTTTGCTCATTTCAACCAGCTTAATTTCAGGAATATCGATTCCTGTCATCGATGCTAATGACATTGCTGTAAACTCATTGAGTGGCACATTTCTAAATCGGGTAGACGGTGTTTTTATGATCCAGTCTCCGAGATCATCACCTTTTGTCAGGTTATAACGCTCATCTCTTTCCTTCATGGAGAATTTCATTTGCACACCGGCCAATGAAAATTTATTTTCCGGACTGTCATTGACGAGTTTTACAGCTTTAGCATTACCATATGTTTTAAGCACACTGTCTGGGACTTCCTCAGGTTCCAGAGGTGTTGCTACCAAAGCACCGGGTAGATCTCTCCCCAGATAGGAAAAAATTTTAAATTCGTTGTCTATATGAGTTTTTAGCCCTTGAGCGATCAGCGCTCGCAGTACGCCTTCGGGTAGCAGATTGGATAGTGTGGGATGAAGCCTGTGGTTTTTAGCCCACGGTTCGGCCATAAGCTTGTCACTGTTCGGGAAAGCGGGGTGTGTAATCAGGCTGAATGTCGGACGTTCGGGATCGTGGCTAAACTCACTTGCAAAATTGAGTACATTTCGACCGTTCTGAAAACCTGACAAATACCCCACCAGTCTGCCATGAAGAGTTAATCTCAGAACGCTTATTTCATCGATATGATCGACTTTGCTCATTTTTCATCGTCTGTTAGTAAGTCTTTCCATGGGTCGTTGGCAAGTTCATTTTCCTTTTGAAGTTTTGATGCCTGACTATCATGCTCAGAAATCGCTTTACTATCGCTTTTTAGTATGGCTTTAACGGCACTCAATTTATCACTGGGAACAAGTATTAGCTCGCTGTTTAGCCCTTTGGCGATAAGTTCCAGTGTATCGAGTCGCGGATTACCTTTAGACTCCAGGCGCTGGTATTGCTGACGGGAGACCCCAATACGCAGCATCATGTCATGTTGCTTGAGTCCGAGTGCAACTCTGCGTTTTTTAAGTTGATCGAGTAAAGTGTTCATTGTAGAAGCATATATATTGCTTTTCTTTATAAAGAAACATATTAGTTTCATTTAATGTGGTATGCAATACATATGTTTCTTCTATTTCTATGGTCTAAAAAAGACCAAAGTATATCTATATCATCCAGCTTTCCGAGCAAGGACTCAGACTCGTGAAATCTCACTTTAAAATCTGGTCTGGGGGGATCGTTTTCTAGCAATACAGTAAAACGTAATGTGAGATAAGTTACTGATTTAAGTGGTGGCGCAAAACGCTCAATGAATAGTTAAGTTATTGAATTAACTATATTTACTATGCTTTCTGGAGGTCGTTGTCTGGAGTATGAGCTCACATATAAAAGCACAACTGGCGTGCGATGCATTGAAGATGGCAGTCTGGCAACGACGACCCAACACAGGACTGATTCATCACTCTGATCGTGGTTCATAATATGCCAGTAAAGCCTTTAAGAAATTGCTCGATCTACATGCCGTTAAAGGAAGCATGAGTCGTAAAGGTGATTGTTGGATTAATGCTGTTGTTAAAGCTTCTTCGGAAACAGGAGTTGGTACATTGGAGAAGTTACCGGGCTCGCTCTGAAGCACAGAAAGATAAATGGAATTATATCAGTGTGTTTTATAATAATTATCGCCTGCACTCAATACTAGGATATATGAGTTCAGGTAATTTTGAAAAACAAATAATGGGAATGAAAAAAACCGCTTAACTGGGTTGTACTGAAAGGTTTGACCACGTCATCTGGCACGCTTCTGCCTATTATAGTTATTCATAATGTAATCACCTCTTAGTCAGATTTGAATCAAACTTATTCTGGATCATCACAGTTTGGATATGATTCAGTAAATATAACGATTAAAATAACAAATTGAAATAGGGCGAAATTTTACATATTTACGCTGTCTGTTAATAAATGAGTAACTCTATGAGTAATAAGTTAAATAGTAAAGGTTAACAAATTGATTTATGAGGGTAAATTAATTAAAAGCGAATCCCTC
>JACNJF010000180.1 GCA_014382695.1 Gammaproteobacteria bacterium | reverse complement strand
TGCTGTGGTTATCGGTCACTCCTGTTCGATGGCGACGATTGCGACGGCTCCTGTCTACGCCAGTCACCATGTACTGCAAATAACGCCGGCATCCACCAACCCCATGGTCACCGAGATGGGCATCAAAACGCTGTTCCGTATGATCGGCAGGGACGATGTGCAGGGAGAGGTGGCCGCTGAACGTATTGCCACCCTGCATGCCGGCAAAAAAATCGCTGTTCTATATTTTCGCGGTAGTTACTCTGAAGGTCTCGCCGCGACCGCGATAGCAGGACTCAATCGACGCGGGATCCAGCCAATTAAAATAATCAAGGCTGTCGCTTCCGCATCATCCTATGTCGACAACATCGAGGCGCTAATCAATGCCGGTGTGGAGGTTCTGTACATGGTCGGTGGAGGACTGGATAGCGGCGTACTGCTGCGCCAGTTACGCCAGCTGGATACCTCGATCGAGGTCATTAGCAGCGACACGCTGGTATCGAAAGTTTTCATTGAAGCCGCCGGTGCTGCGGGCGAAGATATTCCCTTCACCTTCCCGCCTGAAGCCGCCGAGCTATCAACCTCAAAACCCGCTGTAGACGCGATTAACAAAATGGGACTGGAACCAGCAGGCTATACCCTGCTGGCCTATGCGGCGACACAGAGCTGGATCGAAGGTGTGCGCAGGGCACATTCTTTTGATGCTAATCTGGTTGCCGCTGCGCTACGCAATGCTCCCGTTGAGACGATTCTGGGGCCGGTTTCTTTTGACCAGAAGGGCGACATCCATACCAGCTATCCGGCGTTTTCCTGGTATCGCTGGAAAGATGGCAAACGTGTCGCACTCGCCCAGTAACTGACGGATAAACGTTGTCTACCCCGACACAACAAAAGCATCACGTCAGCTTTGCCGGTCTGAGTATCCGGACCAGCCTGCTACTGGGCTTCGGCGCGATGATTGCGGTGATGCTGCTGGCCACTGCTATCGCCATTATCAGTTCCACCCGGGTCAGCCAGTCACTCAACGTTATTCTCGATCAGCGTCTGCCGGCAACCGTTCAGATACTTCGCGTAGCGAGGGCTATGGACGCACTTGTAGCATCGGGCGTGCAGCTGGCATCGATCAATACCGATAGCGATCGGCAGAACACGTTTAGCCGGGTTGATAACGCGCTCGACGCTCTGCAGCGTTCGTTATCCGGATTTTCCTCGGGAACCGCTGACATTCGTCGCCTCGCCAACGAGTTAACTGACAATCTCCACAAATTGCGTAACCTGGCCAACCAGCGTATCGATATTGAGCTGAAAAAACTTTCCGCACGTGAGCAGTTACTATCCAACCTGCAGGCATTCCAACAGCAATTGATCTATCGGGTTCGCATCCTGGAAGGGGATAATGATGTCATTCGACTATTACTATCACGACCATCCCCGCCGATGGATCAGATCGCAGAAATGGCACTAAGATCGGCCCATTTAACCCCTGCTTCACGCTTCTATACCGAGATTGAGACGATCGCCGGACGCACCCTCGTCGCGATCCAGGATCCCGCACTCACTCGACTGGCGATTTCACGCCAGGTTCTGCAAACCGCGCTTAACAACGCCGGCATCACATTCAAAAAAGTCCCCGCCGATATTACTGCCAGCCTGACTGGCTCGTTTAGCGAACTTAAACAGATTGTCCTGGCTGAAGATGGCCTGCTGGCGCTGCGCGAGCGCGAATTGTCGCTGGCCATTGAAAGTCAGCAACTGATTGCAGAGAACCACCACATCAGCGTACTCGTCGATTCATCAACCAGAGCACTGGTAAACGGCGGGCTCGACGCGATCGACAGAGCGGGCTTGTCAGCCAATGAAATACGCCAGCGCTACATGCTCATTCTATTGATCGCGACGGGTATCGGTTTAGCCGGCATAGTCATACTGATACGCTTCCATGTGTTCCACAATGTCATCCTGCGCTTATCCTCGCTCAGCGAAGCCATGCGCTTTATCGCCGCTGGAAAACTCGACACCCCGCTGCCGCCGACTGGCGATGACGAGCTGGGCCACCTTGGCTTTGCGGTACATCAATTTCAGAAAACCGCGATCGAAGCCGATCGACGCGAAACCGCTTTGCGTATCAGCAACGAAAATGTTGAAAAGGCTCGCTCGGAACTGGAGCAAAAGGCCGCTGAACTGGAACATGTTAATCGCAAACTGAAGGAGCTATCGATTACAGATTTCCTTACCGGACTGGCCAACCGGCGTCGTTTCGATGAAGCCCTGGAAACGGAATGGACCAGAGCCATGCGTATCGACCAACCGCTGACCCTGATCATGATCGATGTCGATCACTTTAAGCGATACAACGACCGCTACGGTCATCAGGCTGGCGATGAATGTCTGAGAAAACTGGCATCTGTACTGATGGATAATTTATGTCGCACCAGCGATGTCGTGGCACGCTATGGCGGGGAAGAGTTCAGTATCATTTCTGCCTACACCGACCTGCAGGCGGCGCAACAGTTAGCACAGAGAATCCGGCTGGCCGTTGAGTCCCTCGCCCTGACCCATGAAGACAGCAGCTTTGGCGTCGTCACCATCAGCCTCGGCATCGCTGTCGCTATCCCGGACCAGACCCATTCTACCGATGACCTGATTCGGGCTGCAGACCAGGCCCTTTACGATGCTAAAGCAGGTGGTCGAAACTGCATTAAAACGGCCAGCCTGACTGATAAAGAAACCCAACCCGTTGTCGATAATTAAAAGTTGAGCCTTCAATCGGGACGCATAAACGTTTCGACAGCAGCAGGTTTTCGCGTTAATTCGCGAGACATCATCCATCCCATTTAGTACCCCTTTAACGCGTCATCCTCTCAGCAATTTTTAGCACATTGCTGCCAATCTAGAGCTGGCGTTTACGATCGTATATCACGTCACTCTGGCTAAGTCCTGAGCCTGTCCCCAAATTTTTCGCCGAATATAAACCAGACCAATCAATCCCAGGCTGAACAGCACTATAACTGGCGGCTCAGTTACCGGGCTACTTTTCGGCAAATCTAAAAGAGTAAATGTTGCAACCTGGGAGAGGGACAAGCCCGTACTTATGCTAAAGAAACTGGATGAGAGCTCTATCTTAAATCGCCCTTCATTCCCAAAATCCACGAACAGGGGTGCCCATACTAAAGAAAAGTCTATTGCACCATCACTAGTCGGACCGATGATTGCCAGGCCTGTGGTTGACAATGTTTGTGAGCCAATCAACGGATTGGTAAAGTTGAAAACGTAACTGACATCAAGATTATCGGTTTCATTTACATTGATGTCATCTTCAATGAATATAAGCTGCCCTATGTCCAGGCGCCTTATATCGCCCGGGTTAGTGAGGGCAAAATTTCTACCGGTTAAAGAACCAAAAAAGCGAGCGTCCAGAGTTGACTCACTGCCGCCCCCATAGCCCAAACCTATGTTAGTCCAGCTTCCATCAGTGATTTCAAATGAAACTGGTATTGCCATGGAATACCGTGTCATTGTTAAAGCACAAATTAAGGTTAACCCTGTTAAAATTCGTTTGATTGAAAACATTTGAACCATTCCTCGTAATAGCACTGGGATTGAAGTAGTGAATTTGAGCAACAGATAACTGTGTGGTAGAAATTGAGCAGCTTAAGCCCTGCCAAAGTTACTGACAGCCACTAAACAGCATCCACAATATCAGAATTAAAATTATTGTAAATCGGGAAAAATCGGGGCACCCAATGATTCAAAGCTGACTACAAATAGTCATCAGCGGCTTGTATATCAGGGCTATAAAGCAGAGCAGATCATAAAAATTGATTCGATCGTGGAGACATTACGATTTAATCAAAAACCGAAACAAAAGCGGGTCAGAAAACTATTGTTCTCTGACCCGGTTTAGAGCCCCGGCACTGAAGGTGCCGGAACGTTAGAGTATGGAAAATTATTTTAAACGCTTACTCGCGTACGCCTTCCACAGATAACCAGACTTCTACATTCTCAACGGCTGGCCCAAGCTTTCCGCCCTGTTCCATTTTGTAATCAGACAGTTTGAGCGTGGTTGAACCTTCAAATCCACGACGAAAACCACCCCATGGATCTTTACCGCCACCGATATGACTCACATCGATATCAATATTTTTGGTGATACCGCGCAGGGTGAATTTTCCTTGCAGGGTTGCGGTGCCATTGCCATGATCCACCCATTTTGTGCTGACAAAACCAGCATCCGGGTATTTGTCGGCATCAAAGAAACGATCATCTTTAAGATGCTTATCGCGTTCAGCGTGATTGCTATCCAGAGACCTGACATCTATATCCACCTTGACCCGATTATTTGCAGGGTTGCTTTCATCGTAATCAAAATCACCTGAAAACTTGTTGAAGCGGCCCTGTAGCCAGCTGTAACCCAGATGCTTTACTTTAAAGGTGACAAAAGCATGCATGCCTTTGGTGTCGATAGTGTATTTTTCTACCGCGGCCTGGGCGCTAAAGCTACTGAGTCCGAAGATCAGTGCTGCCGATAACAGGATTTTTTTGGTCATATAAGTGCTCCTTTCTGGATGTTGTTTAATGTAATGGTTTACTTTTTTGCCACTCTACCCAGCATACTTAGCAGGGTAGAGTCGCGTTCTATAAAATGATGCTTGAGTGCTGCCGACGTGTGTATGGCGACTAACAGCATCAATAGATGCGTTAATATTTCGTGCACATCGCCAGCGATATCTTCCTGGTTCTCATAGCCATAAAACGTAGCGGGGATATCAATCCAGCCAAATATGGATACAGGCTGCCCGTCTGCAGTTGAAATTAAATATCCACTAATCAGTGCAACAAGGATCAGGATATAGAACATTCTATGTGCCCACACTGCCGCTGATTTTTCCCAGAATTTCCCACTGATTGCCGGTCGAACACTGCGCAAACGCCAGTACCAGCGAAACAGAAGAAAGCCCAGCATGATTAAACCCAGGCTACGATGAATGTCGGGCGCAATTTGATACAGCTCATCATAATAGGTGAGATCAACCATATATAGACCCAGAAAATACAGCCCTATAATCACCACAGCCATACCCCAATGTAACAGGATAGAGATCAGGCCGTAGTGCCGCAGGTTATTATTGAGTTCCATATCAGTTCAAAAATTAAGTGTATTGGGGGTTTCCGATCTGGAAATCAGAATCATTCAAGGCATAGGGCATAGTATTTCTATGTTAAGGATATAGATACTGACAAATATGAAAATGATCATTCGCAAAATTCGAACATGCCGCCGGGAGTACAGAAAGCTTGATCAGTCTATTCGAGCCACAATGGGAACCGCACTCAGGCACCTTACCGTTATTTGGCATATCCGTATGAGACCAGGAGCCCGGCAGGTTCTGGCTTACCTGTTCCGCCGGGATGCAGGAGGCAGGGTAACGCAGGATGCGAAAGCCGGGAGCCGCAAGTGTCTATAAATACATCCGGATTCGAGCACGGAGTTGACGCTGCAATCGCGGGGGCAGTCAATTAATAGCAGTGACCTATAGCGTCGGATGCCGTAGTTTAAGAAATTCATCCGCGCCACGCGCGACAAAGCGTAGTTGCATGATGGCTTTCTGGCTTAGGGCTGCGCATTCGGATGGTTCTCGATCAAGCGCATCGGCACCGGCATTGAACACCAGGAAGACCATGGCCTCAGCCTGTATGGTGGCTTCCGAAACAGGATAGCCCTGAGTTTGCTGAATGTACTCGGCCAGCTCGGTAACAAAATATTGCAGCTCGCGAAAAACGGCCTGACGAAAAGCGAACGTCGTGCCGGAACGTTCCTGCAGCAACAGGCGGAATACCTGCGGACTATTCTCGATGAACTCCATAAAAGTCTCCACCGAGATCTGGATCACGCTTCCCCTGCCCTGCAAACGTTGACGTGCCTCACGCATAAGTTGACGCAAGGCCAGGCCACCTTCATCGACCAGGGTCAGACCCAGCGCTTCCATATCGTCAAAGTGGCGATAAAACGAAGTGGGTGCAATACCAGCCTCACGTGTCACCTCTCTAAGGCTAAGGCTGGAGTAGCTGCGTTCCTGACTCAATAGATTGAAAGCGGCATCAATGATGCGGTAGCGCGTTTTTTGTTTTTGTTGTGCTCGATTGCCAGACATAACGGAGGTCCCTCAGAACAGCTATATTAACATGGATTGAATCCCGGCTAACTCGCGTTATCCGAATGCAGTATTTAACGCTGCCCTGAAAAAATCAAAGGTTCCTTAGATTAAGTTTGGACTATACTAAATTATTATCTGAGCGTACACTTGTACGCTAAATATAATTTATTAGCGCCGGATTCCTGAAATGCAAAAACCTAAACTTATTTGGCTCACTGTCGTGGTCTTCGGTCTTACAACACCTTTGGCGCTGATTGGCGTACCTGTTTACGCCTTTTTGTATGGCTTCGATCTATGGCAAGTCGCAGCCATGGTGATTGGCGTGGCATTTTGCGAAATCTCGATTACGGCTGGATATCATCGCCTGTGGTCACACCGTGCGTATGATGCACACTGGCTGGTTCGGCTGTTTTTTGCGATTGGAGGCACTTACGCCACCCAAAACAGTATTTTGCACTGGGCCTCAGACCATCGTCGTCACCACTTGCATGTAGATGATAATCAACGTGATCCTTATTCGGCAAAACGCGGTTTCTGGTATGCCCACATCGGCTGGATGCTGCGTGATTACGATACCCATAAAGATACTACTTACAAAAACTGCAACGATCTGAAAAAAGACCCGATTGTGATGTGGCAACATCGCCACTACATGCCTCTGGTGCTGGGTATCAATTTTGGCATTCCTATTTCACTGGGTCTGCTGCATGGCGACCTGATCGGTATGTTATTGCTGGCTGGCGTTGCTCGTCTGGTGATTGCTCATCATTTCACTTTCTTTATTAACTCCCTCGCGCATATCTGGGGAAACCAGCCATATAGCGATAAAAACACTTCCAGAGACAATGGTTTCCTGGCCTTACTCACCATGGGCGAAGGCTACCATAATTACCATCACTGCTTTCAACGTGATTACCGGAACGGTATCCGCTGGTGGCATTTTGACCCGACCAAATGGCTTATCCGGGTATTATCATGGTGTAGATTAACTAAAAATCTTTACCGCACTCCGCTGGAACGTATCGAAAGTGCGCGTGCACAAATGCTATTGAATACGACGGCGAAAAAAATTGCCCGATTGCCCCATGCAGATGTGCTGATGCTACGTCTGCATGATGAGTACGATGTATTGATGAACAAAATCAATGAATTTTCAAAAGCTAAAAAGCAATGGATGGCGCTGCGCAAAGCATCCATGATGGAAGGCTATGATGTTCAGGCCCTGAAACTTAAAGTCGAAATGTTAAAGCAGAGCTTTCAGGAACAAAAAAAGCAGTGGCTACTTTTAAACGCCCGATTAGCTTAGGCCTGAGCCCGGTGTGGTGAAAAAGTTTATCTACAGCAGGCTGGCTTTCAGTTGTATAAGGTCGCCGGGCACAGAACAGTCATTTCTAATATTTAAAACTGTCAGCATGAAACGCTAATAACAGGTCGATTTCATGCGTGTTTAGTGCTTATCCTGACAGCAGGGATGACAGGTATTGGACTGACGAAAAACATTCACCACTTCTTTATCGTTTCTTCACCTTACCTTCACCCATAACGTCTTACGATTTGATGATAGATTATTGCAAAAGGTATTTATCCAGTGCGCTATTATTTTTCAGGTTTACTACTCATTTCCCTGTTGTCAGGCTGCAGTGTTTTTGGCATCAATAGCGTTGAAGAAGCCAGCTATGATGCAATCCATGTGGAAGGTGATTACGAACTGCGCCTGTATCAGCCCATGGTCATTGCCGAGACCTATGTTGAGGGGGAATTTGATGCGGCGGGTGATATAGCCTTCAACAGGCTTTTTGACTATATTAGCCGAGACAATATTTCCTCCAGTAAAATCGCCATGACGGCCCCGGTCATCGTCGATCAAAGCGGTTCGGACAGGCGCAAAAAAATCGATATGACGGTCCCGATTCTGGAGCAACGCAAAGATCAGGGCTGGCGCTATATGTTCGTACTGCCAGCCTCTTATACGATTAAAACGGCACCTGTGCCTCTGGATGAAAAGGTTAAAATCTCCAGCATGCCTCAAAAGAAAGTCGCAGTACTTCGCTTCTCGGGATTACGGGATGAACTGATTATTAGCCAGAAAACGCTTTTACTCGAGCAGTGGATTGCAGCAAAAAGCTGGACTCCCGCGTCCGAACCACGCTGGGCAGGTTACAATCCACCCTGGACACTGCCTTTTTATCGTCGCAATGAAGTCATGATAGACATTCATTGATGCTCACGTTACAACAGACCGGACGCCTGGTCTGCAACACTGCTATGCGATTTAACAGACCTGAAAACAAGAACTGTCTCTGGAGTTTATTGGCAACCTACCTGCTGCTATACAGCCTGCCGTCTGTTGCCGCCGAATTGAGTATCCGACTCGATAATCCTCCCGAGTCAGGCTTTGTTGAGTTCCAGCTATACGACTCTGCTAATGCGTTCGGCACCCGCAGCAATCCGGTCAAAACGCTCAGACAACCGGTGAATGGCGCTGAAACCTATACTATTGATGAACTACCACCCGGTGAGTACGCATTACTGGTCTACCATGATGAAAACAACAACCGGCGTATCGATAAAAATTTCATCGGCATACCGCTTGAGCCGATAGGGTTCTCGAATCGCTATGTGCCCAGGGGACCGCCCAGCTTCAGTCGTGCGGCCTTCGTTATCAACGAAGATGAAACACGTCACTTCGATGTAAAACTTTATCTACCGCTGGGTAAAAGGGGACAGATTGGTGTTGGCCTTGGGATGATTACCCGCAGCAGTCCGTATCGTGACTATAATGGCAGTGTCAGCCAGTTCATACCGGCAATCACTTATATCGGAGAACGCCTGCAGGTTTTCGGCCCGCGCCTCCAGTGGGGACTTGCCGGCAGCGGCAAACTTCGCCTTGCGCTGGCAGGCCAATACCGTATAGGCGTTTACGAGGAACAGGACAGCCCGTGGCTGACAGGAATGGGTGACCGTGAAAATACCATGCTGGCGGGGCTGGTGATCCAGGCGGAGTTACCCGTCGGGGTTGATCTGGAGCTGGGCTATAAGCACGATATACTGGATAGAATTGGCGGTGGGGAAGCCAGCCTGAACATAAGCAGAAGTCTACAATACGGTATCTTCCGCATCACACCGAAATTGGGCCTCAATTATCTGAGCGCTGACCTCTCCAATCATGATTTCGGCGTACCCGCCAACAGCGCCACAGCAGCAAGGCCGGCTTATCAACCCGACAGCACCATCAGCATTGAGGCAGGCATCGGTCTGTTCATTGAAATAACACGAGCGTGGATTTTGCTGGTCAATGTCAGCATGGAGAAGTTCA
>JACNJF010000214.1 GCA_014382695.1 Gammaproteobacteria bacterium | reverse complement strand
AGCCAGGAGCCTGTCGGACTTAGGTGTTCGTAGCGAGTCGAGTGGTAAATCGAGGGCAGTTTTTCGATCTTTTGAGGCGAATAGTGTACCTATTTAACGAAAAAGATCGGAAAAATGAACCGATTTCCCTCCGACGCAGTAGAATCATCCTAAGTCCGACAGGCCCCTAGTCCCTCCCCCATTATTAAACAGGTTTTTTTATTATGAATCCGGAAAAAGTCGTTTTTGGTTTTTTTATTGTGTTAGCGCTGACACTCAACTTCGGTTTTTTTGTCGGAGAGCTGGATAACCCGGATCATCATCATGTGTTTGAACTGTTCGCGGTGGTGGTGGTTAATTTAATCGCCACCATTCTCAAATTAGGTGATCGCAGTCAGATGGGTGCGGTATTACTGGCCACTAGCCTGGTCGCGATACTGCAGTTGATCGCCGCAACGCTGGTGTGGACGGCGGCGGTGTATATTACCGAAACCGGTCTGACCCCGGCGGTTACCGCGAGTATTGTGTCACTGTCCGGTGGTGCGATGCTGGCGAATGTGGTCTCAGTGATCCTGCTGATTCTTGAGACGGTGATGTTACGGCGCTAGCCCAGAACGGCATTTATTTCGATGAAAAGCATCGTTTTTCTGATCTTCCGGCGCATGCGCCGGCCGCTGATGACCCTACTGATCACCTACGCCGTGTCGATAGCCGGTATGGTGCTGATCCCGGGGCAGGATGCGGATGGCAATCCCTGGCGCATGGATTTTTTTCATGCCACCTATTTTGTCAGCTTCATGGCAACCACCATCGGCTTCGGTGAAATACCGTTTGAGTTTACCGATGCGCAGCGTCTGTGGGTGACCCTTAGCATGTATGCCGGAGTCATTTCCTGGCTGTATGCGATTGGTACCATCCTCGGTCTGGTGCAGGATAAAACCTTTCAGAATGCACTCAGTGAATACCGTCTGGCGCGCGAAATTCGTGATATACGACGACCGTTTTATATCATCTGCGGCTATGGAGAAACTGGTTCGGCTCTGGTCAAAGGCCTGACCGATAGTGGACGCAATGTGGTAGTAATAGAAATCGACGAGTATCGCGCAAATCTGGTCAAGGTGGAAAATCAGCGCGACTACATACCAACCCTGTGTGGAGATGCACAAAAGCCCCTGTACCTGCAGGAAATCGGGCTGGAACATCCGATGTGTACGGCTGTGGTGGCGGTAACGAATGTCAACGAGGCGAATCTCAAGATTGCGATTACGAGTAAGTTGCTGCATCCGAATATCAAGGTGATCTGCCGCTCTGATTCACATGATGTCGGAAATAATATGGCCTCATTTGGCACCGATTACATCATCGATCCCTACGATACCTTTGCCACTTCATTAGCCACTGCAATTCAGGTGCCCTGCCTGCACCTGCTCAGAAGCTGGTTGTTTTCGGGTGCTGACGGTGAATTGAAGGAACCGGTTTATCCTCCGGTGGAAAAACACTGGGTGGTGTGCGGCTATGGACGTTTTGGTAAGGCGGTTTATGAGCGTCTGAAAAAAGAAGGCATCCGGGTCGTTGTAATCGAAGCCGCACCTGAGGTTACCGGGTCACCCGCCGAGGGCGTCATTATCGGACGCGGTACCGAGGCCAGTACCCTGCAGGAGGCCGAAATTGAAAAGGCCTGTGGTTTGATTGCAGGCACCGACAATGATGCGAATAACCTGTCTATCGTGGTGACGGCGCGCACGCTGAACTCCGATCTGTTTGTTATCGTACGCCAGAATCACATGGATAATAGCACCATCATTAACTCGGTTAAGGCAGACATGGTGATGAATCCGAGTCAGATTATCGCGGATAAAATTCGTGTACTGTTGGCGATGCCGTTGTTAAATGAATTTATTTCTCTGGCGTATTATCAGGATAATGAGTGGGCCTGTGAACTTGCCAGTCGCATATCCGGTCTGGTCGGGCGTCATGCGCCGACACTGGTAGAGATTGATATTGTACCGAGACAGGCGCATGCCGTGTTCGAGGTTTTATCCAATGGAGGCAGTGTCAAGCTGGGCGAACTGCAGCGCGATCCCTGGCAACGGGATAGCTGTCTAAAATGTATCGTACTGATGCTGGAACGGCATAACGATCGTATTCTGTTACCACCACCGACCACCGAACTAAAAAAAGAAGACCGTCTGTTAGTCTGTGCTGGTAGTAGTGGGCTGAGCCGTTTGTACTGGAATCTGCAGCACGATAATGTGCTTAGTTATGTGCAAACCGGAGAGGTTGCCAAGCATGGCTGGCTGTGGCGCAAGTTCAGTCGTAAACGGAAATAAAACAGGGCGGCTTGCGCATCACTCACGGAAGCCGCCTGAGTCACCAGCCCTGGATTGATATCTAATCCGCAATCTCTTTCCACTCGTTACCGGCATCGATTTCATGACAGGGCACATCTGAAATAGGCGTTTTCATGGTTACCAGTTCTTCGGCACTGCTCGGATGAATCGCCACGGTGCGGTCAAAATCGGCCTTGGTTGCGCCCATTTTAAGTGCCACCGCAAAGCCCTGTAGCATTTCATCGGCACTGTCACCAATGATATGTATTCCGACTACTTTTTCTTCCTTATCGGCACAGATCAGTTTTAGCGCGGTGGTGGTACCATGCTCCGCCAGCGCGTAACGCATTGGAGTAAAATCACTCTGATACACGCTTGAACAGCAATAGTTTTCCAGTGCCTGCTGTTCGGTCAGGCCAATGGTTGCGATCGGTGGATGAGAAAACACCACGCTTGGGATATTCTCGTAATCCATCTTCAGATCCGGTTTATTATTAAACAGGCGCTCAGCCAGTTTCCTGCCGGCGGCTATCGCGACCGGTGTTAACTGGGCGCGTCCAGTAATATCACCAATGGCGTATACACCGTCGACACTGGTATTTTCAAATGCATCGACCTTGATCACGCCATTTCTTTCGACATCGATCGTGGTTGCCTGCAGATTCAGATTTTGCGTATTGGGACGACGTCCGACCGCCCAGATCACTTCATCAAAGCCGGACAGATCCTGCCCCGGACTGTTGACGCTCAGGCCCTGTGCATCTTTTGACAGGCCGCTCACCTGAAACTTAAAGTGTAGCTGGATACCCTGTTTGGTCATTTCCTGTTGCAGAATGTCGCTGATCATCGGATCGAACAGATTCAACAGGCGATCATCCAGTGTCACCAGGGTCACTTTCGAGCCCAAAGCTCGTAACAGGCCGCTAAGCTCAACCCCGATGTAACCACCGCCGATGACGGCTACGTTTTCAGGCTGTTGCTGAAGCGCAAAGAAGCCATCCGAGGTGATGCCGAGTTCAGCCCCGGGCACCGGTGGCACGATAGGCTCTGCACCGGTGGCGATGACGATATGATCGGCACGGTATTGGTCTCCATTGGCTTCCACCGTCTGGTTATCGACGAAGCTGGCAAAACCGTCGATGCGGGTAATGTTCAGGTCGTCAACGTAGCCATCCCAGAATTTGTTGATGTTCGCGATATAGTTTTCGCGTCCACTGATCAATTTTCCCCAGTCGGTTTTACCACGAGTCGCGGGGATACCATAATGGCTGGCATCGTCCACGGCGTGTGCCAGACTGGCGGCATACCACATGACTTTTTTCGGTACACAACCATTGTTGACACAGGTTCCGCCGAGACGGGAGCTTTCAATAATGGCCACTTTTTTACCCAGCTGGGCTGCTTTTTCTGCCACAGCCAGGCCGCCACTTCCGCCACCTATGACCAGCAGGTCGAATGTTGAAATGTTCATACTTGAACTCCCGTATTGGTTGTAGTCCCCGACCCGATGGATCACCAGGCCGGGGGATTAAAGTAGTCTCAGTTCAGTCTATGCAGCAATACCGGCTTTAACGTCGAGAAACTTTTCAAGGTCATCTGCACCACCGATTCGAACCCCGTCGATAAACACCTGAGGCACCGTTGTGTGTCCGGAGATGGCGCGTATGGTGGACTCACGAAAATCTTCGTTAAGCACCAGTTCGTCGTATTCCATGCCGGCATTTTTCAACAGTTTCTTGGCTTTCACGCAGAATGGGCAGCCACGGCGGGTGAATATGGTGACATTTTTCGGTGGTTCCGCATCGGGTGCAATGTATTTCAACATGGTATCCGCATCGGACACATCGAAGGGGTCGCCTTCAACATCTGCTTCAATGAACATTTTTTCGATTACGCCGTCTTTAACCAGCATCGAGTAGCGCCATGAGCGATCACCAAACCCGAGGTGGTTCTTCGCAACCAGCATCCCCATAGCGCGGGTAAAGTCGCCATTACCATCGGCCAGGAAGGTAATGTCAGTAGCCTGTTGCTCTTCCTGCCAGTGATTCATCACAAACGTATCGTTGACCGAAACACACACCACTGCATCGACGCCGTGTTGTTTGAAGCTATTGACCAGCTGGTTATAGCGCGGAACGTGGGTGGATGAACAGGTGGGGGTGAACGCACCGGGTAGAGAAAAAACGATGACTGTCTTTCCCTTAAAGATGTCATCCGTGCTGATGTTGACCCATTCATGATCTTTACGCGTTGGGAAAACGACCTGTGGAACCTTTTGACCTTCGTGATTTTCAAACATATAACTCTCCAATTTAAGTAGGGTTGCCTGGTATAAAAACTAATTATTAACTAACGGTTTGTATTATGGGAATCGACGATTGATTTGTATAATCGTTTAAATGGATAATTCTAATAGGCTCAGCCTATGGCAAGATTGTGCGCATAATAGCTAGTAATAAAGAATATAGACTTAACAAAACTGAGGGTGTTTTGTTCAAATTCAACTAATCCGTGAAGATTTAATCGATACAGATTAGAGCGCTATAACAATAGCTCTGGTTCTACTGGATGAAACTGCTGACAGGCTTCTATCAGTGAATTAGCGGTGAGAGCGGCTACGCCATACACTTCGGTGGTTACCGCGTGTTCGTTGTGCACCTTATCCAGTAGTCGATCAAAATCTCCATCACCCGATAACAGAATAATGTTATCGACCCGGGGCGCAGCTTCCAGCACATCGATGGTAATGCCGACATCCCAGTCGCCTTTGGCAGAGCCATCGCTGCGCTGGATATAGGGCTTGAGTTTGACCTCAAAGCCGATGTGCCGGAGGGCATCCTGAAACTTCAGCTGCTGTTCATCACCGCGATCGATAGCATAGGCGATGGCGGATACGATCAGCCCCTGGTGTTTGATTTTCTGCCAGAATTTGCGGTAATTAAACTGGCGTCCATAGGTATGGCGCGTGGTGTAATAGATATTCTGAACATCAACAAAAACCGCAATTTTTTTCATCCCAGCCTGAGTATTAAGGTGCGGTTAGCGGTTACCGGATGGCGCACCTGCTTTACGCTGGCCGGAACCCTGAGGTCGGCCTGCAGCAGCGGGATTACGGTTGCTGGAATGGGATTGATTACGTCGTGAATTCTGGCCGCCCGGGTGGTTGTGGCCCTGGGCATTCTCGCCGGAACGCTGGCCATCTCTATGCCCTGTTTTCGGGGTTTTCGGTTTGTTGGCGCGCGCTGGGCGGGTATCCAGACGTGATTCTGGCAGGGTATGCACCGGTTCAAAGCCATCGATCATCTTACGGGTTAAGGTTTGCTTGAGCAGTCGTTCGATATCGGACAGCTGTTTGAACTCATCTGCACTGACCAGCGAAACCGCCTGTCCTTTACTGCCAGCGCGTCCGGTACGTCCGATGCGATGCACATAATCTTCGGGTACGTTGGGCAGGTCAAAATTAACCACCTGCGGTAGCTGGTCGATATCGATACCGCGTGCGGCTATATCGGTTGCTACCAGTGCACGTACTTTCCCCGCCTTGAAGTCGGCCAGAGCTTTGGTGCGTGCGGCCTGACTTTTGTTGCCGTGAATAGCGGCAGCCATGATGTTCTCGGTTTCCAGGTATTTGGCTAACTTGTTCGCGCCATGCTTGGTTTTGGAGAAAATCAGTACCTGACGCCAATCCTGATCATGGATCAGCTTGGCCAGTAATGCGGGCTTTTGTTTCTTGTCCACCGGGCTGATCCAGTGGGTTACTGTCTCTACGGCCGTATTGCGTGGTGAAACCGAAATTTCAACCGGGTCATTCACCAGCCCTTTTGCAAGATTTCGGATTTCTTCGGAAAACGTAGCGGAAAACATCAGGCTCTGACGAGTTCTGGGCAACAGGTTTAATATTTTGCGAATATCATGAATAAAGCCCATGTCCAGCATGCGATCCGCTTCATCCAGTACCAGTATTTCCAGATTGTTAAACTTCACCGCATTCTGGTTGTAAAGATCCAGCAGGCGTCCGGGTGTAGCCACCAGCACATCAACGCCTTTACGCAATTTCATCATCTGCGGATTGATTTTTACCCCGCCAAACACAACGGCCGAGGTGATCGGTAAATGTTTGCCATAGGTGGCAACACTATCTTCAACCTGGGCTGCCAGTTCGCGCGTTGGGGTTAACACCAGTGCGCGTACCTGATTGCTGTTGGCGCGTGCACCTGTGGACAGCAATTCCAGCAGCGGCAGAGTGAAGCCGGCGGTTTTACCGGTGCCGGTCTGGGCCGCTGCCATCACATCTCTACCCTGAATAACGGCGGGTATAGCCTGTGTCTGAATCGGTGTTGGGGTATCGTAACCCTGCTCGGCAATAGCCTGAAGAATCGGGGCTGACAGGCCCAGAGAAGTAAAACTCATAGTTAATTACTCGTGTTAAAGTTGTTGCTATTCTTTGGTGGGTAAGGCCTGCGGATGATTCCGGCACGCCTTTAATCTAATTCTATTGATAACGTTTGTTGCGGATTTTGACTGACAGCTAGAAACAAACCAAAGTGTCGCATTTTCCGCAGAATCTGCGTCACTTCGTGCGTCTGAGGTGGCGTTTATCGAAACGACATTCAGCGCTGGCCTGTAGTATGGATCTAGCGGCGTTTGCGTCCGCGCGCAGCTTTAGGGTCTTCAAATCGAACCCGTAATGATCTGTCGCTATTTGCGACACTGATGCCATCCAGGGCTGTTTGTGCTGCACGAGCCTCGTGACCTTCCATTTCGATAAAACCGAAGCCTTTGCATTTTCCAGAAAAGATGTCTGAAGCAATATTAATCGAGCGAACTTTGCCATATTCAGAGAACATGGTCATCACTGACGCTTCAGTAGCATCTTGCGGGAGGTTGCTGACAAACAATTTTTTCATGGGTGTAACCTCTTTAATGTCGGCAGTAACCGACCATTTTGAGAAAAAAAACCCCGCTAGCCAGGCTAGCGGGGTTCTCTATTCTAGTGCGGGTCTGGGGTGTTTTAGCCGGGAACAACGTTGGCTGCTTGAGGACCCTTTTGACCATTTTCGGTTTCGAAAGTTACTGCCTGACCTTCAGTCAGTACTTTGAATCCACTACCTTGAATTGCGGAGAAATGAACGAACACATCAGCGCTGCCATCAGAAGGAGAGATAAAGCCGAAGCCTTTAGATTCGTTGAACCATTTAACGGTGCCTGTAGCCATGTAAATTACCTTTTATAAAAAATGAAAATAGAATTAATCGCAGATCTCAAAAAGGTGGAACAGGAGTTACCGGGATGGAGCTTCTGAGTGTGACTTAGAGGAAGTGCAAACTAATTTTTTAATACAGAAGCTGATCATTTATTAACCATCAAAACCTCTGAAGTCGCCGATTATATATGAAATTAGCGAAATGACACCTAAAATTTTCAGACAACCCGCTATTTGAGGGTTAATTGATGGTTTCGAGTAGATGGATATGGCTGGAAATTGCGTTAAAGTTTTTCCACGGTATTCGGTAGATTGGCTTTAATGATTTGTTGTAGGGCCTCCAGGGCGGCAATGCGCGGATAGCTGGGGCGGTAATACAGAGAAACCTGGCGCCAGGTATTGGGAAGGCTCAATTCGCGGGTAACGACCCCTCTTCCGCTTATCCAGGAGCCGGTCAGGGAAAGCGCTGGAATCAGCGTCGTTCCATAGCCGACCGCTACCAGCTGGAGCAGTGTTTCCAGGCTGGAGGCGCGTAGATTGGCCATTCCACCCTGTTCGGGGCGTTCACTCAGGTGGCAGGCCTGCATTGCCTGTTGAGCCAGGCAATGGCCTTCGGACAGGAGCAGTAATTGCGTGTTATCCAGATCCTGCTGGGTGATTTCCTCCTGGTTATAAAAAGCGTGGTTGGGAGGATAAGCCAGCCAGAACGGTTCCTTATAGAGTGGTATGACGCTGAAATCCAGTTCAGGATGTTGGGTGGCCAGAATTGCAGCATCGATTTCATGGTTCTTCAAGCGCTGTAACAGGGTATCGGTTTGCTCTTCTGAAATGATCAGTTTCATTTGCGCGTATTTTGCCTGCAGGGGTTTCAATATGAGCGGCATCAGGTAAGGGCTGATGGTGGGAATGGCGCCGATACGCAAAGCGCCGGCAGTGGGATCTTTATAAGATAAGGCCAGCTGGCGGATGGCATCTGCCTGCTCAAGGATGATGCGTGCGTGGCTTAATATGCCCTCACCGGCCGTGGTGATTTCAACCGATCTGTTGTTACGCTCGAATATGGTTATGCCAAGTTCCTGCTCCAGTTTTTTAATCTGACCACTGAGTGTGGGCTGGCTGACAAAGCAACGCTGAGAAGCCTTGCCAAAGTGATGCGTTTCGGCCAGTGCGATCAGGTATTGCAGGTCACGCAGATTCATTACGGGTAATAAGGCTTAAGTCATCAATGTAGACAGGTAGCCGCTACGTTTTTTCATCATGCCGGTGTACAGCTGCTTAATCTCTGCAACGGTGGATGCGCTAACGATGGGCTGAGTCAGTAGCTTGTTTGACCAGTGAACCAGTTTAGGGTGATGCTCGGGATCCAGTAATCCTGGGCTGACTTCATTGATGTATTGCAGGCGCTGAAAAAAAGGTGTGAAGCTTAGATCGACCAGCGAAACGTTCTCGCCGTTGAAAAAAGAAGATCCGGTTAATCGTTTTTCCAGTCGGTCGAGTTTATTGCGTAAGGCTTCGCGTTGCTCAATAAAGCCTTGTTGCTCGGGTTGTATGATTAAATTAAACACATTCATCAGGCATTCATTTCCAAACTCCATCCAGCTGCGGTTCTGCGCTTTCGAGAGCGCATCCGAAGGGTGCAGCGAGGTGCCATAAACTTCATCCAGATACTCAACGATAACCGACGATTCAAATAACACCTCGTCTCCGACCTTAAGTACGGGCACCTTGCCTAAGGGTGAAAGTTCTCGGAACCAGGCAGGCGGGTTTTCCAGGTCGATGTATTCAATCTCATAATCGATACCTTTGCTCAGCAGGGTCAGGACGGCTTTCTGGACATAAGGGCAAAGCTTGAAGCTAATCAGGTGGGGTTTCATGCGGCCTCTGGAATGTTGAATATTAATAAGTCTTAAAATACTACCTTTAAGCCTGGCGATTTTCATCATTTTATTTTACGTGGGCTGGGTTTTTTGTAGATGCAAATGATTGTTAATCAGCTGTTGTCATTTGTATAATTTATGATGGATTTCATCATCACTATCATCAGCGGCATTCTAACTATTAAATATCGACTGAATAAAAATTATAATAATTACCCTGGGTAAAATGTGCTAACTA
>JACNJF010000034.1 GCA_014382695.1 Gammaproteobacteria bacterium | reverse complement strand
CTCGGTCGCCAGACTGCCTGCCGGGCTTAACGAATCCGGATCCAGCACAATCACTTCGTAACCCATGGTACGGGCCGCGATGACAAACATACGACCTAATTGGCCGCCACCCAGTATTCCCAGCGTGGCTGGTGGAAGAATGCGCATGTCGATTATCCGGCCACCGGTGGTAAAACCATATTGAGCGCAGTCTGGGTCTGATTTTTGCGGAACTCGCTGAGCTTTTCCAGGTACGTTCTATTTTGCATCGCCAGCATCGACACCGCGAAAATCGCGGCGTTGGCCGCTCCGGCTTCACCGATAGCAAAGGTTGCCACTGGAATCCCTTTTGGCATCTGCACGATCGAAAGCAGGCTGTCTTCGCCCATTAAATAACGCGATGGAACCGGTACGCCCAGCACCGGTACCGAAGTATTTGCAGCCAGCATCCCGGGTAGATGCGCAGCTCCACCGGCCCCGGCGATGATACAGGCGATCCCTTGTTCACGTGCCGACTTGCCAAATTCTGCCAGCAGATCAGGGGTACGGTGCGCGGAGACAACCTGAGTCAGATATGGCACCTCAAAGCGTTCCAGCAGATCGACAGCATGCTTCATCACAGGCCAGTCACTATCGCTTCCCATAACCACGGCGACGATGGGTTTTTTCATCAATATATACTCCAGTCAGAATCAGAAAAACCAGACATTTTACCCTGTTTTTTAGCGCACAATAACCACTTATTTTTGCACCCATGAAATGCCGCGCCAAATAATTTTTTATTCCCCCGTAAAACTAGCGTAAAATCGCGCCTCTCTTACTCTCCGGCAATAACAGGCATGAAGCAGGCAGTCCATCAAACCCATCTCCAGAATTTACCTTTAATCGCGCGCGGTAAAGTGCGTGACATCTATCAGATAGATGAGCACCATCTGCTGTTCGTCACCACCGATCGGATCTCGGCATTTGATGTCATCATGCCCAATCCAGTACCCGGAAAAGGTGAAATCCTGACCAGAATTTCCAACTTCTGGTTTAACAAATCAGCAGCGCTGATCCCGAATCATCTGTCGGAACTGCCATTGGCGGATGTACTTTCCGCAACCGACTACCCGCAACTCAAAAATCGCTGCGTGGTGGTCAAAAAACTGCGTCCGCTACCGGTTGAAGCCATTGTACGTGGTTATATCATCGGCTCCGGCTGGAAAGACTACCAGGTCACCGGCACCATCTGCGGCCTCGCATTACCGCAGGGACTGAAACTGGCCGAGCAATTACCTCAGCCCATTTTCACCCCGTCCTCCAAAGCCGCTGTCGGTGATCACGATATCAATATCTCATTTGACGACACGGTAAAGCTGATCGGTAAGGAACTGGCTGAGCAGGTGAGAGAAGTCAGTATTGCGCTGTATAAAATGGCTGCCGAATACGCTCTGGAGCGCGGCATCATTATTGCCGACACCAAATTTGAATTCGGACTGGATGAAAACGATCAACTGGTACTGGCGGATGAAGTGCTGACGCCCGACTCTTCCCGTTTCTGGCCATTAGATCAGTATCGAATTGGTGAAAACCCGGTCAGCTTTGATAAGCAGTTTATTCGTGACTACCTGGAAACCCTGGACTGGAACAAGAAAGCCCCTGGCCCGGACATCCCAGCCGAAATTATTCGTAAAACGCAGCAGAAATATCAAGAAGCCTACGATATCCTGACCCACGGCTAACGGTTTTTAAATGATAGCGGGCTCTTCGATCAGCTGCGGCGCAGCAAAATCATTATCATTCATATTCAATTCGAGACTGGTTTCCAGAGTTGAGGTGGCGCGCGTTTTACCGATATGAAACAGCGCCTCGCCCTCATACACCAAAGGTAGATTACAACGCCCGATGACCACCCCGGAAAAGGGGGCTGTTATTGCCACATTCTGAATCCCGGATGGATCAGAGATAAGAGCCAGGGTCTGACCCTTGCTGACCAGCTCTCCCAGTCCGACCTGAGCACGCATGATACCGCTTTTCGCCGCTCTCACCCAGCTGGTCGATTGCAGCAGTGTCGAACTATGTTTTTTGACAACGGCCTGTGCTCCAGACGCAAGCATCTGCAGACTTTTTAAGACATTCACTACGCCGCGTAAACCGACACGGATCGACACTTCATCGAACCTTAGGGCTTCTCCTGCCTCGTACACCATAATCGAGCAGTTGCTTTCACTGCCGGCAAAACGCAGGGTGCCCTGCGGTGCGGCAGAGTGCAACAACACCGGTGCAGCGAATTCCCAGGATAGCTTTTCCAGCTGCGAATTGGTCAGATCGGCACGAATCTGCGGCAGATTGTCTCGGTGGATGGCGGCGGTATGCAGATCGATGCCGTATTCGCAATGACTGACGATTTCGCGCATGAAGATACCCGCCAGGCGACCGGCCATGGTGCCGCTTTCCTGACCCGGAAAGCAGCGATTCAGGTCACGCCGATCCGGCAGATATCGTGACTGATTATGAAACCCGAAAACATTCACCACCGGCACCGCAATCAGGGTTCCTTTCAGGCGTTTTAATGACTTCAGACTGAGCAGGCGGCGGATAATCTCAATGCCATTAATCTCATCACCATGAACCGCACCACTCACAAAAGTGGTCGGTCCCTGACTGCGTCCGTGAAATACATGCACCGCCATCGTCACCGGTGTATCGCTATACATACCGGGTAAAGGCAGGTTGATCATGCGTTGCGTTCCGGCCTTCACACTGACCCCACCCAGCAAAAATGGGGCACGCATTATGTTTTAGCCCTTACCACGGGTACGGGTACTACTCGGGTTGGTGTTTGTTTCGATAAACTTGATAATCATTCCAGCGACATCCTTGCCAGTTGACTTTTCAATACCTTCCAGACCCGGTGATGAATTCACTTCCATCACCACCGGACCATGATTGGAACGTAACAGGTCAACACCACACACATTCAGACCCATAATTTTTGCTGCACGTACGGCAGTGGAACGTTCTTCAGGCGTCAGGCGTATGACTTCTGCGGTGCCTCCGCGATGTAGATTGGAACGGAACTCACCTTCCTTACCCTGACGTTTCATCGCCGCCACGACCTTACCGCCAACCACCAGACAACGGATATCCGAACCGCCGGCTTCCTTGATAAATTCCTGAATCAGGATATTCGCTTTCAGGCCCATGAAGGCCTCGATCACCGACTCCGCCGCCTTGTGAGTTTCCGCCAGTACCACACCGATGCCCTGAGTACCCTCCAGTAACTTGATGACAGCGGGAGCGCCACCGATCATCGCCATCATGTCCTGCACGTCATCGGGGGAATGTGCAAATCCGGTGACAGGCAGGCCAATGCCTTTGCGTGCCAGTAACTGTAACGAGCGCAACTTGTCGCGTGAGCGAGAGATCGCGACCGATTCATTCAATGGCGACACTTCCATCATTTCAAACTGGCGTAGTACGGCCGTCCCGTAAAAGGTAACGGAAGCGCCGATACGCGGAATAACCGCATCAAAACCACTCAACTCCTGACCTTTATAGTGTATCGAAGGACGATGAGAAGTAATACTCATGTAGCAGCGTAAGACATCCAGCACCTCGACCTGATGACCGTTCGCTTCGGCCGCCTCAATCAATCTTCTGGTGGAATAGAGCTTCTTATTTCTGGATAAAATTGCGATTTTCATTTTCTACTCATTAATTTAATGATTTGATACCCTGCAGGTAAGAACGGGACGGATCGACCTTAAATCCACCACGGGTAATACTGGTGCGCCCCATCAACATGCGAAAGCGCATGTTATCACGCGCCGTCAACGTCATTTCAATTTTATCTTCCCACTCACCAATGCGCAGCGTGGTTGAAATAACGATTCGCTCTTCACTATGACCGCCCGAATCACGCACCTGCCGACGATCCAGAATTCTGGCTTCACAGGAAACCACCTGCTCATTGTTAGCCTGGAGCGGATGCACCTTGAAGCGAGCCCATTCCTGATCATCACGGGTTATCACATCGAGCTCAAAGGCATGCAAACATGAAGAGCGGGCACCCGTATCAACTTTGGCTTTAATGGAGGAAATCCCAAGATCAGGCAACTCAATCCATTCGCGCCAGCCAAGTGTTTTATTGTTAGACATATTGCTGTGACCGGATAAATTGCATCTGTATATTTTACACCGGAATGCAGATATTGTCTGCTTTCTCAGGCCCGCGCATCAGGCGAGTGAAATGTGCAGGCTTTTACGGCTTTTCTTCGACTCTGCCAGTTTCAGTTCGAGGCGACTGATCGCGTCTTTTCTTTCATCGCTCGGCAGCACCTCGGTGACTGTGGCACTTATATCAATATGCGCATGTGAAGTTAACTCGGAAGTCTCAATCGAGTTTTCAATAATCTTAGCCAGCTCAATCGCCCTGTCCACTTTCGATCGCGGTAGCATCACCATGAACGCACATTTATCCCAGCGCGCGAGGATGTCGGTGGGCTGCAGCAATTGCTTGATGGAGTGGGTGATACCCACAATAATTTCATCACTCAATGAGTGCCCAACCTCTTCATCCACTGGTTGAATATTAATATCCAGCAGCATCAGGGACATTGGCTCGGCGAAATGCTTACTGCGCATGATTTCCTGCTGGAATATTTCGCACAGAAAAGGCTTGGTCAGGGCGCCGGTCAGTTCGTCATGCGACTTTTCCTTTTCTTCAGTAAAGTCAGCGACACGACGACTGAGTATTGTCGCCAGGTTGCGATACAGGCGCATCGCCACACGCGGATGAAACCGACCCAGCTGCTTGATACTTTCCCATTTCATTTCGAGTAACTGAGATTGCTCATTAGAGGTTACCCGCGCCAGACGATTACGCTTGGATAACTGCGCGATTTCACCAAACAGATCGCCTGCTTTCAGATAGCCAAGGGTATGGATCGAGCCATCCAGATCGCGGTGAGTGGCCGTCGCCGACCCTTCCAGTACCACATAAAACTCATTTCCAGCCAGCCCCTGATCGATAATCACTTCACCATTTACCGTATGTTTAATCGACCCGGACAGTATGGCCTGCTTAATCTGATAAGACTTCAGACCGTGAAAGATAGGACTATGACTCAGCACATCCACCTTCAGGTTCATCGAAAGCATGTCCCATACCGTCACCAGACGGGTAAACGACAACAGCACCGGGGTCAGCACAAAGGTAGAGAAAAGTGCCAGCATCATCACCAGCGCACTGAGCGCACCGAAGTGCACCACCGGCTGAAAACTGGACAGGGTCAGCGTCATAAAACCCAGCGCCAGTGCGATCGAAGTGGTCATAATGGGACGCGCCTCATGCTCGATGGTTTTGCGCAGTGCATTTTCCACATCGTTATTGCCACGAGTAAAAAAGTGATAACGACTAAGAAAGTGTATGGTGTCATCCACACTGATACCGAGCGCGATCACTGCCACCATCGTAGTACCCGAATCGAGCGGAATATGGTAATAACCCATGACCCCAAACAGTACGAACACCGGAAAGATATTCGGCACCAGTGCAATCAGACCGGCACGAAAATCAATGAACAGCAATGAAACCAGCAACACAATGACCGCAATCATCAGCAACAGGGATTGTATCTGTCCCACAGCCATCGCATCCGCGGCATTGTTATTGAGTACCGACTCACCCGTCAGTACCAGCTTCAGATTTGACTTTAGATCGTACTGAATAAAGTCCCTGATTTTATCAAACTCTTTCTTTAGCTCATTGGATGATCCAATATTATGCCGCACCAGAATGCGTGTGCTGCTGAAGTCTGCATTCACATAACTACTAACTGCATCAAACTGCACAAACTCCATGTACACGCCCACCAGTTCGTCCTCTAGCGGTAGCGCCGGCTCTGCTGCACCCTCCATCACCTGATGCGTGAGTTTCACGAAATCCGCGAAAGATAATGTTTTATCGAACACACCCTGCTGCTGAACAAACTGCTGGATGCGCTCCACTTCGCCTAGATAGCGTACCTTCTTGAAGGTATCTTCGATCGACGAATCCAGAATAATGGAAAAGGTCTGCATACCGGACAGGCTTTGATGGATCTGCTCAGAGCGTAGGCGGATCTCAGAATCGGGCGCAAAATAGGACAGCGTATTATTATTGACCTGCAAAAACTGCGCGCCCCAGGCAAAATAGCCCGCAATCAGCAACATCAGCAGCAGGGTTGTTTTCTTCATCCTGATCACCACCTGAAAAATGCTATTTGCCAGCATTTGCAGGAGACTACGGCGCTTTTTAAGACCCACCCCGGAACCACCGAACAGGCGTAAGTAGGCCGGCACAAACAGAATCGTCACCATAAAGTTCACCAGCAGCCCGACTGCCACCAGCCAGCCGAATTCGCGTAACAACTCCAGTTTGCTGACGGTAATCGATAGAAAGCCGACAAAGGTGGTTGAAAACGCGAGCAGAATCGCCATCGACTGATTCAGCGGCAGTTGCTTAACCGCCTCTTCGCGGCTCAGGCCTTCGCGTATCCCGCTATGGTATTCTGCCATCAGATGCACGTCTTCGGTGGAACCGATGATAATCAACAGGGCCGGGATAATCGACGTCAGCACATTCACTGGAATTTCCATATACGCCATGAATGCCAGCGTCATCACGATACTGATGGTGGCAGAAGAAAGTGGCACAATCGAACAGTTCAGACGCCCCATACTCAGCCCCAGCACCAAGATCAGCACCGCCAGAGCAGCCGGCAGTATCGAATTCTGATCCACCTCTATCTGGCGTGAAATCTCTTGCCGGACATAAGCCGAACTCATCTGATAAACTGTGGCAATGTCTTTCTGCAACGGATCCAGTAGCTGCTGTATCGACTGTGTGATGGCCTTATCGCGGCCTGGGTAGTGCTTGCTATCATCGATATACAGATTGATCGCCATAGACTGCCGATCCGCCGAAATCAGATTACCGGCGACCAGCGCATTCGCCAGTGCGTCATCCAGCAGCTGGCTGATCTGCTCACTATCCTGCGGTATTACATCGAAATAAGGCTTGCTTTCAACAAAGCCGTTGACCTCTTTTACATTCGGCACCGTAAACAGGCTACTGCTATTTTTGACGAAATCCAGCTGGTTGAGCTGGTCGAATGTGTGCTTGATCAGTCGTAGTTTTTTCGGGCTAAACAGGCTTTCATCAGAAAAGTACAGGATCACGGTGGAGTCAGTGCCAAAATCCACTAACGACTGTTGATACGACTTCCAGTCCGGGTCGGATTTCACCATCAGGCTTTGCGCAGAAATATCAAAATGCAGGCGTGACAACAGTGGCGCCACCGCAATGGTAAGCACGATCAGGAATAACAACACTGACTTTGGATAGCTGTAAGAAAAGCTCAGCAGCTTTTTAACCATAATAACTACAACCTGAAAAAGCCTGAAAATAAGATGCAACAGTATAACTAATAAACACTATCTATATTAGTATATTAGTTTACTTTAATATATGGGCGAAATCACTGATAACAACCTTTATTTTAATCCCCCGACTGCCACTTAATACCAGGCTTATTCACGCCCTTACACAATCAAAGGTGGCAGGATTACATACAACTATAGCTGGAATATTTCCAGACGGGCTCAGTGCTGAACAATATTCCTGCAACAGCCCTTATAGATATAGTTGATGCATCTCATCGATGATTGCGATCAGGCTGTTTTTTAACGATAACGGACGCAGTACTTCAACATCTGCACCGTATTTCAGAATATCCATCAACAGCTCCGGCTGCTGACTATAGGGAAATCGGAGGTAATAAAAACCGTGCTCATCGAAGCGAGTTTTCTGCTCCGGATGCCACTGCTCCTGAGCGACCCAGCGTGCACGCTGCGGGGTAAAGCGTAACTCTGCCATACGTGTTTTAGCCCCGGAAAAAATGCCATAGCCACTGGCCAGTTCCTTATCCAGTTTTTTATCGCTGAGATCGATCGCCTTAACCGGCACAATCTGCAGTTGCTGCAAAGCATCGATAGAAAAGCTACGGATAGCCTTTCGCTGATGGCACCAGCTATCCAGATACCAGTTATCCCGATAAAAGGTTAAACGCTGCGGGGAAATTTCGCGCTCCGTTAAACTTGCGGTCTGACGATTAAAGTGTTTGATCAGCAGCCGGTTGCGCATCAGTAAGGCCTGCGATATCAGCTGAAAAAAATCCTGCCGATAAGCCTTTCGCGCCTGGGTTAAAATCCTGATTCGCCGGGTGATCTCATCCACACTGTGATCACCCTGATCCAGCAGACCACGTATGCGTGCCTGTAACGGCCGGATATGCTCTGACAATATTCCAGGTTGCAGATTTTCTAGCCAGGCATTCATGGTTAACAGGGCCTGAATCTCACCGGTGTTAAACCATAACCCCGGCAACTGATAGGGACTGTTGCCGGTAGCCGATTTTTGATAACAATAAGCGCGCCGATCACGGTCCCAGATGATCGGCGCCCCCAGCCGGTCACGCAGATACTCAAGATCACGCTTGAACGTAGCCGCCGAGATCTCCAGTGCCTGCAAAAACTGTTCGCGACTGACCTGCCCTTTATTACTCAGCATCTGGTCGATCAGATGAAAACGTTCGGTACGATCCATAATTATTTACCTGCGAAAAAAAACCAGCCCGGAAATCCAAAGCTCATCTAGTGAGCTACTGCCACAGGATAATAACACGGTCATCAACTTATGCAGGGGCTAACATGTCACTTACCAGTCGAATATTATTTAAGCTTAGTGCCTACCTGCGCTGCCGTGTCATCTGCGGACCCCAGCAGCAGCCCTATCTGGAACGCTACCACCTGTTGCGACTGCCATTCGGGATTCATCTCTATCTGCACCGTTTCGTGGCGAGTGACCCGGGGCGCGCACTGCATAACCACCCATGGCACTCGGCACTGTCCTGGGTGCTGGATGGTGAATACGAAGAAACCCGTCTGGGCAATGCGCGCCAAAATTTCAAGCTGATGAAGCGCAAGGTGGCTGCAGGGGGCTTCAATTTCATCGATGGAAAAATCTATCACCGCATCAACCTGGCACAGGGGCAGCATGCATGGACCTTATTTATCCATACTGCGAGCCAGCGCAGCTGGGGATTTCTGGATACTGAGTACAGAAAATTCAGTTATACCGATCACAATCAGGCGCTAACAACAAGCAGCGACCCGTTCTGGTGGAAGACAGCACTACGTCCATACCAGCATCCGCAGATGCGCCGTTTGAACTGACTGCATACCACTACAGTAGATGTAATGGACACCAGCACCTGAACCATGTCAGTTCCAGAAAAAAACTTAACAAAATGCAATCCCATTGCGCAAACGGGTTAAAAGTTACAGTGAACTATTTATACACAATTGTTGACCTGACGCTATTTAGCCCTGAATTTATCTGCTGTAACATGCGCTCTTCATTTTTTTACTCAGGGAACAGTTATGAAATATTCGACAGCCATCTTAATATCTACTTCAATCTTTGCCAGCAGCCAGTTACTGGCTTACGGCGGACTGGTCACAGACGGTTCCGACAGTATGGTAAAAACAGGTTTCGGTGAATGCTGGACCTACGGCTCAACGGATGCAGATTATTGCGCAAAAATGGATCCAAAAAATATTGCTGCAGCAA
>JACNJF010000052.1 GCA_014382695.1 Gammaproteobacteria bacterium | reverse complement strand
ATGACACTGTATTCTGTCGCGGCTGAGACAGGTATAATGCCCCAATTTATGCCCCTGGCTGGACATTTCCATGAATGATAAGATCAATTACCAGAATAACCCACTGCACGGGGTTAGTTTAAAAAACCTGCTGACTGAAATGGTTGATCACTACGGTTTTAACATTCTGTTTGCCTATCTGAATATCAATTGCTTCAAGACCAATCCAAGCATCGACTCCAGCGTCAAGTTCCTTAAAAAAACCGATTGGGCGCGTGAAAAGGTTGAATCTTTTTATCTGTATGAGTTTAAACACTTGCCCAGAGCGTCCGCCGAGCAGTTTGAATTACCGCCCAGAGATCGCATCGTGCCCGAAGGTCAATCGCCAGGTGAACCTGCAGTGTTGAGTCTGGAAGATGCTGAACGCCTGTGGGAAAAGCGTGACCGGAAACAGGCTGAACGCGGCCAGAAAACCCCACATCGCGCAAGCCCCCGCAAGCGCCCGACTGCTGCACCCTGGGCCGGCGAAACGTCCAGCCATCGGGAAAAGGCGAGCACTCGCAAACAGCAACCAGAAGCGTCGGATGATTCAGAGTCCTCTGCTGAGAGTGGTTCGGATCCATGGTCAAAGTGGAGAAAGTAAATCGTGCTGCAGGATTCCCCCGGTATAAACACGGTAAAGTCATTTTAGAGCTCCATCGACCGTGGGGCAGCGCTTTATCACCCTGCCCCCTTTAGCCAGTCACGCCTTCAATCGGCATCGACTAGATCAATTCGTACTGAAACTCCAGCTTGCACTGGTGCCGGAAAAATTCGTCTCTCCCGCGCAACTATAGCTGCCGGACAGCAGCGCCTCATCCGTGTAAGGTACCGGCTGCGGAGTGGAACTCGGCAGGCAAGCCCCCCCCCACAAACACATACAGCAGTTTGGAAAATGGAATAGAAATGGTACCGCCACCATCATCTTCCGTACAGTTCGTGGTTAGCATGGTATTCATGTCGTCCGCGGTCACCGTAAAAGCATGGGTTCCAGGCCACACGCTATTCAGTGCGGTGTACACCAGCAGCCTGTCGCTACTGGCAATATTACTGGTCACTGCGACCGGGCTGCAGGTGAAACCTTCGAGCACAGGAGAAAGCTGTCCGCTGATGGTTCCGGCGGCGATATAGGTTCGTACATCCGGCAGACTTTCAAGCAATGCCCAGGATACATTGGCAACCCCATTGGTGGTGTTTACGCCGGCCACGGTCACGGTCGTCGTGAACTGGAGGTTGCCGGCTAAGGGAGGTGATTCAGTGGTAAAACTCCAGCTGTAGTTTGCTTCCAGCGCGATTCCATCGAGGTCGATAATGCCTGTGGTTAGCGTTGCCGTATATTTTGTGGAATAGGCTAGATCCGCTGCAGGGTTAAACGTGGCGGTTGTGCCGCTAAACGAAACAGTCCCTGCAACTGCGCCCGAACCGATTAGTGTAAAGGTGCCAGTGTCTATGCTAGCGCTATCCACCGCCCTGGAAAAGGTCGCCGTCAGCGCTGTTTGTACCGATACGCCGGTTGCGTTGTTGGTGGGACCGGTACTGACCACCACGGGCGGACCAAAGGTGGTTGCGCAGGCCTGCGCGCAATTTTCAGCGCTGCCATAGTCATTGTAGGCTGAGACCGTGTAGCAGTAGTTTGTCGATCTGTTCAGCCCGGTATCCGAGAATGTGGTTGCAATCGTTGCTTGTCCAGCGGCATTACCACCTTCGATGATGTAACCCGTCACTTCGTTGTCACCGATTGAGCCACTCCAGGCAAGATCAATCTGGCTTTCAGAGACAGGCGTCGCGCTCAGACCGGTCGGACAACTGGGCTTGCAGGAAACCACCGATGAACGCGCATCCTGCATCAGGGTTTCGCTGGCATCCTTCAGGGTCTGCTCGGTCCACGCATAGCCCTGCTTCAGCGGGATAGACAGAACCGCCGTCGCCGGATGCAGTCCTGCGCTGGTTTCGCCCATGACGTTGATAAATCTGACTGCACTGATCCGCTTGAGTTCGGCGCGTGCCGCGTGCAGATTGGCGACCGTAGCCGCAGTATAGTTCGGATCGGATTGGGTGATCGGGTTGGTCGGGTCTGCGGCACACTTTTCAAGCGCGTCAAGCTCGGACAGCCACGCTTTAACCTGTTTCGAAATAATCGCAGCGCTGGCAACGTCGGACATCGCGGCTGCCGCCGCATAGACGGAACCAGTGGCGTTCGCCCCCCCGATATCCTTGAAATGATCGATTATTGAACCGATGGCGACATCAGCACCCTTGCTGCCGCTTTCCGACCAGTTGAACTGGTAACCGGTGCTCGGGCCGTCAGCAAGCTGGGCGGTGCGCTGAGCCGCTTCAAGCGCCAGCGGCGAATTCCGAGCGCTACTCAACACACCTCTGGCCATGCTGGAGAGCGGCACGAAATAGCTGATCGCTACCTGGGTATCCACGGCGGGTGTACTGTCATCGATACCGCTTCCAGCGTAGCTGCCGTTATACACCGGTTTGACGATGGCAGCCGTATTTACAAGCTCGTCCGCTGTCGGTGTGTACTGACTTGCAGTTGCGGTCAGGGTCAGGTTGCGCTTCGCTCCATTCGGATAGGTATACGCAACGGTGCAGCGGGTATCACTCGAACAGCTGGATGAAAACTTTGCAGCGGCGAAAAACCGGGCCACATCCTGAGGCAAGCCCTGGCTGACTAGTGACGCTGATAACGGCTCATCGATAGGAAAAGTATCGCTGACTGCATCACTGCCTGCCCCTCCACCGCCACACGAAGACAACAATAAAAAAACAGGGAATAACGCGATGGTGAGAATCTTTGCTGGGTTGAGATTCATTTTCTCTGCTCCTGGAACAGGTGAACCAGATCTTCAACGGTCACCCGTCGTTTGCAGCGATAACGGGTTCGAGCAGATGGTGATCCTTAGTAATCAGGAAAGCAATATGCGCGATAAAGCCAGCGTAAATATATTTTTCTGGTGCTTATTTCAGACGGCTGCGCGCAGGCAAAAAAGCTCAATCGATGCTGGTCACGACGGACGATTCCAGATTTAGCGGGGGTTATGCACCAGGGCGGGAGTGATCGACCGGGCGCAGGGTTCGGATAATCAGATCAACCTCGCTGAACTCCTTGCCTTCGTCCTTGAGTGGGCAACTGTAGGTTGCAAACAGCATCAGCTGGCCACTGCACAGATACCATTCACACCAGTATTCTTCATCAACCACGTAGTCAAACCAGAATCCATTTAATTCTTTCAGATCCAGCTCCTGCAGTATCGCGCCAGCATGCAGATCTTCCTCGGCAATATGCATCAGATCATTCGGGGTTAACTGCTCCTCATGAATCACCGCACTGATCTGAATCTCACCGAAACCATCCGGGTTATACAAAACATCCAGGCCATCATCCGTGTCATACTCCGCATCCCAGTTATTAGGCAGGCTAGCGCTAAAATAATTGCCCCGATAGATTTTCATAATGCACATCAACTTATTAAGAGAAACGATCCGTATAGTGTATCTCAGTCTGTTAGCCGGGTCGAAATATCAGCAGCATTCGGCGCTGCAAACCCTGTATCATGGATGCTTTCCAGCTGCCCTGATTCGCGTGATCCACGTTCCTCAAAACCGCCCCGCATCCAGTTCCCCTCGCGCAAGAATCCTGCTCGCGCCGATGGAAGGTGTGGTTGATTTTCAGATGCGAGAACTGTTGACCCGGATCGGCAGCTTTGATCGTTGCGTTACCGAATTCATCCGAGTCACCGATGCACTGCTGCCCGCACGCGTATTCCAGCGCTATTGCCCCGAGCTGGAGCAGGATAGCCGGACCCGCAGCGGCACCGAAGTGTATGTGCAATTGCTGGGTGGTGATCCATTGATTATGGCCGTGAATGCCCGACGTGCGGCAGAGCTCGGGAGCGCCGGTATCGACCTCAACTTTGGCTGCCCGGCCAGGACCGTCAACCGACGCGACGGCGGCTCTACTTTGTTACAGCACCCGGCGCGTGTGAAAGCCATTGTGCAGGCCGTACGCGATGCCGTTCCGCACAGCGTGCCGGTTAGCGTTAAGATCAGGCTCGGGATTCGTGACTCTAGCCAGCTCAGCGAAATCTGTAGCGGGATACAACAGGCCGGTGCGAGTGAACTCTGTATCCACGCGCGCACCCGACAGGATGGCTACCAGCCACCCGCATTCTGGTCACACATCAAACCGGTACGTGAGCTGCTTTCAATGCCTGTGGTGGTGAATGGTGAAATATGGAATACGCAAGATGCCGATCAGGCACGCCATGAAAGCCAGTGCAGCGACCTGATGCTCGGCCGTGGCGCACTAGCCTGCCCCGACCTGTCGATGCAAATCCGCGCACATGCATCCGGGCAGGCATATACCGCGTTACCATGGCCGGAAGTACTTGAGCTGCTGCAGCAATCGTTCGACAACACCAACCCCGCACACCGCAGGCATACCGGCAATCGTCTCAAGCAATGGCTGGTTTATCTAAAACGACAATACCCCATGGCTGAGGCACTTTTTCAAAGCGTGAAGCAGCTCAAGGATAGCCACGCGATTAACAGCGCCATCGAGCGCCATCGCGTTATCGCTTTGACTCAGGCACATTAACTTACGACTGGATTGTTGTGCCACTGCTGTGATGCAGAAAAATTTCGATTCATTCGCATGGTGATGGCAGAGGTTAAGCTAATTCCGCTGACAGGTTTAGCGCATGAAATACTGTAGACACCGTACCTGAGCATAGAGACGCCGAAAGTCTGCAATCCGAATTTAAAAATATCGCTTTTAAATTTGCACTACATGGTTATGATAACTTTTTGAAATTTCGTAAGTTTAATCTCTATTTTTTGTAAGGAGAGTCTATGAACTCAGTTGGCCGCAATAGTCCGTGCACATGTGGAAGCGGCAAAAAATATAAAAAATGCTGTTATGGAAAGTCGGTGCTAACACAAAATATGGCGACTCAAACTGGCAACCAAACCCGCGTATTGACAGCCTCACAGCGCCTATCTAATGCGGTTACGCTGCACCAGGCCGGTCAGTTTGATGACGCAAAAGATATCTATCAAGCCTTGTTGCAAGATTATCCTGATAGTAGTGATACGATGCATTACCTGCATTACCTTGGAATGATAGAGCATCAGGATGGAAAGTATTCTGATGCCGCCCTGCTCATAGAAAAAGCCATAAAGCGTAACCCTAACATTGCGGCATTCCACTGTAATTTGGCTAATGCCTATACTCAGCTCGGGCAGGTAGACGCTGCAATTAAAAAATACCATAAAGCCATCAAACTGGAGCCAAAATTCCACCAGGCCTATTTTAATCTTCACGCACTGCTACTTAATCACAACAAAGAAGGCGACGTTGATAATTTTGCTCTTGCGCTAGAGTGCCTGCAAAAGGCGAGCAGTTTTGCGCCCGATAATATGATCTTCAGATTCTATCTGGGTGTGCTTTTTGATTACTCTGGAAAGCCTGATATCGCCACCAGTCATTTTGAGATGATTGAAAAGGCAGATGTTTTAATCCAGGCTATGCTGGATGCATGGCGCTATATTAAAAATTTTAGTGACAGGATTCCGACGATCTGTGGTTACAGTCTGCAGACCTTTGAGCTTTGCATGGCTGAGGCGACGAATGACGGGGTAGTTTTGGAGTTTGGCGTCAGACACGGAAATTCGATACGGCAAATAGCGAGGCTATCGGAACAGGCGGTTCATGGCTTCGACAGCTTTGAAGGAATACCAGAGGATTGGCATCAGGAACCCAGAGGTTCTTACAGCACAAATGGACAGCTCCCATCGGTGCCAGAAAATGTCTCGCTACATGTTGGCTGGTTTGATGATTCGTTGCCAAAATTCTTAAATGAATTTAAGGAACCAGTGCGTTTTATGAATATCGATTGCGATATTTACAGCTCAACCAGAACGATACTGGAACTCCTCGCTGATCGAGTCGCTGTTGGAACGGTCATTGTTTTTGATGAATATATTGGCTATGAACACTGGCGTAAAGATGAGTTCAGAGCGTTTCAGGAAGCCGCAATCAAGTATGGCTGGAGGTATGAATATCTGTGCTTCAGCTTCATGACAAAGCAGGTAGGGGTTCGGATTACAGCTATTTAAACCAGGACTTTGCTAAACGTTAAGGTTAAAGCAAAAACAGGCCCTCCAATGATTGGAATAAGACCTGTTTTAACTGTCAGGAAAAACTTCAGCACAACGACTCCGTCCATGCATTCATGTGAAACAGTCCTGAGCGCTGCTAGCGACTCAGCGAGCCCAACTCCAGTACGGTTGATTCGGTCTCAGGCCCGCGCAATACTCAGGCTCTTATTGCTGGTCTTCATCGCATCCAGTTTGTGCTCTATTTTGCTCAGCAGTGCCTGTACCGTTTCATCACCAGAGGTCTGGGTCACCGCTGCGCTGATGTGCAGGCGCCCGACGCCATCAATCTGGCACTTTTCGATGGCGCTCTTCATGCGCTCGGTCATGCCACTGGCCAGCACTGCGGAGGTTCTGGGCATCAGTACCACGAAACGCGATTCGCCCCAGCGGGCAAAGATATCGACGCGCCGGGTCTGCTCGGCCAGCATGCGGGTGATCGCCTTTAGCGCCTGACTGTCGGCGAGTGGCGATGGCTTCGGCGATGGGTTTAAAAACTCGATTTCCAGGATAATCAGGGATAACTCTTCGGCATGCCGCCTGGCCCGGTCGACCTCCAGTTGCAGTTGCTCGTAGAGAAACGGACGGGTTACCGCGCCGGTTACTTCGTCACGCATGACCAGATCATTACGCGCCGGGTTTGCCATGCGTTTGCTGATCACGGACGACAGGTTGCGGAACAGCTTCATCGAGATGCGTGGATGGAAACGTCCCAGCTGACTGATGCTATCCCACTTGATCACCAGCACCTTGGCGTATTCGCGTGCGGTGACTCGGGCCATCCGATGGTAGTTCGCGAGCAATGAGATTTCGCCGAACAGATCGCCCACAGTGAGAGTGCCGAGGGTGTGCACGGAGCCGTCGTCTTCCTTACGCGCGACCGCCGCGCTGCCTTCCAGAATGACGTACATATCGGTGCCATCCTGGCCCTGCTCGACCATGATATCGCCCTGATTAAACTGCACAATGTTACCCGACAGGATGGCTTTTTTGATTTCGAAATTGTTCAACCCATGAAAGAACACACTCTTTTCCAGCACTGATGATTTGAGGTTGAGCGAGAGCATGTCCCACACCGTAATCAGGCGTGTATAGGACAGCAGGATCGGGGTCAGTACAAAGGTGGAAAACATGGCCAGCAGCATCACCAGCGCGCTCAGCGCGCCAAAGTGAACCAGCGGTTGAAAGCTGGACAGGGTAAGAACGGCAAACCCCAGCGCGAGTGATAACGAAGTGGTAATGATCGGGGTCGCTTCATGCTCGACGGTTTGCCGTAATGCCTGCTCGACATCCTGAGTGCCTCGGGTAAAAAAATGGTACCGACTTAGAAAATGGATGGTGTCGTCCACGCAGATCCCGAGCGCGATCACCGCCACCATGGTGGTGCCGGTATTCAGCGGAATCTGCAGATATCCCATCACGCCGAACAGAATGATCACCGGATAGATGTTCGGTACGATCGCCAGCAACCCGGCACGGATATCGATAAACAGCAGCGAAACCAGCAGAAAAATCACGACCACCATCAGCAGCAGCGACTGGATCTGGCCGATTGCCATACTGTCAGCGGCACGATTGGTTAACACCGATTCGCCGCTAAACTGTACGCGCAGACTGGTGTTCAGCTCGTCATCGATAAAGCGCTGAATTTCAGCCAGTTCCGCATCCAGTTGACGTGACGAATGCAGATTATGGCGCACCAGAATACGCGCACTACTGTAGTCTTCCGACACATAATTTTTCACCGTATCGGGCTGCACCAGTCCCATGTAGGAACGCACCAGATCATCTTCATACGGCATCGACAGCTGTTTGGTGCCCTCCATCACCTTGTTCGTCAGCATGATGAAATCGGCAAACGATACGGTTTTATCGAACGCACGGCGCTGTTCGATAAACTGCTGCAACTGGTGAATATCCTGCAGGTAGCGCACCTTCAGAAAGGTGCCTTCGATGGATGAGTCGAGCAGTATGGAAAAGGTCTGCATGCCGGAAAGCTGCTGGTGGATTTTTGCGGCCCTTATATTCACTTCGGAGTCGGCGCCAAAATAATCCAGCGTATTGTTATTCACCTGCAGGAACTGTGCACCCCAGATAAACACCGCACCCGTGATCAGCAGGATCGCGAGAGTGGTTTTCTTGAACCGAATAACGACATGAAAGATCGCGCGTGCAAAGCGCTGATAATAATTCTCCGTCGCCTGCTGGCGTGGCTGGCGACTGCCAAACAGTTGCAGATAAGCCGGGATAAACAGGATCGTAATCAGGAAATTAAGCGCCAGCCCCATCGATACCACCCAGCCAAACTGACTCAGCAACTCCAGATCGTTCACCGTAATCGACATAAAACCGACAAAAGTAGTGATAAAGGTCAGCAGGATCGCGACCGACTGGGTTTGTGGCAGGCGCGCGACAGCTTCGGGGCGGGATAACTGCTGTTCGATACCGGCATGGTATTCGGCCAGCAGGTGTACGTCCTCGGTAGAACCGATGATGATCAACAGCGCTGGCACGATCGAGGTTAATACATTCACCGGTACCTCCAGCAGCGCCATTACACTGAGTGTCAGCACGATACTCATCAGCGCGGTGGTTAACGGCACGATGGCGCAGTTGAAGCGCTTCAGGCTGAAGCCCAGCACCAGGATCAGGATGGCCAGCGAGGCCGGCAGTATCTGTTGCTGATCCTGTAGAATCTGTTCAGAGATCGCATCCCTGACATACGACGATCCCATCTGAAACACCGTATCAAGATGCTCGCGCATGGGTTGCAGCTGCTGCTCCAGCGCACGGGTGATTTCACTATCGCGCCCCGGATAATGAATCGCGCCATCCAGAAACAGATTGATCGCCATGGTTTTGCCATCGGTGGACACCAGATTATTGTTCACCATCGGATTACTGGCAGCGGCGGCCAGCAATGCATCGAGCGCTTGCTGCTGTTGTGGAATCGTATCCAGAAAGGGTTTGGTCACGATGTAACCATCCACCTCGTTCACATTCGGCACATTAAACAGACTGCTACTGCCGGTGACGAAATCCAGTGCCTGTAGATTTTGATTCAAGGTCTGGATTTTTTGCAGCTTTTCGGGGCTGAATAAATCGTCATCCTGTAAAAAAATGATGACGACATTATCCGAACCGTAGGTTTCCAGCGACTGCTGATAGGTGAGCCAGAGTGGATCTGTTTTCACCATCATGCTCTGCGCTGAAATATCGATCTGCAGGCGGTTTAACTGGGTCGCTGCCAGCACCGTCAGACCCAGTAGCAGCAATAATATCAGTCGCGGAAAAGAGGCAGACAGGGTGAGGATTTTTTTCATGGGTAAAACAACCGAACTCCTTTCATGACATGGATGCCATAGCGCCATAGCCAGCGCCATCAATACGCCACATCATATACCCTTTAACTGCAATAAAAAAACCTGCCGGATTAATATTTTAATTCAGCGTTAAAGGTATCACAGCGAGGGCTTTC
>JACNJF010000054.1 GCA_014382695.1 Gammaproteobacteria bacterium | reverse complement strand
ATTTCATGTTAGAAATACGCTACCCTTTCAGACTCATTTCATATTGGACAAGGCTGCCAATGGTGCTTTAGCGCAGGCTGCGGTATTGTGCCCAGGCAGCGACTGAGCGGGCGAAGCCATGAAGTCGCAAAATTTGATAGCGTGAATGAATCGGTTGCGAGTTATATTCGAAATCTCAATCGGGGTGATATGTATAAACCACTGCGGCTGGTTCGTCTGGAACTGCGCGAAGCAGAAAAGCCCCCCACAGCCCATGCCCTGGCTGCTGGCCTGATCGGATATTCCGAGCGCAGACAGGAATATGTCGATGAAATTCGCAACATGATTAAACATAACTTTGATTTGATGGCGGGCACTGCTGTCGCCATAAAATGAAAAAACAGGCATAATGTTTACCCAGTCACAACGCAAGTTTTGCGTTGATTCGGGTGTCGCAACAACCAGTAGATAGAATGAGATTAAGCGGGAAAATAACAGCATGGAATGAACACAAGGGTTTTGGCTTTATCCGGCCTGATGCTGGTGGGAAACAATTATTCGTTCATATCAGGGCCTTTTCTCAGCGCAACAAAACACCCGCTCTAAACCAGTCGGTTAGTTATACGCTCTCAAGTGATAAGCAGGGTAGACCCTGCGCCGACAAGGTCGCTGTCGCAGGCGTGATTCGAGCTGAAAAAACACAAAAGGGAAATCAGTCGTTTGCGGTTCTTCTTCCGCTTCTGTTCCTGGCCTCTGTTGGCGTATCCGTCTTGCTGAATAAGATTGAGTTTATGCTGCTGCTATTTTATGTTGTGCTGAGTCTATTCACTTTTATGCTGTATGCGCTGGATAAATCAGCCGCGCAAAATGGCTCCTGGAGAACACAGGAACGGACGTTACATTTAATCGCTCTGGCTGGAGGGTGGCCGGGCGCAATGATTGCGCAGCAAACACTACGCCACAAGTCTCAAAAAAAATCATTCAGGGTGGTGTTCTGGATAACGGTTTTGCTTAATACGTCTGTATTGATCGGCTGGCATACGACTACAGGCAGCACCGCTCTGCACACCATCATTCAGCGTGTTTTATAGCTGAAAGTGAGCCTTCGGTGCATAATCTGCGTTATTCTTAAACTACAGGCCGCATTGATGAATGGCTGCAACCGATGTAGATACCTGCTGATGAAAGTCGAGTCCGTTTCTAGAGTGTTGGGTCTAGCTTTACCATACATGAGCATAATCGAATGATGAAACCACTGGAAAGCTTGGGCTTTAGCGACTGGTTTAAACAGCGAGTGGATGCTGAAAAGAGTGCGATTCATGAAGTCGCGCGGGTGGTTTCAGTACATCGGGATAGCTACATCCTTAGCAAAGGGGCCGCTGAAGTCTTTGCTGAGTTATCCGGACATCTATCCTATAACGCCGATTCCGTTGCCGATCTGCCGACAACCGGAGACTGGGTATATGCCGATTTTTATGATGACGATACCCTCGCGATCATCCATGACGTATTTCCTAGAAAATCCTTATTAAAAAGAAAGGCGGCGGGAAAGCTGGTGGATTATCAGTTGCTTGCTGCCAATATTGATGTCGCCTTTATTATTCAGTCAGTAGATTTCAATTTTAATCTGAGACGGCTGGAGCGCTATCTGGTGATGGCCAACGACAGTGGAATCACTCCGGTTATTCTGCTCAGCAAATGTGATCTTGTATCCGCTCAGGAAGTGAATGAAATCAGGCAAAGTGTTTTAACGATCGGCCCTGAGGTCACTGTGTTTGCGCTTAGTAGTTTAAACGGAGAGGGTCTGCAGGCGATTAAAAATTATTTATCGTCCGGCCTAAGCTACTGTTTGCTCGGTTCATCGGGAGTGGGCAAAACGACGTTATTAAATGCACTGCTGGGAAGTGAGGTGTTTGAAACCCAGGCGGTTAGTAACAAACAAAACAAGGGCCGGCATACCACCACCAGTCGGGAGTTAATACCGCTGGAAAACGGTGCCATGTTAATCGATACCCCGGGGATGCGGGAGCTTGGCAATCTGTCAGTGGATACGGGCATTGACGAAACATTTTCTGAAATAGTCGAGCTGTCGCAGCACTGTAAGTTCAGTGACTGTTCGCATAGTAGCGAAAAAGGCTGTGCAATACTGGCGGCTATCGAGGCGGGTGAGTTATCTGAAAAACGTTATAACAACTACCTCAAAATGAAGAATGAGTCGGCCTTCAATGAAATGTCTTATTACGAAAAAAGGAAGAAGGATAAAGACTTTGGAAAGCTGATCAAAACAACCCTGAAGAGTAAAAACCATTGAGCGCGAGCAGCGTTAAATATTTTCAGGCTGCACCCCGTCAACGTTAATGCCACGGGTTAAATCACCGTAATCCAGCACCCCGCCTGGCGTGGCAGTAGACGGCCAATCTCAACCGCAGTCGGCGCGATGCGTAACAATTCATCGATCGCCTGTGGCTGTACCGCGACCAGTAGACCGCCACTGGTTTGCGGATCGCATAGAATCTGCTGCTGTGGCTCGTTGAGGTCTGATGTATGCGTTCTGAAGCTATCAAAATTGCGCGCGCCGCCACCCGGAACACAGCCCATCTGGCGATACATTTCTACCGCCGGGTCAAGTAACGGAATCTGCTCGAAGTTGATTTCTGCATTCAGGCCGCTGCCCTGACACACTTCCAGCAGATGGCCGAGCAGGCCAAAGCCGGTTACATCGGTCATCGCGGTGACTGCATCGAGTTGTCCTAGCAGAGCACCCTCTTTATTCAGCCGGCACATGCTATCGATCGCGATATGCTGATGTTCATCACGCAGTTTTTTATGTTTTTGCGCGGTGGTTAGAATGCCGACACCGAGCGGCTTGGTCAAAAACAGTACGCTACCGGCCTGCGCATGGCTATTCTGTTTCATCTGGCTGATTTTTACCCGGCCGGTGGCGGCCAGACCGAAGATCGGCTCCGGCGCATCGATGCTGTGGCCACCGGCAAGGATGATACCGGCATCTTTACAGGCTTGACGTCCTCCATCGACCACCAGTCCGGCGATGCTGGCATCCAGTTTGGCGATGGGCCAGCCCAGGATTGCAATCGCCATGATCGGTGTTGCCCCCATCGCATAGATATCGCTAAGCGCATTGGTCGCTGCGATCTGGCCGAACTTGAACGGGTCATCCACAATCGGCATGAAAAAATCGGTGGTGCTGATCACGGCTTCACCGTTGCCCATGTCGTAAGCAGCCGCATCGTCCTTCGTTTCATTGCCGACCAGCAGGTTTTTATCCGGCGCAAAGTGGATCTGTCCATGCAGGATGGTGTCCAGTATCGAAGGTGCAATCTTGCAGCCACAACCGGCGCCATGGCTGTATTCGGTGAGTTTAATGCTGGAAGTCATAATAATTATGCTGGCTGAATGGAAAGGGTGGGGTTTTCAGAGTGTTTATTTTATCAAATCTGCGATATAAATAGTGAGCCATTTTTGCGCCTTTGTGAAGACGCGCAGCAAGGCTAATCAAAAACAGTAACAAAAGGGAGAAAGGACATGACAGTCGATGCAAAAAAACCACGCGTGGCGCTGGTAGTACACGGAGTTCAACTGGGTGCTGACAGCGATCAGAATCAGCATCTCGATATAGCCGCCCTGATCAATAATCGACGCGGTAGTATTCCATTAAACTTTAAAACCGATATCTATCGCTACGAAGATATCAACGACAGGGCGATTGGGCCGATCAAATCGTTGATCAAGCTGATTGCCAAAACACCGCTGGCCGGCAAGCTGGCAGAGTCGTCGATGGAGTTGATCGGTGATGTGGTACTTAATCTGCAGGATGGTTCAACTGCACAAAAAGTGCGGGATGGACTGAAAAAGAAAATTCTACATTATTATGAACAGGGTAATCCCTGCTATCTGGTGGCGCACAGCCTGGGTTCGATCTATGCACTGGATGTGGTCAATGAACTGATTCGGGACGAAGCTCTGTTTGAGCGTGATCGTCGTACTACATGGCCGGTGCAGGGCCTGCTCACCATCGGTTCGCCGATCGGTCTATCCATGTTTCGTAAAGGTAGAACCTCACTCAGCAAGCTCGGGCCAGGCAGCAAGTTACTGCGCTGGAAAAATTGCTGGGATCGGAATGATCCGGTGGTCTCGGGGAATGTCTTTGGAAAAACCATCAATGGTTTCGATATCGCCGAAAAGTACCAGAAAGAGGATGAATCACAGGGCTGGTTTATCAAGGACGTGCCGGTGAATACCGGAAAATTGTGGATGATGGCGCATACCGCCTACTGGGATTTGCCGGAAGTCGGCGATATTCTGGTCGATATGATGGCCAACTAAGTGGCAACATCAGCATAGCTGAAAGCGTATTAATCAATACAGGGAGAACACCATGAAAAAAATGCTTATCATCATCAGTTTACTACTGATTCAGGGCTGTACCCACACGCTTTATCAGAGCGATATCATGAGTAAAAATAATCTGGATCAGGAACAGGCATACCGTCTGTGGTGGATAAAAACCAGTGTGTTTTCGAGTGATAAGGGCAGTGGCAGCATGAAGCTGGATATGGGCTGTAGCCGAAAAGATTTAACCGATAGTGGCGAAGAGATCGTGATGATATTACCGGCTGATCAGTATACCAGTACGAGTGGACAGAGCGGGCCGAAATTAAACTGTGCCAAAGTGACTAATCTGGATCAGATTAAAAATTATAAACAGGGCGAGATTGCTATAGTTTCCAGTTGTGAACCGAAGCAGGATGATTTTTCACTCTCACCGATTACCTTTCTACGGGCCAACACGACCCATCATTTTCCGGTTACAAAAACCGATATCGAAGACACCAGCTACTCGCCGCAGCCGCTGCCCTGTCAGTGAGTCTGGTTTTAAATGACATCATCGAAGTTAGCAGCTGAAGAATACTGGAGTCTCTTAAAGTAGTCGTGATAGCGCACTCGATCCGCTATCCACCGATCAGAGCGCAGGAAGGGTGATGGTGTTGCCTGCGAGGAAACTGGATACCATCCTCGGCTCTGGCTTCCTGCTTCGCTCTACCTCCTGAATCCCTTCAGTCGTGCGCTGGTATGACGAGAGTTGGACGAATGCTCGATTTACTCACAAAGTTGTCATGCCGGACTCGATCCGGTATCCAGCGAACGGATGGCAGGGGTCGTGACACGGGTTTCGTCGGTACTGGATACCAGCCTTCGCTGGTATGACGATGTCTTCAAGTGATTTTGAACTATGTCTTAGCGCGGTGTATTAACTTGAAGTCGACATAGCGGACTCGATCCGGTATCCATTGATCAGAGCGCATGAAGGGTGGTGGTGTTGTCTGTGATGAGGCTGGATTACGGCTTTTAGCCACAGAAATCCGAACAAAAAAGGCGGATTCAGTCGATACAATGACTGAATCCGCCCCTGTTTTAACAGTTAAATACTGTGATGCGGGGCTTAGAAAATATGGGTTAGCTGCACCGCAAGCCTGCCTTTGACGCCTTCTAGTTCTGCGTTTGGACCTGCACCGGAGGCAAAGTTGACGGCTTCGATATTGCGATCGGCATATTCCATATTGACGCGGGTCTTTTTATTGATGTGGTACTGAGCGCCCAGCGTTAGCGTTTTGAATTCAAACTCAAACTGGTCGCCTTCGAGGCGGTTGTAGATGTCATAACGCACATCGACTTCCCATTTTGACGCCGGTATTCTGTAGCCTGCATCCATATACCAGCCGGAGGCTTCAGCCGTGCTGCCATCGCCACCGGGACCTGCACCATTGATATCGAAGGTGGGTTTATCCGGGCCAACAAAAATCATACCGTCACCTTTCATATATTCAGCACTCAGACGCAGAGCGCTTTTAACATATTTGGCACCCAGGCCGGAGCGGTCACGATTATATTTTTTCGGGTTATGCGTGCTGTCATTGGTGTTATCCAGATAGCGTTTACCGGTCTGAGTCCATGCGAACAGTTTCAGACCCTGGCGACGTGGACCTTCTCCGCCAAATACCTTTTCAGATGACCAGTACAGATAGGTATCCTTATTGTCATCGTTATCACCAAAGTTAAGCCCATTACCATTACCCATCATGACGGCATAGCTATGCTCCCAGTCATCGTTGGCAAAGGTGTCGAAAACCTGGATACCGACATCACGGAAAGCGCCTACCGGCTGGTCAAAGGCGGCTAACCCGGTCGGAGCCGGTAAGGTCACCGGTGCAGCGTTGGCGGTATATTGCTGATTTGGAAAACGTTCCAGCAGTAACTGATTGGAGACAGCGGTGAAGTTGATGTAGTCAAATACATGAATCGCCTGCAGGCCTTCTTCTGCGCCGGGGGTCTTGAACAGACCGGCACGGATACGTGCGCCCTTGATATGATTCAGCGTAATACTCGCGTCGGTGATGCGAGCGGCACCGCCGCCGGGTGCGGTGATAGCGTTGTTACCGAATTCGGCGAGAAAAAAGTAGTTCACCTTTCCGTCCAGTGGAAAGCCTGCGCCACGCGCACCCAGTCTGGCACGATTGACATTAAACTGTTCCTGCGAAGTCAGATTAGGGCCGATCAGTTTGGGTGGGATATAGCCGCCGGTAGAGGCTCTCTCGTCACTCATGTCTTTCTGGTACTGGGCCTGGATAAAGCCCCAGGTTTTAATCCGGGGCGCGGTACTTTCCGGTTCGGTGCCCTGTAACGAAAGCCAGTCAGCGGCATATACGGGTGACAGCAGACAACTGCTGATTAACGCGCACGATAAAAGATTTCTTTTCAATTTAAAATTTAACACTAAAGATTCCTCCTGTTTGCATTTAGCGAGATTCTGTATTTTTTCAGAGTCGTGTTGATAGCCGCATCCTGGTACGGGCTAGGATTCAACAGCATCGATAACGCAAATGATTGATAGATTTCGAAAAATGGGAGTTCCACTTTTCATTAATGCACGGTTATCCTGCTTACACTGCAGAAAGCAGGACTAACCGTTAATTTTTCCCTGAGAGTCCAGGGCGGGTATTGATCTAAGGTTTAATCAGTTTATAACCCTGCCCCTGCAGATCGATGATTCTGACAACCCCGGCAGACACATGGGTAGCGCTGCTGTGTAGCTCTGGAGCATGCCCTAACTGTTTGGTCATTCCGGCAATGGTGTTTTCACAGGCCGCAAAGCGCACGCCGCTTCCGCTCAGGCCATCAATACGCGGGCTATTGGCGTTATCCTTAAACAGTAGTCTTAAGCCGGGGCCAAAGGCTACAATTTCAACATCGACCTTATCCTGTCCGTAATGCTTGATCAGGTTACTGGCCACGTTTAATACCAGTGTCTGTTTAAAGGGGTCTGGGTCACTGATCTGTAAAACTATTTTCTGCTCGGCAAATGGTTTGTCGTCTGTAGCGGGAGCGGCAATTGCAAACTGTGTTCCCAGTAAATAAAAAAAGGCGGCATATAGCCATATTAACTTCTGCATGATTTCTCCTCTGGATTTTTATGGTTTAGCCATCAAAGTGATTGGCTTACAGATAAAGATGCGATGAGCAGAAAATTTATTCCAAAAAAATTAAAATTAATTTAGAAAGTGTTGCTTAGGTTCCGTTAGCCGATGACTCTGAGCATTAAAAGTCGGGACATTTTTTTGTATGCACCGGTCGCTGGAATAGCCTGAATCGGTGGCTATTACCTTAATAAATTAAAGGTCATCAGCGCTGTCGTCTGTGAATTTCAGACCCGGCGGGACTCTGTATGGATGCAGATTTATGCCCGTATAGAAGTGAAACGTAAAACAGCCTGACTACATCACGGCGTAACCGGATTGAAGCTTAAAGCTATGACCCCTTTAAAAGAATTTGATCCTGCGCCCAAATAGGGTATAAGGCCGCTATGAAAATCCCAAAACGAATCCTGCCGCTGGTGAATGATGGTCTGGTTGATGAAGTCATCCGTCCGTTGATGAGCGGTAAAGAAGCCGATGTCTATGTGGTGCGCTGTGGCGCAGAGATTCGCTGTGCCAAAATTTATAAGGATGCGCACAATCGCAGCTTCAAGCAGGCGGTGCTGTATCAGGAAGGACGCAAGGTGCGTAACAGCCGGCGTGCGCGCGCGATGCAGAAACATTCCAAATTCGGTCGTCACGAGCAGGAAGATGCCTGGCAGCATGCCGAAGTCGATGCCCTGTTTAAACTGGCGGATGCCGGTGTGCGGGTCCCGCGTCCGTATGCCTGTGTTGAGGGTGTGCTGCTGATGGAACTGATCTGCGATAGCGAGGGGCGCGAAGCACCACGCCTGAACGATGTATCGATGGACGCTGAACAGGCGGTAGAAGATCATGCTTTAATGATGCGTTACGTGACGCGCATGCTGTGTGCCGGGCTGGTGCATGGCGACCTGTCAGAGTTTAATGTGCTGGTGGATGAGTATGGCCCGGTCATTATCGATCTGCCGCAGGCGGTGGATGCGGCGGCGAATAACAATGCCGAACGTTTTCTGTTGCGCGACGTGAATAAAATTACCGCCTACTATGGCCTGTACGCTCCCGAATTGCTGGATACCCGCTACGGCAGTGAAATCTGGGCTCTCTACGAAGCGGGCGATTTACATCCTGAAACCGAGCTTAGCGGCTGCTTTGAAGACAGTACCGAGATTGCCGATGTCGATGCAGTACTGCGCGAAATCGAAGCGGCGATGGCTGAAGAGCAGGAACGCCAGCAACGTATACGCGAAGCTCAGTAACCCGTTTTCTACAACCCCGTTTCATCCCTGCGCCCTTATCTTTCAGGCCACAGATCTTAACTCAGTATCCACAGCCAGCTACTCACACTCACGATCGAAAGCGTGGTCGCCAGCAATACCGTACTCGCGGCGATACTCTGCCCCCTTTGATACATGGTGGCGAACAGATAACTGTTGATGCCGGGTGCCATCGCGGCGATCAGCACCGCCGTTCTGCTGATAGACTGATCGACACCGAGCAGGTAGCAGATCAGCAGGGTCAGGCTGGGGTGTACGATCAGCGAAAACATCGATACGGTGCTGACTTCCCCCAGCGAATGACTGAATTTATAGCGCGTGAGTACGCCGCCCAGTCCGAACAGTGCCGCCGGTAGCGCCGCATTACTGATGATATCCACCGATGAGGTCAGTATCTGCGGCATCTCAACGCCGGACAGATTCACCAGAAAGCCCAGGCCTATGCCGATCATCAGGCTGTTACGGAACATCGCGGTGATGATGATACGACTGGTTGCGGTCCAGGAGCGGCCATCGGAGCGCACCACTTCCATCGTGGTAATGCCGAGCAGGTAACAGAACGGGGCATGCACTGAAATGATGGCGTACACGGTGGACAGGTTATCGATCCCCCAGGCGCGTTCTGAAATGGGCAGCCCGAGCAGTACCGAATTGGAAAACAGTGCACCGAAACCGATCGCAACCGATTCTCCCGGATTTTTTTTAAAAACCGACCAGGCCAGCAGGCAGACCGAGGTGAAGCTGATGGCGGCAGCGCTATAGAAAGCCAGCATGATACGCCAGTCGTAAGCGGTCGATAAATCCAGCCTTGAGGTGGCGCGAAACAGCAGACAGGGCACTGCGAATAGAATCGCGAAGCGCATCAGCCCATCGACCAGGTTATCGGCGAAATAGCCTCCGCGAACCGCGCTATAGCCGACGCCGATGATCAGGAAAACCGGCGCAATGATGTTGAGTATGTGAAGTAACATGGCGCTCAGCATACCTTTCTGGTTTTTTTAATACTGAATTTGTAGTAATAAGTAAATTTATAAGCCTGAAGGATTATTTTTCAGGTGTAACTCGAATACCGTATT
>JACNJF010000090.1 GCA_014382695.1 Gammaproteobacteria bacterium | reverse complement strand
CTTTAACCTGAAAGGTCAGACTGCTGCCGGCATTGGCTACACGCGGTAATTTAAGGGCATAGATATGCGGCTCTGCGCTGGAACTGGACTGCTTGATGCCATTGATATAAAAATCCACGCTATCAACCAGGGTTGCTGAGGCCGCGAGTAATATCGAATCACCTTCCTGATAGGTCGATAAAGACGGTACCAGCAGATTCAGCGCGGCATTGATCTGACTCACCGGTTGCATATTGACCACCAGCGCACTATCCGCATCAGACATACCTGCCCAGGTTTTCGCGGAATCCAGTGGCAGTTGAGCCGCGATGATCTGGGCCTGTTCCAGGGTATCGGCCGTGGCGATCAGGTGCATAATGATACGCTTGCTGTTAGGAGCCATATTGATTCGGTAACTGGTCTGCCAGTCACTCCGTCCGTTATAGCCATAACTGTCGCTGGTGATGCTCTGTGTGGCCGCACCGCTCGCAAACACATGCACGATATAGCCCTGGTCGAGCGCTGCGGCATAGGGGTTACCGACGATGATGTAATCATCACCGGTTTGCAGGATCTCATTACCATCCGAAGTATGCACCCGGATGTCTCGATTAGATCCACCGTAACCCGAACGTATCGCAATCTCTGTCTGCAGACTCTGCTCAGAGGTGTTCTCGATGATATGTAATATGCGCACAAAATCTTCACCAGTGTAATAGCGCTGGTAAGCAACGGTTGAATCGGTCCAGGTAGCAGCACCGAGATAGACCTGACCAATGTCAGTCATCTGCAGTAGCTGATCGTTAGGCGCGTAACGGTTGTTATTGACATACAACTGTCCGGTATAGCCCAGATACTGGCCATTGCTACTCTTTAAATTTTCCAGTAAGCCTGACCGATCTACATAAGCATTCATCGGACCAAAGTTAAAAGCGTAATAACTAATGTTAAATATCTGTGGACTCAGAATTGCCAGGCCAGGCCCCTCACTCAGCCCGGGGTTTAGCACTGCATCGTTATAGCGATACTCGTCACTGAAAATATTATCTAACAAGCCAGGATCGGTATGATAAACAAACAATTCGGTCACATCGTAAAAGTTGTCGCTATCACTATCGGCATTCAGCGCTGAGGTTCCATACTTAACCACCTCAGCATGATCGGACAGGCCATCGTAATCCGTATCCACATTGACCGGACTGGTGCCAGCCAGATATTCGGCCAGATTAGTCAGCCCATCGTTGTCATTATCGTCAGTCGCAGGACTGTTTAGCAGGCCATAGTTATACTCAAAGCCGTCAGACATTCCATCACTATCCGAATCACTGAGTAGCGGGTTCAGTCCATTATCGATTTCCTGTCGATCATTCACATTATCCAGATCGCTATCCCTGTTGCGCGGATCAGTACCAAGTGACAGTTCAAAATCATCGGTCAGGCCGTCGTTATCGGTATCGGCATTAGCCGGGTCGGTGAAAGAGATATTGATTTCATGAGAATCACTCAGATTATCCTGATCACCGTCCGCAACGCCTGGATTGGTGCCCGCATCGATTTCCTGCTGATTGGTCAGGCCATCATTATCCGTATCCAGCGCATACGCCTCCAGCGATACGATTAACGGGTCAAAGCTATTGAGTACCTCAAAATTATCGCTCAGCCGATCACCATCGGTATCCGCATTATACGAATCGGTACCCGCATTATTTTCCAGAATATTGAGTAGACCATCGTTATCGAAGTCATAGCTCCAGATGTAATAATTAAAGCTCAGGTTACTCAACTCTGTAACACCATTGGCTATAGCTGCAGCATATCCCGTATATAGAGTTTGAGAGTAGCCAGCAATATTGCCACTGACCTGGGCTCTGACATCACCATAAATAGTCGGTACATCGGCAATACTGAATACGCCGTTACGATCGGTTGTGGTACTGAAAGTTTCGCCGCTACCGGTTAACTGAAGGGTTACGTTAAAACCTGCAATGGGGCTGGTGACAGAACCATACTGATAGCTTACCGTTCCGCTGACAGTCGTTTTCGGGTCATCAATGGCACTGAATAGCTCAGGGCCATAATTACTGATATTACCGGAAAGATCGGTCGCAGAAACACTGATCGACACGGTCTCAGCAGTCAAAGGTACGCTGTAAGATAGATTCACCTGAACCGACTGTTCTGCGCTATAGCTGTAGATAAACTCGGAGTTATCCACGTTTAGCCTGACTTCAGCCAGTCCACCGCTATCCGCAATGTGGAGTTCCAACGGGATAGCTGAGCTACGGACCAGAGTCCGACCAGGCGCTGGAGACAGCAGTTCAATCTGCGGACCGGTGCTATCGAATAACACTGGATTCGGATCGTTGCCATCGAGGATACCATCACCGTCGCTATCCTGATTACCAATCACACTACCGATCAGCACTTCTTCGATATCACACAGACCATCCTGATCGGTATCGTCGCACAGGTTGCGGTAAATGCGGTATCTACCGGCTTCCGGCTTAAACACGATCAACTGGTTTTCCAGATCAAAGCTGGGCATGCTGTTAAATACTTCATAAATCGCAGGACCGGTCGGAGCCGTGCCTGCGGCTTCTGAGAAGTCGACACTTTCGTAAACCGCCGCACCACCCGGGGTAACGCCGACACCGAATCGACGTCCGGATGTGGTCGTCATATCCCCGTATTGAATCAGATATTGTCCGTTTGCGAAAAGCGTAACGCGGAAAGTATGCACATTGCTACTGCCATATTCCCTGAGCGCCAGCCAGGTAGCACTAAAGCTGTTCGCTGTCTGCTGGTAATACACCGAACCACCCGAAGACGGATTAAGATCACCAAATAACGGCGAGATTCGAGGCAGGCCCTGAACCAGATCGCCGGGTACCCCATTCGAGTAGGAAGCACTACCACTACCAAACGTTAAACTACCATTCGAACCGATGAACACGTTGCTGTAATTCACCCCGAAGAAGTTGAAGGTAAAGCCATTGCTAAAGCCAATCTGCTGGTAAGAGTCATCCGATAGAGAGAGCCGCACACCCGAATTCGCCAGGGTAATATCTTCCGCACTACCCGCAGCAGACTGATAACTCAGCAGCAGGTTGTCGACCACCGTTTCACCGGCCAGATTGAGCGTGATCTGTGCGCTACTGGCAGAGATAATTTCACCATTAATGTCGAGCGTAGCCGTCAGGCTTAAATGCTGCCGATCAATCAGAACTGAGGGGAATGAGTACTGCCCATTCGAATCAGTCAGCGTCTGATGACCGCTATCCAGTAATACCGTTACATTCGCAATACCGCTACCAACACTATTGATCACCCGTCCACTGATCGTCGTGCTTAACTGATCACCGCTGAGTAGTGGGTTGGTACCTAACAGGACTTCGACACTGTCACTCACGCCATCTTCATCGCTATCAGGGTTATCCAGCAGGGTTCCCAGAGCAGATTCCTGTGCATCGGTCAGGCCATCAAAATCGGTGTCCTGGTAGGCATAGAAATTAACAATACGACTGCGAATATCATCTGACAGGTTAGCCAGTGCATTGCCACCGAGTGTACGGATCGTCTGAATATTCGTTTGAGCATCCTGCGTACTGCCATACTTGCCGACAAAATGCAGAACATAGCGCGTTTCCCCGGGCGGGATTTCAAACTGTTGCGTGATATTCCAGGACTGGGAACCATCCGCAGCCGTACTGTTGGAACTGATTCCAGTTTCAGCGTTAGGACCGGCGAAAACATGCGCGACCACCGGCTGATTGATGTTATTCAGATCACTGATCAGCAGGTACTGGTCATTCGAGCTCAGCTGACTACCGCCTGATTGAGTCACGACATCCGGGTTGCCACTATAATAGTAAACATCATTACGCACCGTGGTGGTAATGGGGGTAGTGCCCGGATTATGTAGAACTTCAAGATAGCGAATGAATTCCGTTCCAGCTGTGGGCACATACACACGACGCCCCACCAGCAGACCACTCAGGCTCTGAATATTAAAGAACAGCTCCTGTCCAGCGGACCCCGTCGCATAATACCCATTGATATAGTCAGCGGTGTAGGCACTGTTATTCACATACAGACGGAAGCCATTACTGAATAGGGAGCCATCAGTGACAAACCCGTAGGCATCCCGAATCTGCCAGCTATTGCCGCTTTGATTCTGCAGATAGGAATAGGTATCGGTGATAGAGGTTAAATCATCATCCAGTGTGACATCGGTGGTATCGAGCAGGATTTCATCCGAATCACGTCGACCGCCCGCATCCGTGTCAGGCAGGCTCGGGTCAGATCCATACAGCAGGTACTCTGCATAGTCACTCAGCCGATCACCATCCGTATCAACGCTATAGGGGCTAGTGCCAGCAGCGGATTCCTGTGCATTGCTCAAGCCGTCGTTATCATTATCCGCTGACGCATCGGAATTCTGCATCCCGTATTGAACCTCAAAGCCATCCGACATACCGTCACCATCGGAATCACTATTCAATGGATTGGTATTATAGCTAAACAGTTCGGCGTAATCGTCAACCCCGTCAGCATCGCTATCGGCGGATAACGGATTGGTGCCAAGTCCAATTTCTGTGACATCGTTGATGCCGTCATGATCGCCATCACTGCTGAGTGGATCAGAATGGTGCAGATTGACTTCATCCGCATCGGACAGGCTATCACCATCGGTGTCGATCAGTAATGGATTGCTGCCATTCAGCTGTTCTTCGAGATTACTCAGACCATCCGCATCGCTGTCGAGTAACTGTTCACCTGAAACCAGCGGATCAAAACCGAAACGGATTTCAAATCCATCCTGTAGACCATCACCATCGGTATCGACTAAGCGATAATCGGTGCCGGCGATCACTTCATCATAATCAGAGACGCCGTCCTGATCGGTATCGACCATCAGCAAGGTGCTGGCATAGTTAAGCAGGTTTGGCGCATAGATATCTCTGAATGCGGCAGAACCATTTCCGGACAGATAGTGATTCAGCGGTATGGTTGAATAGATCACGTTACCCGCACCATACGGATAGGCATAGGTTACCCATTGACTGGTATTGGTTTTACTCAACAGGCCGACTGCATCAGCGGGAACGCTATTCGCATCGACATAACCGTGTGATGAATTGTTTCCAAAATCCAGTGTGGTGTTATCAATAACCCCACCCGGCCCGTTCGTAAACGCCGGATCGGAGATTAGTAACTGAGTATCATTGCTTGGATTATAAACATAAGTTGCCGGGCTTCCTGGCAATACCGATGCAGCTGATGCACCCCAGTCATGTAAAATCAGAACCCCGCCATTATGAATAAACTCATGAATCTTGGGCAGGTTATTGAAGAAGTTGTTCTGATAACCCCCGTTAGTTTCGACAAACAGAATATCGAACTGGGTCAGATCGGCCGTATTCATATCACCAATATTCACCGCGTCAAGACCAGCCGCGACTATCGCCGCCACCTGAGAGTTGATACCGGCATTATAAGATAGATGATAATAACCCACCGTTGCATGACCACCCAGACTAGATGAACTGTCATCGCGTAACTCAATGGTGCCCAGGTCGGTGATACCGCTGCGTATCAGACTTGCCTCTATAGCAGTGGAAACTCGCTGCAGACCAAACTGCGCTGAAATATTCAGTGCCAGAGGATTGATCACCGTAGAGACGGCATCAATATTAAATTGACCCGTGCTGTCTGAGTATTCCGCTATCGAGCCGGCATAGCTAATCTCCGCGCCCTGTATAGGCCGTCCCAGCTCATCGACAATTCGACCCGTTATCTGAGTCAGTGGATCAGCGATCCGGTTGATCGTAACTGGACCGATCGTGGTTGCATTCCCGCTCACATCCCTGGCGCTAAAATACAACGTGTAGACATTGCTCAGACCATCTACCGTAAACGCCAGTTGATACGGTTGCTGAGTGGTGCTGGCGAGGGCACCGCCATTCAGTGAAGTCGCCATACTGACTGATCCGATCTGACCGTTATCCGTCACCTCGAAAACAAACCGGATGGTCTCGCCAGTTACCGCGTTCAGGCTATTCGCATGTGAAATCAGCTGGATAACCGGTGCAACGGTATCCGCGATCAGAACCTCGGCATCATTCCCATCCAGGATTCCATCATCATCGCTGTCTGCATCAAACGGGTTAGAGCCAGCCGCGATTTCCTGTCCATCATTGAGGCCATCGTTATCGCCATCCGGATTGTTATAGTTGGTGCCATGAATCAGCAGTTCATCACGATTGCTCAGGCCATCACCATCGTTATCGCTGTACGCGTCACCACCATAGGATGGATTCAGGCCATTGTTGATTTCCAGTGCATCGCCCAGGCCATCACCATCCGAATCGAACAGTAATGGATTCGAACCATAGTTATAGATTTCATCGCCATCGCTGATGGTGTCACCATCGGTATCACGATTTTTCGGATCTGTTCCGTAACTGCGTTCCTGATTATCATTCAGACGATCCAGATCGCTATCGATACGGGTTGGATCAGAAGGCAATGCATGCAGTATTTCGGCACCATCCATCAATCCATCCTGATCGCTATCCGTTCTATTCGGATTGGAACCATACTGGCTTTCCAGCAGGTTACTCGCACCGTCATTATCGCTATCCAGAGCGGCCGTTGCATCATCCAGCAAAGGATTAAAATGGTAACGCACTTCATAGGCATCGTTCATGCCGTCGCCATCCGTATCCGCCAGCGTGATGTTGGTGCCGTTAATGATTTCCATCCGATCCGGCAAGCCATCACCATCGCTATCAGGCAATGAGCGGGTAAACATGCCACTCAGCATATTCGGTGCGTACAGCGTATGCGTTGCTGAATTGGTGGAGATCGATTCGAGCCGTATCGTACTGTAATAAACACGGCCCTGTTGCCATGGATAATCCAGCCCAACGATGTAACCCTGATCAGGAGTGCCGTTGAACACCAGTGGTGTAGCCTCGGCGATCAGAGAGCTTTGCTGGACACTGCCTAACACCTGTGATGACTGATAGAAACCATTGAACTCTCCACCCGAACCACTGGCAAACTCGTTCGCACTGTTCTCTGGATAGATAGCGTAACTATTGAAGTTCGTGCTATAGCTGCCCGGTACCCTGGGTAGCAGGCTGTTATAGCCGGAACAGAAATTACTGTAGTAACGGTCCTCATGGAAGATCAATGTGCCACCCGCGGCAACCCAGTCGAATACGCGCTGACGATTTGGATAGTATTGACCATTTGTACAGGTGTAATAGTTATTAAAGTCGACCATCAGCATATCCACCGTGGATAGATCAAAAGTCGCTAGATTAGTGATCTGTACCGCTTCCATACCCGCCCGTTCAATGATGAAGCGTTGATAAGTCTGGCCCGAACCGTAGCGATTATTAAAATAACCCACCGTGACCTGATCCTGAATCAACTGAATCTGGCCCACATTGGTCACACCCGCGCGCACCGGCGCAACGCTGTTACTACCACCGATGAAGGTCACTCCATTGATCACGATATTGGCCAGCACCGTGACATCACCCGGCGCAACCGGCACATTATTGATCACAAAACTACCATCGGCCTGGCTCACTGCCTGCAGATTATTCACCGTGAGTAGCACTCCCTCGATCGGTAGCGCATTGTTATCAAGCACGGTTCCCACCACGGTGGTTAACGGATCGGCGATGATATTCACGGTTAACGGGCCAGTGCTGCCCTGATTGCCATTGGTATCTATAGCCAGTGCTTCAAATACCAGACTATCCGCATTGGTGGGTAATACGATGGACACCTGATACGGTGCAGACGTCAGGATAGTCGGTTGCTGTACGTTATTGATGCGATACAGAACCTGGGTGACTCGACCCTGATCCTGCGCATTGATGTTAAAAGTCAGCCTTTGACCTTGCAGATAAGTCTGCGTCAGATCGGGCGCAGTCAGAGTAACCTGCGGCATCTCGCTATCCGCAACCACCGGGGCATAATCTTCGTTATCGTTGAGACCGTCATTATCGGTGTCACGACTGAGCGGATTGGTCGCCGGTATCGCATGCACTTCGTCGCCGTCAGACAGGGTATCACCGTCCGTATCGGCCCGGTCGATGCGGGTGTTATTCAGTACTTCGTCCAGATTAGACAGCCCGTCATTATCCGCATCGGCAGCGGCATCGGCAGCACTGGCCGGATTCAGCCCGTACTGGACTTCAATATTGTCGTCGATACCGTCGGCATCCGTATCACGCAGAGTCGGATCGGAAGCCGGTGATGAATTGGCCTCGAAACCATCGCTCAGGCCATCGCCATCGGTGTCATACAGATTCGGATTACTGCGGTAAACGTTGACTTCATTACCATCCGACAGGTTATCGCCATCCGTATCGGCGTTATCCAGCAGGGTGTTATTGGCCAGTTCATCGCGGTTAATCAGGCCATCATGATCAAGATCATCCAGCGCATCGAGGATGCCATCACCATCACTGTCACTATTAGTCGGATCAAGGCCGGCATAGCGCACTTCAACCGCATTACTCAGTCCATCCAGATCAAAATCGGCCTCGGGAATGAATACCTGTAAGTTCAATTCATTTCCGATACTCAGTGACTCTCCATTCAGGCTACCCGACAATTGCAGACTGACAAAGCCGGCATCGCCAATTTCTGCCGGAGTTTCCAGCGAGTAGTGCGGAATCGTGACCTTACGATTGCGAGACCAGTAGGTGTAATACCAGTTGAAGCCCAGCTCACGAGCGTTCAGACGCACCGTACCATTGCTCACGCTGTTTAAATTCAGTCCCGAAGCGGTGAGGAATTCCAGCGCCAGCTCCTGACCCTCGATAACCTGCAATGCGGCGGGTGGCTGAATGATCACCTGAGGTGCACACACCTGCCCTGTCTGCGGCGTAATAGGGTCACTGTTAGTCACCCCAACCAGTACCGAGTTCTGGGTGCTGTAGTTATAACAGTTACCCAAAGTCAATGCGCCAGCGGACGCCGAGGTAAACGTCACATTGCCATTCTCAAGCAGAGAACTGCCGCTGATGGGCGCGCCATTGATGTGACTCATCGCCACAATCCGGCCGGCACCTTCGCTACGAACCGCTTCATCAAAGTTGAAGAAAGCACGTAAGGTAGACTGGTTGGTGAGCGCACCGATGGTGACGCTGGCCAGTTCGGGAGGACGCTGACGGAACTCGATGCGGTACTGACTGCTACTATCGATACTAGCGCTGCTACCGGTTATACCCGTAATAGCCAGGCTCACCGTTTCATAAATAGTGCCTTTAACCAGTACCTGCGCCCTGCCCCTGTTCAGCGCTAGCGTTGTGCTATTCGGATTTCCATTGAGTAACGCAGCACCGGTTACGGCTAGCGAAACCTGATAGTTTGCATCGACCCCATTATGCGATTGCACCGGATTACTATAGGCATCGTAAAGTGCCAGATACACCGCCAGTGCCTGCTTGGTATCGGTTTGCTCAACCGAACCGGCAATCTGCGGCTGCAGATTTTCATCGACCAGCAGTAAACGTGCCGGAGCTGCAGCGATAACCTGTAATGGTAAACTGGAAACCCGGTTACTGCCGATGCGTGCATCCAGACCGGCTCCAGCGATCAACGGCAGATTGTAATTACCAGCAACACTCGAAACCTGCAGTTGAATCTGGGCTAAACCATTAATCAGGGTCACCGTCGCCTGCTGAATAGTGCCATCCGGGCCACTGATATCGCTGATCACGAGTCCGGCTGCCGGGGTAAACTGGAACGTACTGTTGGCACCCTGTAAGCGCAGAGTACTGCCAGTGTCGGTCGTCACCGCGTTATCCGCCTTATCGCTGGCCTGTATCGCAATATTCATAATGCCATTCGCAGCAACCTGCTGAGGTGCGCTTAACTGCAGATAACGAGTCGCTCCGGGAGTGATCACAAACGGTTTTACCGCCGCTGAAATATCCGGGAATTGCGGCAGCGTAGCGCGTAATTCATAGTTACCAGCGCTGTGATTGATATCCAGTAACTGCCCTGCCAGACCGCTCGCATCACTCTGTGACGCACCGATATAACTGGAGTAACCGTTGTCCGTACGGCGCAGTTGCCAGTTAACCGACTGATTAGCCACTGCCTGTCCAGAGGCATCCAGTACTTCGACTCTGAAAGCGGCCTGTTGACCTACCGCTCCAGCGTCCGTATTAACGCTGCCGTCGCTAGCGCCAAACCGAATCAGGTTGGGTGACTGCGACAGTGCAATACTATACGTGCCAGTAACCGTTTCCTGAGAAATGCTATCCAGTAATACCAGTTTAAAATTGAATAAATCACCCGGTTGTGAATTGGCGGGCAGGCGGATATACCAGCCATAACTACCATACTGACCCAGTTCACGTTCACCCAGTACCACATCATTACCAGCATTTTCCTGCACCAGTCTTACCAGTAGTCGATTGCCATCATCGACCTGCTGGATATTACTCAGGCTGATCAGTATCTGGGTACCATAGAAAGCCTGCGCCGGGGCAGAAACGCCCAGCACAGCGGCCTGTGGTACTAAATCTGGCTGCACCACGATCGATGTCTGTGCCAGTGTCTGTTCACCAAATTTATCGATCACTCTGACCGTTAACACTTCTGATTGTGAAGCAACGACTCGCTGGGCACGGTTATCCGTCAGGCTGACTTTATAATTGCTGAGCGAGCGGGTATTTAGAGTAAAGCTGCGAACCAGTCCATTCCAGTTCACTTCCAGAGTTTGCAGACCAACATCATCGGAGGCATTCAGGTAGATATCAAAACTACTCTGCTCCCTTATGCTGGACGGCGCCTGGCTGATAGCCAGTATCGGAATGGCATTATTCACCACATTCACGATCTTACTGACACTGGCTGTGTTGAGTGCGCGGTCGCGCATTTCAATCGTATAGTTAATCTGACCCGGTACCGGATTGGGTTCATCGTAGCGCAGCACACCGTTTTCAAATGCGGCGGCAACCACTACGCCATTGCGTTTCAACAGCGCCTGATCGATGCCGCTTTGCTGATCCTGAATATCCACCTGGATCTGGAACGCCGCTCCAGTTACGGCACGACCGATGTCCGCTTCAACCGCTTCACCGCTGATATCAAAACTCGCGACAGGCGCTATCTGATCCTCAAAACGGAAGAACTGCCTGGGCGCAGATTCTGCACTATTTCCAAAAACGTCAATCGCTCTGGCTCTTAGGTAGTAACCACTTTTGTCCACGCCAAAGTTTTTAGAGATCACATACTCAGGGCCATTATGAACGTCAATCAGTTGCCATGGACCGCTAGCCTGCGCCGATAACAGGAATTCTACTCGCGCAATGGCCTGAGTACTGTTACCGATCAGCGCACGGATATCCAGAGGTTTAGGGCCCCAGCTTTGATCGGGCACCGACATCTGCACGGTAAAGGTGTTATCCACATTTTCGCTGGAATACATGAACAGGCTTTGCGGGGTCGAGGTTAACACTTCACCGTTCTGTAAGCCGTAGCGGGCGACCAGATCAAAATACTGTCCGTTCGGCAACCAGTTAGGAGGCAGTAATTGCGTGCTAAAAGGTGTCTCAGTAGTCGTGGCTACCTTGCGATCATTGATAAAGTAACTGATAACCGCAATATTTTCGGTTTGTGCCGGTAATAAGGTGATCGCGCCATCCTGCGCAAACTGGGCCCTTATCAGAGGCCGATTGAGTGCCGCTTCAGCCCGTAAAACCGCAGATCCGAGGCGATACTCACGGATACCCTGGGCTCCCATACCGATGATCAAACGATCCTGATAGCTGGTAATGGCGCTAGCCGCAAATGGAATATCGATGTGAAAATCGTTACGCTCAAGCAGCGAGCTTGCATCGAGCGCAGTTACATGAAAACCGTTGCTGTTTTGCACGCCTAGCCACAGGTTTCCTTCACGCAGTGCCAGAGCGGTTATATTCAGCGCATTCGGTAACACCAGCTGAGTTGCTGATCCATCCAGTAACGCGAACCGTTTCAACTCTCCCGCACGGGCCACATACAGGTAGGAATTATCAAGCGCTATTTTGCCTCCGCTAACCGTGACCGGCAGAGACGTTACCGATTTGCGTAACAGGTCAACCAGATAAGGCTTACCAGAATCCGTCACAGCGATAACCAGATAACCGGCAACCGCAATCTGCTGGATATTTTCTGAATTACTGACGATGATGGATTGTCGGCTATTCAGGTTATCCAGCCTTGCGCTATACAGCGTGCCACCCGCTGCAGTGATCAGATGCTCGTAACCCAGCTTCAGGTCGACATACTGCTGATTACTGAAAATATCCGTCGCTGCCAGATTTTGGCGTAAAACTTTACGCACCCGGTTGTGTACCGGTTGCAGCACAAAGAAGGCAGAGTCAGTTGCGACGACCCGGTTAGCCGCCTGTTGAAAACCCTGTGCAGGATAGCCACTCAGGCTATAACCACCGGTCACATCCGGTTGATACAACGTGCTGCCGTAGTTATCGGCCGCATTGAAAATGACGCCATCATCGTAGTCAAGATCGCGCACAAATCCGAGCGCCGCATCACCTGCCACTGCAGCGTCATAGATCAGCTGATGATTGACCCCGGAAACCAGATCAAACACCTGGCCTGCGCTATTACCGGTCAACAGTTTTCCAGCGACCAGAACCGGTTCACTGCGCCACGGCGCAAGTGTAACTGGCCAGTGGGCGACTTTTTGCATCGACTGTGGCGCCGCTATATCGATCAGCTGCAGACTTTGACCCGTCACAGAAGTGGCCACCAGATAAGGCCCAAAGGCCAGCAGGCGTTCCGCGTTTACATGTTCGAGCTGGCTGACTGGATCCAGAGCGCCGTTCAACAATGATAGCTGTGCCGCATTATCGAGCAGGGCAACACGTTCGGATAACACCGCCATATCGCTATAACTGCCATTGATCCGAGCGCTACTCTGGCCCTGATTATTCAGCAGACGCAGGCTGTCGCTGGTCAGCACAATAAATTTGTCGGGCCAGGCGTGCAGTCTCAGCACGTTTTTGACGGTGTTATCCTGCTGCCGCGGTAGCAGCGCTGTGCCCTGTATATCAAACAGTTCAATGCCGGCCAGACTGGCAAGCAGCAACTGTTTGCCGTTACTCGCCAGGTGCTTGATTACCGGTGCGTAAGGCACATGGGTAATCACGCGGAAATTGTCTTCCGGATCAACCAGAACCAGTCCAAAACCTTCCAGCCCAAGCAGTAGATAGTGTCCGACATGGGTCATCGCACGCACCGGACCTTCAAAGGTATGGCGCAAACCGTTGTGATCAAACAGATCCAGCCCGCGGCTGTACCAGTAACCATTCGCTTCCGCCAGAAATGCATCGTAAACCAGCGCGCTAGCCGGCTCAAAAGCAAACGGCTGTACCACCACGGTCGCACGATTCAATACCCGCTCATGATTACTATCATCAGCGATGCGCAGCTCTACTTTGAGTTCAGTGGCATTCGCAGGAACCCTGAGATCGAGCGTGTTCAGGCCCGCTGCAATCAGTTCATCGTTCTGGTTAAACACCCGCAGGCTGCCATACAGGCCATTAGCGGGTAATCCAGCGATCGCCAGAGAGAGTTCTGAATCGGCAAACACGGTTCTCGGCAGACCATCCAGTTGTGGAGCAGGAACCTGAGAGTTGGGCGCGATTCGAATGCCGATCTCATTGTCAACATACTGATACTCGTCGCCATAATAGGCTCGAATCCGCAGACGGAAACTTTCCTGGGCATCCACGTAAGGCAGACGCAGGGCAACATGACCGGAAGCCTGTGCCAGACGTAAGTCGCTGTAGGCTGCATTGCCATTAAAGTCGAGTAGATTGATATCTATCCGGCGCAGACTTGCGCCCGCCAGCGACTGGGATTGATAGTCAAAAGAGAGTGCCGTACCGGCGCTAAAGATTTGATTATTGACCACGCCACTGACCGTCACCACGCCCACACCATCCAGCGCTTCGATTCCGTTCACCGACTTGGTTAAATTCACATCGCTATTGAGCTGTGCCGTCAACACCTGGGTACCGGTGCTTTCGATACGACTCCAGCCGTAGCCAAATCCGGCAGTCAGTATGGCGGGTTGATTGTGTAGAGACAGCGCATTGATACGCGCACTCGTATCCAGACTCAACACCGCAGGAACCACCGCTCCATTGGCGAGTGCAGTATTTTCAGCCGGTAAAGTCCACTGGGCAGAGGATAAAGGTGTATCGCTCAACACCGATTGCGTCAGCGCAGCCTGGCCATGCGATTCCCACGCCAGTTGCACCGCGCCATGACCGTATGGCAGTAACCATGCCCTGCCCTGCGCTATATTGGTACTGATCAGGCTATCGTACTGGCCATAGTATTGAATAGCACTTAACGGCAATAACTGATTGAGTGCATTGCGTGCAGTCAGGCGATGCTGTCCGTAGCTGTCATCGCTAGCGTCACCACTGAGCAATATTCCACCCGGTAGCGCATAGCTGCTCAGGGCCAGTGAACGATTACTCGTACCGAGCGTAATAGCGCGACGGTCGATGTGGCTGAGCTGATCACGCCGACTGGTCGCATAGGCCTGTCCTGCCGCAAACTGCAACTGTATATCATCCGAAATCTGACCCAGCGGCTGACCGGAACGCCAGGCCTGCCAGAAACGACCGGTCTGGGTATCATTCAACTGCAGCCAGGCAATATCCCCATCGCTCACCGCCTGTACAAAGGCGCCAGCAAGTGTCATTACAGAATCATTCTGCAGCGCTGTCAGAGAGCCATCGGCGGCCAGCTGGTAGCGACTCGCCTGCGACTCGTTCAGCAGCAGCAGTTCATCGCCCGCAACGATCAGATCGCTGGCTGCCGTTACCGCCAACTGGGAAACGACCTGCAAGGTCAGTCCTTCAGCGAGTTCGGTCGCCTGCAGGGTAAAGATCACATCATTCGACAGCACATACAATTGCTGATCGCGTTGTGCGGTGGCGATGATGTCCTGCGCAAAAACATGCCCGGTAAGCGGCAGACCGGAAGCCATCGAGAGCGCTGAAATAGCGCGTCCATTCTGCACATACAGCAGATCACCATGGGCCGCAAGCAGGCTACCCGAAACGACCTGCTCGGTGCTCACGGCGAGGTCGCCATTGACTAGCGCAAGACGGATGTAGGAAATTTCAGCGGATGCCGACTGCTCTGCAATCAGCATCGTTCCTGACCACAGCAGGCGGGTGATTTCACCGCGATCGCTTTCGGCAAAAACACGATCCCGTCCGAGAATCCGATAACCGCCGTTGAGCCTGTTTTCAACCCACACGATATCACCGGCTAATCCGGGTACTACCAGCAAATGCTCGTAGTACAGATCACTGGAGGCGGCCTGCGTGAGTGCATTCCATTCGCTACTAAAGTAGGCCAGTTTCTGAATATGCTGTGTTTCAGCGCGGGTATTACCGGAACGATCCTTCAGTTCGGCATTAATCGCAACCACCGCACCATTCAGTTCCACCGGAATACGCACCAGCCCGGCATCCATCGCATGCTGATGCGAAGTGACATCATCGACCACTGTTACCGTCGACTCATCACTATAATCAGGCATGTCTTCAGGCGCAGCCAGATTGAGCCATAACTCGGTACCGGCCAGCACCGCGCTGGATGGTGTCGCACTAAGTGCAAGAGGCTCACTGAGGCCGTTATCCGCCACAATGTTCAGGTAACGCCGGCTCTTCAGCACAATACCGTTCTGTTCAGCGCTGATATTCAGCACCACGACCCCGGACTCGGCCAGATTCGGCAGTGTCAGGGTACGACGAATCACCGCGTCTTCACCGGCAGACCGGGTAACGCTTACACTAGCCGGATTTGCCGCATGGTTCGGGTCAGCCGAGATTTCAAGCTGCAGATCGACCTGATTGATATGCTCCAGTAACAGACTCAGATCAATGGTTTCACCACCAAAGAAACGCGCGCCATCCTGCGGCTCGATAATATTGATACGAGCCAGTTCATCATCACTGTCAAATGGATACAGGGTAAGCTGAACCGTATCGCTGTACAGACCGGAAAGGTCAAGGGCTCGGGCATGAATGAGCTGTGGCGTATTGCTGTCAGCCGCTACGTTAAACTCAAACCGGGTAATGTCGGACAGTATCTGACAGGCATTCGTATCGGCAAATACATCCGCCGAGTTACTACTGTTCAGACACACCTCTACATGATCGATACCGTAGCGATCGGTGCTGCGTAACAGTAGTTCCACCACTTTACCTTTGGCCACATAGGCACCGTCTTCCGGTGCAATCACCTGTAACTGCGGCGCGGTACTATCCGGATTGATCAGATAACTGGCGGAGAAATGGGCGAACTGCAGGCTGCCGGGCAAGCCGTAACCGACGCGCAGGCTAACCGGCACATTAACCGCCTGACCGTTAAATTCGGGCAGATCGCTAAGACGCGGGTTGGTGTACTGCATGCGCACTGCACCGGTGTTTTTATCCAGCTCGACAGGCACATAGGCACCATTCTCAAACAACCGGATACTGGCGCTTTCCAGCAGTGACAGATCGCCACTCAGATTAAACTGCAGCTCAACCCTGGTCAGTTCTTCGATAAAAACGGGATCGGTCGCAAAACCCGGAGTAGCGAGGTTGATACTGGGCGCAACCAGCGCCAGATCGAAGCGACGTTGGGCGCTAAACTGGCCATCGTCAGCACGCAATAACAGGGTCAGGCTGGTGTCGAACTGTGAACCCAGCTGTACTCTAAAAATTGCGTCTCTGACCGCGTTGAAGGACACGCTGGTCCAGTTATTGAAATAACTCAGACCACCATCCGCAGAGATTCGATAGCTATAGCGCAGTTTGTCGCTATCGACGTAGTTATCCTCCGCTACGATTCTAAAGTCGTAGGCTCTGCCCTGTTTCAGGGTGGACGCAGGCGTGACCGGTATCGAGCTGCCAAAATCATAAATCTGGATACTGTCGGCGCGCGGCGCGAGCAGATCCTGTGCCTTAAACTGGCTGGTTAAGGTTCCCGCGACAAAGTTACTGGTATCAAATGGCTGATTACCGAAGGTATCGGTAATGCCATTGATGGTAACGCTGTAAAAAGCATTATGTTCCAGACTTTGGCCCGGTAACAGGCGCAGTAATACATGGTCACCCGAAACCTGCAGATCATCGAAGCGGGAAGAAATATTGACCGGCGCTAACTGGCTGTAGTCCTTGAAGGTCTTGATCACAGAAAAACCGCGAACGCTGTTGACTGCCAGTGGTTCACTACCTTCCACGATCAACGCCTGTGCATAACCCAGATTCTGTCTGAGCGAAACCCGAGGCCGCGTATCATCAACGGCGGTCAGGCGCTGAGTCAGGCTGGAGCTGACATTTTCAGCCGTAGCCGGACGGATAATACTAACCTGATAGCTCTGACCGGCGAGTGTTTGCGGTGTCACGAAACTGATGGCGTTATTCTGCAGGGTAAACTTCAGCGCATTCAGATCCGAGGGCTGGATGCCCTGACCGGCAGCAAACAGATGCACCGACATATCGACCGAGAAGCCACTGCCTGTCAGCGTAATATGGTCTCCACCAGCATCACTGATGTTGCTCAAACCGAGCGGGTTATCACTTGCTACACTATCCAGGGTGATGTTTTCCACCACCGATACTGCCGCTGCAATGGTATTCACCAGTCCAGTCTGACGTAACTCCAGGCTATGCAGTCCCGGGTCTGTTAATGCGGCTTCAAACGTTAACGAGCGTCCATCCGCTGCCACCACAAACTGGCCACTGGTAAAAGTCAGCGCACCCAGTCTGATTTCATTCACCTGATCCAGCTGCGAACCACTCACTACAAAAACACGGCTATCGATATTACTCGCGGCACGCGCAATCGTGCGCGGCAAAATCCGCTCGACACTCGCCGGCAGAACATCAAAGGTCTGTCTGGCGGCGATGTGTAACGGCATGTTGAGCTGCAATAATCCGCCATCGATAGCGCTTTGTGGCTGTCGGGTTAACGCCAGTTCATAGTAGTCACCGGTATTAAACGCGGCCACCTGTGGTACTACCCTGATCTCAGAGCCTTCCACCTGGGTTAGCACCGGAATAGAACTGGCGCTACTGCGTTGAGTCAGCTCAAGCACAGCCTGAGGCCAGAATTCGCCACTACCACCGGTTCCCAGACGTAAGCTGCTATCGGCTTCACCGATGATGTCCGGACGTAACTGCCAGATATTGTTAAACGGTATCTCGACATTGTAATAACGTCCACTGGCAACCCATTCCAGCAGATGCCCCGAGAAAGACAGCCAGCTCAGGTTGGTGATATCTGCAGCGCCGAGCTTGATGCCGGCCACACGACGCAGTTGCAGACCACTTTGCGCTGGATCGACGTCGCTAATCAGCAGCCGTCCCGACTGCAGTAATGCAGCCATATCGCCGTTCACCGCCAGATAGCGATTTGGACTGGTTAAACTGAAGTCATATTCACCGATCACGACATCCGACTGCAGATAGCGCAGCGCTGTTTTATTCAGCAGCTGGGCACTCTGCTCACTCTGGATCACGGCAGTTAACGCGGATAGATGCAGCGAGCGCAGGCCGCTTAACTGATGCACATGCGAATTGATCACCAGCGTCGGACGACGTGCATCTCGCAGTTCAAGGCGATCCTCAAACAGCAGATACAGGCCATGGTTATCGGCCGCAATATCCACCAGCACATCTGACGCAGCGGTTTCGATAAAGGCCATATCGGTGGCCAGCACATTGGCATACAGCACCCCGTTATCGAGCCGTTGATACAGATGATCTTTCTGTACGATCAGCTGTTTAACCGTATATTCATGCACATTGGGAAAGCGATTAACCCGTTGCGGTGCGTACACATTGCTGATGTCGTAGGTATCGATATCACCCCGTGCGCCACTGCTGAACAGCAGGTAACGATCGCTTAAATCAAGCCGTGAAACCGTTCCCGCAGCCTTCAGCGTGGACAGTAATATCGGCACCGCACTATCGCGCAAACTGTACAGACGTAACTCATCCTGATAGGCCACCGCCATCAGATCGTTATGGCGCTTCACCAGACTGGCATTATTGAGTCTCGACTGGGCATCAAAAAAGACTTCAAGCTGCTCATTGCGATAGGTATCCTGCACGAAACCATCGTTACTTAATTCAAACGTGAGAGGTCCGATGGTATCGACCGGCACCGTGACCGTTAACAGGTCATGACTGCGCAGCACCACGTTCGAGACATCCTTGCCGTTGATGCGTACGCGTGAAGCGATACCCAGACCACGCCCCTGAACCCCGATGGTTTCACCGGCATTAAACAGTAGCTGATGGTCAAATTTATTCAGGCTGGCGTTCGTCGTATTGTACTGCCCGATCGCATCGATCTGAGGATCAGCCACATAGATATGCACCGCAGCGATAAAATCGCTCAGGCGTCCATTACTCACATCGAGTCCAACCGGCAGATTATTCGACGGCGTTGCTAACAGAGCGGGCGCATTAAATACCATGCGTTGTTCATCGATCGAGACTATATTTTCCGCCGCAACCGTCACACCACCCAGTGTAATCTTTGAGTCTGCACTGAATCCTTCGCCCAGTATTTCAATCGCGCTGCCACCACGCCAGCTGCCATACAGCGGACTGACATTGCGTATGCGTGGCTGCTTACCCGCTGCAGTAATAAACTTGAAGCGATAATCATCGGTTAATAGCTGACCATGCGAATCGCGCAGCAGGCCACTTACTACAAGCTGATACTGCTTGTCCGGCTGTAGCGCAGTCTGTGGTCGGAAGATCAGACGTGAACCGGCATTGTTGACGCTCTGCGACACAAAACCGGTAACTGGTATCGCATCCAGTGTGAGCGTCAGCAGGCTACTGCCGGAACTCGCAATCTGACCAAAATCGAGGATACGGTTGAACTGAATCTCGATCGATTCCTGTACCGGCAATACTCCTCCGGCCACTGGTTTTTGCTCTACCACGGTAAGTCCATCGTTCAGCAGGGTATTCACACCACCGCCCAGCACGTTTGCCGCTACATTCGCCGCAACCGGATTTTCCGCCGCCTCACCATCGATATACATGAACGCGGTTCCGGCATACAGCGCTTCAGGGCTGAACGCCAGACTCGCCACATTGCCGGTTACCGACAGGTAATTGATTAATGCAGGCTCGCTGAAGTAACTACCGGCCAGCCAGCTGGCAATATTGAATAACTGAACATCACCCTGTCCGGCGGCGACATACAGGGTCTGACCTTTGAGGATCATATTACCCGCGTGCAGGCTGCCATTTCTGACCAGATAGGTCAGTGCCAGGTCACTCACTGGGCTAGCGCTGGTATCACTATCGATCACAAACAGCTGTACCGTGCCACGATCACCACTACTCACCAGCAGCAGATCACCACTCAGCAGAATCGCCTGCGGAGTAAACGCAGCACCCACCGCATCCACCGCATTCACTTCACGAATCTTATTGAACAGACCGCTGGCCAGTTCCAGTTGAATCAGCTTGCGTGCCGCAGGCAGGGTTAGCCACAGGCTGTTATCCGCCAGCGTCATATTGCCCGGCGCACCGCCCAGGCTGGCAGCCGTAATACTACGCAGACTGACCAGGTTTTGCTGATCATCCAGACGCAGAATCTCTATACCGTTATCGGTACTCACGTAAACCAGACCGTCAGCTACTGCAACCGCATGTACCGGCGCTGCAAACAGGCGGTCATGCAGTAATAATGGATCGGCAGCCAGTGTGATATCGAAGTGATACAGCTTGCGACCACCGACCACAAACAGATCATTCGCGTCGATTTGCATATCCACAAAGCCGTCTGGCGACAATCCACCATTGACATCAAAATGATAGGGTCTGGAATCCGTTATAAACTCTTTCTCAAGCACGATCGGATGCACTGGATCAGACACATCGGCCAGTACCAGACGCGCCACATTCGAACTCAGGCGAGAGCGGATGACACCGGACTCTTCCACCACATCAAACGAACCACCGGTGACCACATACAGTAACTGGTCTTTGAGTGCCATTGCCGCCACCGGGCTGGATTTGTCGGATGACAGATTGACCGATCCGGTTTCGCGCCCGGAGTAAAAGTAATCCTGCGCAGACAGGGTCACTTCACCCGGGAACAGTTGATTTTCAAAACTTACAGCAGCACTGCCAAAGCTACCGGAAGGAACCCGTACCCTGACATGATTACTGCTTAATACCTGCAGGTCGCCCGCTCTGGCCCCGGCAAACTTGACGATGGTTTTATGGCTGAAACCACGTCCAAAGATATCCACATAATTACCGCCCTGAGGCGGGCCGGTATGCGGCTGCAGATCATCGATTTCAATCTGCGGCAGTATCATCAACGCACCGTAACGGATATAACTTAATCCATTGTCGATACGACTGATTTCAATCGACGGGGAAGCACTGATACTACCCAGACCGAGTGCTGGCAAGGTAAGCTGGATGGTGTCATCCGCAATCGCACTGATGGCGACATTATCCACCAGGCTGCCACCAATCGAGAGCTGAAGATTGTCTGCACTGACCCCAAAATTACTGCCCTGCAGGATCAACTGCTCGCTGCCATCGGCATGGAAGAAATAACTCTGCTGAATCACGCCATCAACCAGCTTTGCTACCCCATCGATGAGCGGACGTAATCCGCCCCGATAGCTAAACCCAAAATGCTGCTCGGCATTCAGCGTATGACCGTAGATATCGAGCATACCGGTCAGTACCGAGATACTAAAATCGCCGGAGGCGGTAAACGTGTCTGCAAACAGAATATCAACATAGCCACCGGCAAGGGTATTGATCCCTTCGATGCTGAAGCCGACAGTGAGCGGCTGGCCCTGCGCATCCAGCAACACAATACTGGACTGCAATTGCGCAGCCTCGGTATTGATCAGGTTACTGAACTGTAGGCGTATGCGCTCGCCACTGGCCACGGTACTGCCCGCTGCAGGCTGTACACTGGAAACAAACAGACTTGAACTCGGGTTATAAATCACACCCTGATGATTGGACAGGAAAACCCCGCCCGCGTACTGCATCAGCTCGGAGCCACCATCCAGCTTGCGCCAGTAAACCAGTTCATAGCCATTGCCCCGATCGTCCATCACGATCAGTTCATCATTGGTGGTCACATTGACCCGACCGTATTGCAGTTGCATCGAGTAATTAGCGAGATCATCGGAACCGATGGATAAACCGCTACTGCGTTGGATCAGCTGACTGCTGTAAACCGGATTTGCACCGAACTGCTCAAAAATAAACAGACGCAGCTCTGCACTGTTTTCGCTACGCGTTTTAGCCAGTACATACAGCTGACCATTCAGCCACTGCACATCGATCGGCATGCCGACCAGATCCGCTGCAAGCGACCCATCCAGTGGAATGGTGTCATAGCCACTGACCGGTGCCAGAGAATCGCTGGCGATATCAAAGAAGCGGATATACCCGCTACCCAGATCGTTGGCTGCTGCCAGTGCCAGTACGCGTTGCACGCGGTTAATATCCACATCCATCGCTTTATGCCCGGGCGTGGCTGACTGACTCACCGTCAACGGGCTAGTCAAATCGGTCACATTAACCGCAATCAAACCCGCTCTGCCACTCGCCATATACAGCATGTTATCAGCCAGCGCCAGTCCGCTTACCGCTGAACTGGTTGGAAGCTGAGCCAGACGTAACGGCCGATCCCAGATCGTCATGTCATAGATTTCCAGCCCGGACTGCATCAGGAAACGGTTATAGGACGACGGTTTAGAGCCGGCCTTTACACCGACAAACAGATTATTCTGATTCACCAGACTGGCCCCTATCTGCATCGGCGGATAGTTCGGCAGGTTTATCGAACGGCCCTGCGCCAGTAGATAGGAAAAATCACCAATCGCAATATCCCTGGTCACTGCACCATACGGAATACGCAGGCTGATGCTATACAGATCAGGATCGATAACACCCGGCAGAATGAATTCAAAACTGCTCAGATTGATCACATTATCATGCAGATTAATGGTCTCTTCACCGGCCGCCAGTCCAAGGTCATTGACACCGGTATAGATGACATTGGTACTGTTTTTTGCCGTCATCACCACTTTGCTACCGGGCAGAATCCAGTCCTGCGCAGCATTAATCCTGATGCGGGTTCCACCGTCCTTGAGACCGGAATCCGGCGCAATCACAAAACCATGTGTGGCCGCATCAGTAAGCTCGGCACCGATGACAAAAGCCCCGTAGAAATGAGAAACCAGTTCCCCATTACGAATCTGTAGATGATGCTGTCCTGTGGTCAGTGGTAACAGCAGGGTCGCATTTTCAGGGATAGTGATGGTGTTTTGATCGACAAAAGTGGCCGATGCCAGCAGATTATTGCCGATATAAACTTCACTCTGGCTGCTAAAACCACTGCCCTTGATGGTGATCACCGGCTGATCCCTGAGATGGAAACTGCCGCCACTGATGTGGTCCACCTGGGCCCGTGTTTCGAACCCGGACGTAGTACTAAAACTCAGCTTAAATGGTGCCCACAGCCCCACTCCACGGGTGTTGCGTACATCCTGAATAGTGAGTTCGTAGTGTGCTCCAGCGATACGATCAAACACAATGTTATAGCGCATAGCGGCATCGCTCAGTTCGCCCGTCAGTAGCGGCTCGATAGTGAACGCAATCGCGCTCGCTTCTGCAGTGTCAGGATTGATCTGTTTCAATGACAGCGCATCGGCTGCCTGTAACGAGGCAATGGTCACCAGTTCATTAAATTCAACCCACAAACCGTCACTCGCTGACTGACTCAGTAATCCACCCTCGGCAACCGCCGAATCGATCACCAGTGCGCCGGGTAATTCAAACAGCTCAAGCCCTGCACTACCGCCACCGGCGACCATTCGATCGAGGAAAATATCCAGCGAATCGACCGATTCGGTATTACCCGCAGAAATAATAACGGGCTGTAAAGGGGTACTGATATCGACCACAACCACACCGGTATCGGCCGAGATAAACAGGGTCGAACCGAATACCCTGAGCTGAACCGCACGTCCGGCAACCGCCTGCAGATTATGATCGAGTGCGATATGCACCCGTTGTTCAGGACGATCGGCATGCACAATGTCAACACCCGAGCCGCCGAGAGCAACGATCAGGTAATCGCCATACGATTTAACATCCAGCACATTGCCGCTAAACGGATACTGGCGGGTCAGGCTGGTATCCAGCAGATTGACCCCGGTTAAGGTGGTTTGTGCACGGTCCGCAGGATTACGCGTGGTGAGAAAATTGGCGTAGGTGGCTGGACAATCGCCGGCCCAGTGAATACTGTCATGCACACCGCCGCTATACAGCCAGTTGCCTTCCAGTGCGAGCGTGGTCCCACCGGCCAGATCGGTCACATTACCCAGCTCAATCGGGTCAAACGGATCGCTGTAATTAACCACACTCACGTTGGCAGGAGAGCCTGCAGTCGCCACCGGCGTACAGGCTTGCGGTGAGGCTTCCGAGAAAGATCCCTGATTATGCGTTGCATACAGCGCATAGCCCTGTTTCGCGACATCGGTTATATGATCTTTTCCGCTTAAAATAGAGCCAATGAACTGCAGACCATTCTGTTCATCCAGATTGAGTCGTGCCACCCCGCCTTTACCAGAGGCAACATACAGGCGCTTGCGCCAGACATTCTCTTCCAGTTCCAGGGTCGGAAAAATCCGTACCGAATCGATCGCGGTTTCAAAATCTATCGCTGCCGCTTTATCCAGCAGTCGTTGCTCTTCCTCAGCTGGAGCGGAGGATGACTGTGCATACTTGCCATTGATCGCCAGTGCGGCGGCCTTGGCAAGCAGTTTGCTACGCCCATCACTGCCCGAAGGCAGAGCCGACTCGCCACCCACCAGTAACGGTGTGAAGCGGTCCTGAATATCGAAACTCGCCGCCCGCGTACTGTCTGGGAATTTGACGCCGGCAATATCGGTGTCCTGTCGACCCTGGTATAGATTACCGCCATTGGTGATGGCCACGCCGGTCTCTCTGTCGATCCACACATCGCTCGGTGTGACCAGACTGGGGTGAACCGCAGACAGTAATTTGAGGCCATAGCCAAATCCATCATTGCCATCAAGCCGGGTGCTGTTGCGATAACGATCTTCGCCAAATACGGTGGCTTTGCCCGGTATGCCACGTGGACTGGTGATTTCCAGTCGGGTCGTCGACAGCACCTTGACCTGACTCGCCGGTAACGATCCGATTCTGACCTTAATGCCATCGATCACCGTGTTGCCGGGTTCAAAACCGGTTCCGCTGATCAGAATTTTGGTGCCTCCATTAACCGGGCCCCACTGTGGCGATAACTGATCGAAACTGATCGCCAGATCAACCGCAAGCCCACCATACAGGGTCGCCTGTTGCCAGATACCACCCTTTTCCACTTCGACCGTTACGTCGTATTGTCCACCCGCATTCAATGCCGGCACACTGGCACTTATAATCGCCGTGCGCTCTTCAGAGTCGCTCGATCTGGAATTCAGTACCGTCGCGGCCTGTCCATCGATAAACACCCGGATACGACTGATATCCGTGGATGCACCAAATACAGAAATAGTCACTGTAGTCGATTGACTGGCTGAAACTCGACGCGGCACAACCGCATTAATCGCAATTTTTTCAGGCAGGTTGCCACGGTAAGTCAGCTCGTAATGCTGGTTTTGCGCAAGTTCATACAGCACCAGGGTCTGATCCACGCTGACGGGCTTAACCGATTGCACACCGGCTGTGATATCCAGCGCGACACTATCGCCGCTGGTCAATGTTGCGACTGCCTGTGCGGATAGCGTTATTATCGCATCGTTATTAATGATATCGACCGTCGACTCGAGGGCAGTTCCACCTGGACCGCTGACGCTGAAATGGCTCAGGTTGGCTGGCCACTGATCGATCGCCTTATTGAAGCGCGCCACCAGCTGGATCAAACCATCGGTAGTCTGATCGATAATCCGATTGAGTGGTTCCAGTTGATGAATTTTGAGTAGCACATCCGGGATCACCTGCACCACACTGCTGCCAGCGCCAACCGGAACACCCAGTCCGATTGCGGAATAGGCATCGGCCAGCACCACATCGATGAAATTACCGGCAAACGCCTCCATTCCCTTGCTCACCACCGGACTGGCTGGCCGCGTCAGATCGACCGTCGCGATACCGGCCTTACCTAGCGCCAGATAGAGTATCTTGCCGTTTAACGCAATATCATAAACATGTGCGAACTCGGATACCCGGGCCACAACCTGTGGCGCGCTGAGCACGGATATATCAACAATAACCAGACCACCGGCTCCGGCGGACAGATAGGCATAGTTGCCATCGATCAATACCTTACTGGCCGGAATATCGAGCGTCGACAGTAAATTAAAACCGTTTGTGGTGTTTTGCTCAAGCAGGTAAAAACCGCCGCCACCAACACGTTCTTTTTCCAGCAGCACGTTGTTAAGCTGGTCGAATTCACCCGCCACCACGGCATACCGTGAAACCTGTCCTGCTTTCACCGGTAACTGGGCGACATCCAGTGCCGGTTTGTTATTCGGCAACACATATTGACCGTTTAGATATAGTTTGGATTGTAGAAAACTGTCGACCACACCGAGACCGGCAGCACCCAGTGCTATCACCGTTTTATTATCTTTAACCGTCAGGCCGCGCGCCAGATCGGTCTGTAGATCGAGTTCACCGACCACGATTGACTGCTTGATATCGAGCGCATCGAAGGAAATCACAAAAAGTTTGGCATTCACATAGCTGCCGCCCACCAGTTGGGCCGCAGTGACAAACACCCGATCGGTTCCATCCTTGAAATAACTGGCCAGAGAAATCGCATGATAGCCACCGGGCAACTTGACCGAGGTCAGAATTCTATCGTCTTTGCCATCCCCATTACGGTCGATCAGCTTGCGCAGATCATCCAGATTGAGAGGATTATTCTGATCACCGCTATAGGTCGAAGCATTGATGTTATAGATCACTACCCCCTGATTACCGGCGGCGGCTAACAGATAGCTGCCACTGGGGTCGAGTTCGGCATCATAGATGCGACCACTGCCGACAATATTCGACTGAATCGGTTGCAGATAATTGAATGCGTTCGCCAGCGTTACCTGCTGACCATTATTCAGAGCCACCACTACATCGACCGTGCCGATGCGCCCTGCTGGACTGATTACCCGGATGGTTTCAGTATCGATTACGGTGACCTGCTCAGGGCTGACCGCAAAACTACCAAAACTGACCGCGACCGTGCCCAGACCAGGACGGAAGCCCTGCCCTTTGATGATGACCGTGGTGCCGCCGTTGAGGGAACCCTGCGCCGGCGCTAAAGCGCTGACCACCAGCGGCTCGACATACTGTACGGCGCCAATCATTCTGGCCACGCTGCCGTTACCATTGATCACCAGCAGATCGGCCGGACCGGCGAGGTTGGCAGGTGCCAGGATCTGGTACTGGGTCTGGTTATTGATCAACAACTGCTCAGACTGAATCGGTGCATTTTCACCGGCCAGCATAAACACCGGCGTAGACTGCCCATGTTCGATTACTACGTCGAGCAGACCACCGGTGGTATCCATCACGGTCGGTGCCACCGAAACGATGCGTACTGCAGGCCCGGTCGCTGTACCGGTGCTGAAAGGTATCTGATGATTGACCAGACCGAGCGTACGCCGACTGGCCAGATCACCCGTCAGGCGGATGCTATAGCGGGTATTGATCGTCAGATTCTGCGCCGGTTGAATATGCAGAATGCGTGCATCTGCCGTATCCACCAGCAGGCTGGCAAGCACATCCACGCCCGTCACCGAACCGTCTTCTGCCACCAGTTTCACAAAGGACGCGAGTTCGCTCGCCGTCTGGGTCAGTGGCAGGGTAAACTTGAGTTGAATCACGCTATCCAGATGCACATTATTCTGCGCATGCTGCGGTACGCTGCTGACCAGTTCCTGAATCAAGGTATCGACAAAATGCAGTCGCGAATAAATCAGCTGGCCATTGGCATCACCCACATTCTGTGCAAACAGGGCCAGACCATCGTCGCTATACAGCGTCGGATCACGATCCCAGTTATCACCCGCATACAGATTCGGACTGGATTGGGCAACCAGGCAATCATGCTTAACCCGTAACGCATCGAGCAGTAAGATTTCTTCATCGGGACGGCTGGCATCGTAGATACCGAAATAGGTATCCAGACGACCTTTACAGTTATCGCCCGTGGCCGATTGTCGCGTAATGTTGATGGCCGAAGTGGTATGAGCATCGACACCCTTGCTGCTGCCGGGTACGCTAAAACCAAAACCGTTGTAGCGCGCTAACAGACGCTGATAGGCCGGATTGGTGGTATCGATCACATTTAGTGCGTTGCCGTTGGCATAGCGCTTCTGTTGACTAAAGGGTTCGAGCTGGCTTTCCTGAGTGCTAAACTCAAACACCCCGATCTGTGGCATGGAGGGCCGGCTGATATCAAACACCGCATCGACTACCGCCGTATTACGAGCCGATCCTATACCACTGATGACATGCAAATGATCATCGATGATATTAATATTTCTTGCCGCCAGCGTGTAATTCACTCCGCGCAGGCTAAGCTGTGACAGGCGTCTGATCACCGCCGGACGGGCCGGATCAGCCAGACTGATCACCGCAACCCCATCATTCTGAGTGGACACAAAAGCCAGACGATCCTTGATCACAATATGTTCCGGAGCGCCGTTCAGCGGTAACGGCAGGGTGTACAGCACGTCGCGTTTCTGACCTTCCAGCTGCTCAACGCCATCCGTCACAACATCCTGATGTCGATCATAAACCAGCAGTACAGCCTGATTATTATGGGGCGTGTTGACATGAGCGAACGGGTAGCCTTTGGCCGTCACGTACAGATGTTCATCCGCCAGCGCCAGATCCATCGCCACCAGATCCTGCGGTAGATTGAAATAACCCAGACCATGGCGCGGGGCGGCATTCGCCAGATCATCGCGCTGATAGCGGATCAGACTGATCCAGCCGGGTGCATAAAAATGCTGGATATAGTCCGCTTCGGTGATCTGCGCAGGGAGTTTTACCTGATCCCCGAGTAAGCCACGACCGAGTACATACACCAGCTTCAGATCATCGTCGGCGGCAATATCGACAATCTCACCGGGCGGTAATTTGAGCGCATCAGGCACATAGTTACTGAAGGTCACTGCGGCATTATTTGCCGCCAGGCGGCTTAACTCACGGTCGAGAAAAGCCTTGCTGAAAGAGCGTTCCGTTTCGATCACTCGATTAACACTGAGACGGCCATAGAACAGGGCATTTCTTAATACGAAACGACGCCCCAGATCATCACTGATTTCAACATCGATAAATCCGCGGTAACTCTGAGAACCTTCCCCGTCAAAATCAGGGGCCAGCCATTGCATGCGCTCGGCACTGTACAGCTTGAGTCTGGAATCCGGCACACGGTAATTGAGCGCAGTTTCTGGATGACCACTCTTATACGCTTTCAGGGTCAGACCTTCGTGGAAACCGAGACCGACGATCTCAACCTTTTCGCTAATCCCGTTCTGATTGGTACTCACCACCGCCGGTGTAATAAAGGAGATCTGCAACAGATCGACGTAGGTGAAGCCACCCATCACGGTATCCTTCAGTCCAGCATCATTGATCACGCTGACCGCTGCAGGACCGGCATAATTTGGAATCGTGGTAGCGCTGATACGATCATACGCATCCAGCGCTCCGGCAGGCTCAATATGCTCAACCACAATCTCCTGACCGCCTATTTTCAGGCGTGGATTTGCACCGAAGTTGCTACCTCTGATGATCAGTGGCGTGCCCCCTTCTATGCCACCTGCAGCGGTACAGCTTCCATCCGCGAGGATGGTATTCAGAGCACAGATCGAAACGATATCAGGCGCCAGTGCAGAACCCGCCGCAGATGTGGTGAATGTAAAGCGATAATCGGATGCAAGCGCAAAACCGGTAAGCGGGGTCAGGCCTGCCTTGAGGGTAATACTATACTGGCTGTTGGCATTTAACTCGCTGCCCGGATTCGGGATCAACTCGATAATTCGACGCTGTTCCAGCCCATCTCTAAGCGCAAACTGGGGATTGAATTGCGCACTGACATCGATGCCGATCTGAGGATCGCCTTCAACCACCTGAATATAATTCGCTAATACGGTGCCACTGATCGCGGCAGCCGACAGCTCAATACTGATTCGGTCCAGATCGGTTGGCACATCGCGCTGATCCAGCGCAGGCTGATGATGCAGCACGGTCAACTGTGACAGATCGAGTCGGGCTATACCCTGATGGCCGGCGGCAATCTGCACCCCGCCACGCGCAAAGGTCAGTCCGCGCGCAGCAAAATCTGTCGCGCTGGCATGACGCTGGATCATGGCCGGTACCGTAGCGTCGAAACCACTCTCATTAGAGCGGGCTAAATCGATCACTTCAATCAGTGACTGAGCCGGTTTATCCTGCTGATCGGAATACAGCACACTGACGTAAGCTTTATTGCCAAGCACTGCGACATCGTAGACACCGTCGGATACCAGATCCTTACGCGCCGGACGTAGTTCGATGACCTGTTGCATTTGCGGCTGATAAGGATCGCTGATATCGATCACATTCAGTTGCGAAACCCCGCCATCGCCCGACATATCGGTAATAAACACTCTATCCCCGTCGATCTGCAGGCGGTTCGCCACCCCCAGCGTATCCAGTCTGGCGACGATCGGTAACGATGGATCGGTAATATCCGCCACCACCAGGCCTTCATGCGAAGCCGCAATATAGGCAAAATCGCCCTTGATCTGTACATCTCTGGCAAACCCGTTGGGCTTGATAAAGCCGATATGATAAGGCGCCTGGAAATTACTGATATCGATGACCTGAATCCCGCCGTTGCCATTCGCAACAAACACCAGATCATCCTTACGGTCGAGCCCGTAGACATCACGGAACGGGAGGTCAACCCGGCCGGATAACAGATACGGCAGACCGAACTGGCCATCGCCATTCTGCTGGGTAAAGATGAGTAACTCGGCATCGGTATTCTGCAGGTATAGATCACCGGTTCCTTCAGCACTGGTACTGCCACCCATCCAGTCACGCTGGATCTCCGTCTTGAGTGCATTCACGAAGGCGCAACCAGGCGGCAGGTCGAATGATCCATTACAGCTGGCCAGCGCAGACTGGGTGCCGGATTTGGCCGCAAACAGCGCATTGCTGTCGGCCTTTATTTCACCGATGGTGCCGGCAAATATCTCTGCCGCGCCATTCATCAGCGCCGAATAGGTATAGAACTCTCCCTGTCCGTTACTGTTATTAACATCCAGTGCATCGAGTATATAGATACCGGTATATTCGATCGCTGACTGTGGCTGTATCAGCCCCAGTCCCTGCTCGATCTGCAGCGGGTCGGCCGAGGACCAGGCCGATACCATCGGACCCGTGCGCAGCGCGCTGATGTACTGATCGACGGCGCTGTAATACACATCTTTTGCGGTGCCAGCACTACTGTTTGCAGTCGGTGCAATGAAGCGCTGCTCGCTCAGGCGCAGACCTACTTCATACACCGTTTCATCGGTGACCGTATGATTCGGTGTTTTGACTTTGGTTACTACCCGTACCCGCTCATTACGTTCGGCGGTACGGCGCAGAATGCTATCGGATGAGAAATCACTCCAGTAGATATAGTAATGGTTGTCAGGCTCACTCACCGGCGTGTGGTCGCCGCTCACCCTGAGATCGTTGCGGAACAGCGGCAGCTCCAGCTGATCCAGCACAATCCACTGACCCTGCGCACCCTGATATTCGCGCAACAGGGTTGAACTCACCGCATCGATAATGCCGATATCTTCTATCGCCACAATCATCCGCAGCGGATCAGCAGCCGTCAGAATCTCGTTATTAAAAGGCTCGAGTACACTAATTTTGGGGATGACCGTATCCCGTATGCGGCCCACCGTAACCAGCTGAGATTCACCGGATTGACCGAGCACATCATACGCAACCGCCTGCAGGGTAAAACCATCGACACCCTTCGGTGCTGGTATTTCCGCATGATACACATGCTCCTGAGCGAACGATCCAGTCGCTTTAGAATAGTTTTCAAACACGCTGATGCGCGGCTGACCATTCACATAGAATACGACCCGGTCGATCCCTTCCGCCCCCAGATCATCGAAGGCTTCCACGAAAACTTCGATATTCTGGCCATCGATGATGACCGAGTTATCATTGTTCGGTTTAACAATACTGGCAGTCGGCGGCTTGTCGGCGACGATGGTCAGTTTTAATAAGGTGGGTGAAAGTGCTGATTCATAGCCATCCACATCCCGTGCACGCGCACGCAGATAGATACTCTGTCCTGTTTTTCCAGTCGGAATCGTGTAGTGGAAATTAAATGGTGCCGCACTATCCTCACCCAGCAGGCTGAAGGCCAGCTGCGTTTCATCGTTACCGATAGCGATATACAGGGCCGTACTATCCACCCCGGCTTCAGCGTCGCGTGCCAGCACATTGAAGATTAGACCGTGGCCTTCAGCGATCGTATCGATCGAACCGAGGCTAAAACCACGCCGGTCGAGAGGACGAATGCCGGTGACTTCCGGTGCAGTATTACGCAGCATCGTGAGCGGTATGGTTTTCAGGGTTTCATTCCCAATTCCATCACGCGCGACCACCTTGAACTGCAGGCTCAGCTGATTTGGCACATTGCTCTGGTCCAGCACATACTCATTGATTGCGCGCAGTACCATACTGCCGCTGTAAGGCGCAGACAGTAGAATAGTTTCTTCCACCACTTCGGTTTCTGCAAAAATGCCATCCAGATTGCTATCTGCATACAGCGACAGGCGCACCGAACCGACCTTCACATTATCCGTCACCTGCAGGCTATACGGCAGCGAATGACGTTCAATGACCGTGGCACCATTCGTCACCGGTTGCAGTATATTCACCACCGGCGCCAGATTATCGCGCTGTACATGCACTACCAGCGGCTCGAGTGTAGAAATGGTGCGTGCTGCGAGGGCTTTTTTCTCTGACACGCTGGCGCTCAGACTGAGATCGCTGCCAGCCTGACCGTATGGCACTTCGATCAGAAATTCATACGGGAAGGTCAAATCGGTGAAACTGCGATTGCCACCCTTGAGTCCATCGACATTCAGGCTCACGCGATCGACACCGACATCGTCAATCGCATTGATCTGCACCAGTAGATACTGGCCTTCGATGATATCCGAGTTGGGTAAAGGCAGGCCAAAGGCGATCACCGGCGGCTGATCAGCAACGATACGCACGGATACATTTTCCAGCGCGCGGTGGTTATCCAGATCGCCAAAAGCATCACCGTAGGTATCGATCGCTTCGACACTGATATCGATGCGATTACTGGCCAGTGTGACGGCGTCATAAGCCGGCACCGGCACCGAAAAATTATACGGCGGCTGGCGCAGGCGCAGTTCATACGGCGGCTGTCCATTCGCATAGTTTGCCAGCAGGCGGACATAGGCGATGCCCACGTCATCGAAGGCTTTTACATTCACTGCAACGCGGGTACTTTCAACCACCGCTGTCGCTTCGCTCGGCTGGACGATATCGATCACCGGTCTTTCATCGACCCGTACCGGATAGCTGACTTCACGCGATTGCTGGTTTGCCACATCGTACGCGGTGACTTTGACCCATATATCGAAGCGCTCCACCTGGGCCAGCGTGACCCCGGCAAAATGAGACAGAATACCGGCCAGGCGATCGACATGCAGCTTCTGGCTATATTCAGGGGAATCGATATTGAGCGTGGTTACCGGCTCAAAATCCTGTGACGGAATACTGCTAATATCCCGGATCAGGCTGTAACTTTCCTGCACATAACTGCCATCTTTCTTTAACAGGCCATAGCCGCTATAGACGGAAATTCTCTCAACCTTCACATTATCGTAGGCGCGTACCCCGAGGGTAAAATCTGAAAATTCGGGTGGTCCAAAACCGGCCAGCGGTTTCAGCACGATCGGTTCCGGCATGATATTGTCAGCAACGACATTCAGAGTGATTTCATCACTGCCCACCGCATCTTCACTGTCGTACACATAGGCACTGAGTTTGAGCGGTTCATTGAATCTAACCAGTCCGGCCGGGATTTCCAGCACATAACCGGTTTCAATACTGTAGGGATTCGCCGCATGCGCAAAATCAGCAGCCACATCCGGGCCATAATTCTCCACCATCGACGCATGAATCTCGCTGTAGGCCTGATCAATGGCAGACTGCCCACCCGATACGGCATCGCCATGCGTGGTTTTCTGCAGTACCTTTAATGCGACGCCATTGGCATACACCCGAACCGGCTCAAAACTGGCGGAACTGCCGCCCTGTAGAGCACGTTTTGTCAGCCAGCGATCATCGGTGGCGACGATACCGACCTTGATGCGGAAGGTTCCAGCGGCGATTTCCTGATTATCCGCAGGACCGGTGATTCTGATCTCTGGTACCACATTGGATAAAGGATGTACCAGGAAATTACGTGTGACTTCATGTCCATAGGTATCGATCACAACCATCTGGTATTCGCTGACTTCAGCCTGATTGAAGGTGATGGTGGAATTTTCCTGCTGGCGTAATAACGGCTGCTGAGGACAGCTCACCGCATATTCCTGATGTATCAGTAATTCAGCCCGGCTACCGCTTCGATCGAGCCGGTAAATCGAGTAACTTTTAAGCCCGGCGTCATCACTCAGGGCGCTATCGACCCTGAAGGTTTCGCCGCGACGAACCCAGAACTCGCCGTAATTGACGCGTGCAGGCTCAGTCAGATTTTTCTGATAGTTACCATCCACCAGATAGCTGCGGAAGGCGACAAAATCGAGTAACGGCGGTTCATTATTATCCAGTGGGTAACGCACACTGCTTTCCGCGATATAACCGCTTTCATCTTCTATTATCGCGGTCAGTTCCAGCTCACCAGAGCTGAAGGCATGGGGTACATCGACCGGTATGGTTAAATCATTATTCAGATACACCCCACCAAACTGTCGCAGCAGTTTTGAGCGATTCTGATAAACCTTGATGTTTTTGGCGACCCCACTATTGTCGCTAAAATGGATCTTCAGCGGAACCCGTTGATCGGGCACCAGCACAGAACCCTGCGCCGGCGTTTGAATACGGATCTGGGGAGCCTCGGAATCGAGCCTGACCAGCCGACGGGCGAGTACAGACTGATCGGTGATACCACGCTGCACGCTTAAACGATCGGTTACCACTGCCAGCAAATCGATCTGTTTAATGGCGGCTTCAGGCGGCACCGGTAAGGCCGTAGAAATCAACTGTGAGGTTTGGTTAAATGCCGTTTGCTGGCGACTTTCAATAAAAGCCAAGGTCTGTTGCGGGCCTGCATCCGCAATAATCAGGCTCACGCGCGGCGAAAAGTCGGCCACGCTATGCTGCTCGCTGGCGGATGCAAACGAGCGCAGGCGGTCAACCCGGTCATAATCCACCCGGATCTGGCGGATAAAATCGGGCCCACCCGACAGCATCAGCGGGGTGATGACCAGCGATGAATATTGCGCTGCCGGGTAAGCCGACAGATCCAGTACCATATTGGTATTCACCGTTTCCTGCTTCAGCTGAGCGGTACAGATGTCACGCTGATAAGCCACGATACTGTAACTGGCACTAAAGCTGTCACCGCTAAACGTGATCACCCCGTTACTCAACGATGGTTGCGGATAAACCGTTAACCCACCCGCCTGGAATTGCAGATAGGGGGCTGCGCTGATACTCGCACCCAGTCGCAGCACACCGTTCCAGCCTGCGCCCTCCGGATAAGCCAGTGACAACACCGGTGTGATTGCACCTGCGCTGGTAACCTGCGCTTCCGATCTGAACTGACGGCTGTTATTGTCGCCCGATCCACTCAACGACGTGAACACCGGCATAAACTGGTAGGCAGCCGATCCGGGCTGGATAAAATCATCCTGAATTCTAAAATCGGCAAACAGGGTTTCGGCATTCACCGGTCCGCTATCCGGCACGACATTCTCAACCGCTACCGACGCTGGCGCATCCGGCCTGACTTCAAACAGCTCACTGTAGAGCTGACGGTTACCGGCGCTATCCTGTGCTTCGATGATGATATGAAACTTCGCGCGACTGCCGTCCAGCAGCGGTTGTGGCGGGGTAAACGTAATTCCGCTGACAGATAGCTGCTTACGAGCAACCGCTGTAGCACTCTTTAGCAACAGCTTATCGGTGTCATCAAATTTGACGAAAGCCTGGTAAGACTCGACTTCAACATCATCCGAAATAGTAAACGCCAGCGACGCATCCATCTGCTCATACAGCACTTTTGCGGGACTGCTGATGGTGATGCGCGGGGCATCCGTATCCGCCTCTATGGTGACTGGAATGCGCAGGGTTTCAGCCTGATTAACACCATAATCCTCGGTGCGCAAAAACAGCTGCAGGGTTTGCCCGGAAAACTGGATAAACTCTTCCGGTATCGTCACACTGCCCTTGAAGTCGACATAGAAACGGGTTCCGACCACGATCGATCCGAGCGTGCTCGGGTTCGCTATACGGACTTCCTGCAGGCGTTCGTTGCGACCATACGCCTGCCAGCTCAGCACATGCTCCTGACCGGCGTCATCGAGCATCACGATGACCGGGTTGGTTAAATAATAATTATCGTTAGAGGTACCGGAAATATCGAATTGCTGGCCCGGTTTGAGGGCAAACGCAGCGGTCGGCTTTTGCAGTGAAATAACCGGTGCTTCGCTGTCATCCAGAATCAGCAGATCCAGCCATTCGGTCACACTATTGCCACCATCATCGGTGGCGCTGACACCGACGCGTGTCACTCCGGTTTCCGGACGATGCGGAACGCGCATTCTTTTGGCAACATAGTTGCCGCTATTGAAAGCTGCCAGCTCACTGCTATTGGCGGGCAGATCGACCAGTAACAGCCCATCATGCTCAACGATAAAATGCACCTGACTGAGCTGACGGTCATCGGTTACCAGTGCATTTACGCTAAACGCTTCACCTTCGACCAGTTGCGAACCGGGTGCCGGGGTTCGAATACTGATCTGTGGCGGTAGATCGTTTTCAATCTGATAACGCCAGTTACTACTGGCCGTATTGCCAAACACATCGGTGGTATCGACGCTAACCAGCAATTCGCCATTCGCAGCCGCCACCAGATAATCGAATGAACCGCTGACCTGAGTCGACAGCTCGCTCAGTGAATAACTCTTATCCAGCATCACGACACCGGCAACAGTGATGCGGGCGTGGCTAATCGGCGATTCATCGACGGCGCGGTAATTAAACGTGTAATGACGTCCGACATATAAAGTGCTGTTCAGCGCAGGTGCGGTAATCGCCCCTTTCGGTCCAGTGCTATCGGCGGTTACGCTTAACAGTTGCTCAGCAGACGTGGAAATCAGGCCGTGATTATCGCTCGCGCTTGCGCGCAGGGTGAGCGTTTGTGGCACATTTTGTAGACTTAAGTCTTTCAGACTGAAATCGAAACGCTCAACCAGATCGGGCGCTGGAATCAGGCCGCTGGCAGCATTATGGGTAAAAGACGCCAGCGTCGTGCCGTTAGCGTCAAGCACATCCAGCTTCACCGTGGCGACTGAGATATCGTCACGCACGATGAGCTCGGCACTGACCGCATCCTGTGGTAAGTATTCCCGTTTATTCAGACTCAGTTTTGCGATCTGCGGAGCCTGGTCCTTGCTGATGCCGATCACGATAGAAACTTCAGAGAAATTGCCAATCGCATCATAAGCGATCGCCTTTACCGGGTATCGGTCATAGCTCACACCCACCAGATCGCTGAACGCGGGGGTAGCCACCAGACGTAACGAGGAATAAGCGTTGAGTACGCCCGGAATCTGCTGTACCGGAAAGTCGGCTCCGCTCAGAACATCCGCCGGATTACCGGTCAGTACGAAACCCTCGGTGGCGCTTTTACGCACCCCATACAGATCGACCCTGACCACACCCACATTGTCGTAACCGGCCACCTTGAGCACCACATCGCTGTTTTCTACGATCGCAGCAATATCATCGCCGGCATCGGTTTTATTGATTAATGGCGACACCAGATTGATGACAGGCGGTTCTTCATCCTTACCCAGCGTGGCATTCACCACCACACTGCGCGCAAACTGGCCCGCGTCATCTTCGACTTCGGCATAGATCGCCAGCGGCTGTTCATTAATGATGCCATCGGGTAAGGCATAGGTAACCGCATACGGCGCGCGCTGATCGGAACCGACCAGCTTGTCGTTGAGGTAAAAATTAACCCGGCGCACACCCAGATCATCCACCGCATTGGCACGTATTTCGAGCAGTGTCCCGGACACCAGACGCTGCCCTTCGACCGGGTGAGAGAGTGCTACGGTGGGTGGCTGATCGCCTTTCACCGGCAGACGTAAAACAGTCGACGTACTACTGGACTGATGGTAATCAATCACCTTCACCATCAGATTGAGGGTCTGTCCGAGTAATTCAGTGCCGATAGGCAATTCAAACGACTGGCTGACGGTCTGCTGTGTAATCGCATTGCTGAAACGTTTACTGCTGTCTTCATAGCGTTTCGAGGCAAATAGTTCATCGTTCACCAAAAGCTGTATTTCGGTGCCTGCCGCCAGCGCATCATCCGCAACCTGTGCCGTCACCGTCACGGTCTGCCCGACCGTTGCCAGACTGCCGCTAACCGGAGACAGAATAGTGACCGAAGGTGGCGAGTTTTGCAGAATCTTGATCAGTTTTGCCGGGGCATCCTGCTTACCACCATTCCGGCTGTGAATACGCGCCGTGATCGAAAGAGAAGTCTGTACGGTGATAATTTCAGGCGACTCCGCTTCAATCGACCATACTTCGAACAGCAGTTTCTGCTTCGGATCGGCAGCGCTCGGACGTTGTTCCATTGAAGGGAAATAACTTTCACCGATTTTTTTGCCATCCGCAAAAAACTCAACCAGCGATATACCACTCTGGAACACAGCGGGCGGCATATTGCCCAGATTATGTGACACCGCGAGCTTATAGGGTGATTTTTCAATCACACGCTGATTCGACAGTGGTAATTCAAATTCAAAGGACGGCACAGCCGGCGTAGCCGCTGCGGATACCGAGATCTTTTTCTCAGGACTTTCAGTCACCTGCCCGGCGCTATCGACGGTGACCGCCTTAAAGCGTAACGTGCGCCCTTCCAGCTCAGCGGTGAGCGGCAGAGTCAGTTGATATGGAGGTGACAGGCGTCGTCCCAGCACCAGCCCATCCATCCAGAACTCAACATTCTTAATCCCCACATCATCGGTGGCGGTAGCGGCCAGTACCAGCGTACTGCCGACTTCCGACACACCATCGACCTGAAAGCTAATAGCCGGTAAGGCATCAAGCGCTGTGACCTGGATAGTGGTAGTCACCAACGGGTATTGCAATAAGGACACCGATAGCGGTAACGGTGAGGCATCGGGAATCGAATGGGTCGCCTTAAGCCCCAACTGGCCATCGATAACCAGCAGTGATTCGGCACCCGCCGGAATACTTTTGTGTAGCTGTAGTAAAGAAGTTAAAGGTGCCGCACTGCCGTCATCGAACACGCCCAGCATTACCGGAAAAGCATTAAAGCGATTCAATGCCGGTAATTCAAGGTAACCCGCAGCATTGATGCCTTCGGCGCGTAATCCCACCAGCACCTTACTGAAATCAACCGTAACCGGGATTTCCACCACCGGTTGTCCACTAAACGCAACAAAGATGGTCACCGGTGTTAAACCGGTTTCCTGCAGCGGAAATACCCGGCCATCCGCGCTAACCCGTACCTTGGATGGATCAGCAGAGGTATAGCTGATGCCACGACCGGCGCCCGGCGTAGGCACCAGTCCACGGAACTGGTATTTCAGGCTGGGTAGAATTTGCACCTGCTCCAGGGCATTCGAAAAAATGATCGATTGAGGAAAAGCCTGCAGCCCCTGCACGTCTTCACGCACATCATCGCCGGTAAAACTGATCTCGGAAATGGAGGTTTGGTTACCGCTGGCATCGACCGCATACAGATCCAGTAGCACCAACGCATCACCAGCGATCACTTCCGCGCTGAGCGGAGTCGTCACTTCAATCGAAGCAACGAAGGAGGTTTGCCCTTCCACACCCGGATAGAGCCGAATATAGCCATGGGTATCGGCAAAAGACTGGGGCCTGGCTTCATCAATCACGCCACCCGCACTTCTCAGCGCAGAAGCCCGTAAACCGACCGCCTGTAACGCGACATAGCTTAGATCGAGATCGTCTGCAGCCGCTATCGTGACATCCAGAAACTGCCTGGCACCCTCGGCACGGATAGCAATACTGCCCAGTTGAATGGAAGGTGCCGTAGCTTCAACATAAAACTGTTCGGTATGAGTATGGGTCGTGCCATCCAGCAATTCCAGCTGAAGCTGCGGAGCAGAAGCACTGTTCGCATCCAGTTGAAAAGCCACTTCACAGGCCGTCGCCGAGGCCAGATTACGATTCGCCTCAGCCGGCGAGAATTGAGCCAGATTAGCGGAGCCACCCACCTGGATCGAGACCAGATCACGGCAGTCAGCGATATGCGCAATGTAATTCGCACTGCTTCCACTACCCAGTGGAGAAGCCGCTCGAATATCCACATTGGTTTGCGCACTGACATGACCCGAAAGCATACAGAGCATGGACGCCAGTACTGCTTTTTTCCCGAACGCTCTTTTCAACTGTTTAGACAACAATGAACCCATACCCCAATAAAAAGACAAAAGTAAACCTCTAACCAGAATCTAAACGCGAAAACGCCCTGTACAGTTAAATTGCACATAACGATGTTTAACGATTAAAAACGGGTAAGAAGAAAAATGCAGCGACTTACACTAAATTGCTAACCTTAAAAAGGTGCATGAGTCGATAGCCCAACCCATACAGCGTTAACAACCTGATTATTTAATTTTTTAAAATTCGTCGCGGATCGAAAACACACTTAAAATCAGTGCACAATTCATCCCCATGAAAACCAAGGATACTTTTGAGTTAGCGGATAGTAAACCTCTCACACTCGCTGATTTGTTATAATCATATACAGCAAATCGGCAGCTTGATTCGTGCGCAGGACCGGTCGCCACTGACTCTAAAAATTAGCCCAGGTATTTAGACCGATTGTTGAAGCTCCCAATTTCTAGAACCACTCAATCTCACTTCGTGGAAAAGCAGCAGACACTGAAAATGAGGTCTGCAAGCCATCTTCAACGCGGCTTTATTTTAACCGGACCATCCGACATCGATAAAAATAAACCATCAAAAATCTCTCAAGATGCCTCTCATATCTGAGAGTAAGGCAACAGCAACGCGCACAGGAAAACAGCCTTATGCCGATAAGTGATACCGGAAAGTAAAATTTCGACACAGGGCTCAGAAAAAATTTCAAGCCGAATTACCACAAATTATCGCAGGGCTTATAATTATTTAAACATTGCTTATTTAAACAAATTATCCCCGGGCGACAGGTATTTATCCTGGCCGTATCGACGCCCGAAATTCAGATCTCGAATAAATACACTTCTTGAAAACTCTTTTAATTTCATAAAGTTAAAGAATTTTATTAATGTCCTCAATTTGTCATTATTTGCTAGAATTTGACCTTTAGCGGCTATATGAGCCTACGAGGGATTAAAAATCCCTGGTGCTTAATTCGCTTTAATAATGACTTTTTAGCGTGCGGGGACTCGAATTGAAAACCTGCTTTGCTTTTAGTTTTGGCTAGAACAGGATTGAATCACTGATATCAACTAATCCATTGGATTACTATGAACCATGCAAACAATTGAAGAAATACCCGAGTTTCAAACACGTGCCAACTCCTTAACTGTCTGAGCGGGAAAAATAGGGAGTCATTAATTATCTGGCTAGCCATCCACAGGCCGTGTGGTGATGCAGGGAAGCGGTGATGCATTCCGAGGGAAAACCCTCAAAAGCCGTCATCCATAAATTTACACCGCTGGATGTGAAGAACATTCGATCCAATATGGATATGAGCCAAACCGAATTTGCCTCCGCATTTGGCATCAGTGTTAGTACCTTGCGTCATTCGGGGTGATAGAGAGCCACACGGACCTGCCCTCGTACTATTGAATGTGGTGAAAAAGAACCACAGGCCGTGCTGAATGCAACCGGGTATATAGCCAAATACATCTCTAAAAACATCGATGGTTATAAACTGGACGATGCAGAATTTGAAGGCAATGCTAAAGACACCGCTGAACGAGTCGAAGCCTGGTCTTCAACCTGGGGAATCAGACAGTTTCAATTTTTCGGTAATCCGCCTGTTACGATCTGGCGTGAATTAAGACGCCTGGAAAAATCTTCAGACCCGACTATCCATCTGGCGATAAAGGCCGCTGATTCGAGTGATTGGGCGTTGTATATGGTTATCATGGGTGGGCCATGCTCTAAGAAACTTCAGCAGCCCATATGGTTACTTCTCTGTCATACCGATAAATTTAA